>NZ_CP042176.1:5787500-6091689 GCF_005937885.2 Bradyrhizobium sp. KBS0727 | reverse complement strand
CCTCGAGTTCCTCGAACAACTCGTTCTTGGACTTGCCGCTGTCGGGCCATTGCTCCCGCGGTTTCAGCATGACGTAGGTGTCGCCCGCATTCACCGGCATCGGATCGTTGGCGATCTCAGCGGTGCCGATCTTGGAGAACACCGAGGCGACCTCGGGCACTTCCTTGAGGGCCAGTTCGAGCCGCTGCTGCATCTCCACGCTCTGCGTCAGGCTGGTGCCGGGGATCCGGAGCGTCTCGACGGTGGCGTCGCCCTCATCGAGGCTCGGGATGAACTCGCCGCCCATCCGGGTGGCGGCGTAACCGCTGGCGGCGACGATCACGACGGCCAGCAGCGCCACGGCGTGGCGATACGCGATGGCGCGCCCGAGCAGCGGCAAATACAGCTGCCGGGCGCCACGCATGAAAATGTTCTCTCCCTCGGCCACCCTGCCGCGCACCATGATCGCGACGGCCGCGGGAACGAAGGTGACAGACAATAGCGCGGCCGCCGCCAGCGCCATCAGCACTGTCAGCGCCATCGGCGTGAACATCTTGCCTTCGGTTCCGGTCAGGGTCAGTACCGGCAGGTAGACCACGCCGATGATCAGGGTTCCGAACAGGCTCGGCCGGATCACCTCCGTTGAGCCGTCCAGAATCGTGCGCAGCCGCTCGTCGAGCGACAGCAGGCGTCCGCGGCGGTGCTGTTCCTGCGCCAGCAGCCGCAGGCAGTTCTCGACGATGATCACGGCGCCGTCGATGATGATGCCGAAATCGATGGCGCCGAGGCTCATCAAATTGGCGCTGACCTTCGTCTCCACCATGCCGGTGATCGTGAACAGCATGGAGAGCGGAATCACGCAGGCGGTGACGATGGCGGCGCGGATATTGCCCAGGATCAGGAACAGGATCGCGATGACCAGCAGCGCGCCCTCCAGCAGGTTCGTTTGCACCGTCGCGATGGTGGCTTCGACAAGGTGGGTGCGGTCGTAGACGGCGCGCGCCACGACGCCCTCGGGCAGCGACTTCGCGATCTCCTGAAGTTTGGCGGCCACCCGCTGTGCCACCGTGCGGCTGTTTTCACCGATCAGCAGCATCGCGGTCCCGAGCACCGTTTCGGCGCCGTTTACCGTCGCCGCGCCGGTGCGCAGTTCCTTGCCCTCCTGGACATCCGCGATGTCACGGATCCGCACCGGCACGCCGCCGCGCGAGCCGATCACGATGTCGCGGATTTCCTCGATCGAGGACACCTGGCCCGGGGCGCGCACCAGGTACTGCTCGCCGTTGCGCTCGATATAGCCGGCGCCGACATTGGCGTTGTTGCTGGCCAGCGCCGTCATGACGTCGCGAAAACCGATTTTGTAGGCCATCAGCCGGCCGGGATCGGGCTGCACGTGAAACTGGCGCGCGAAGCCGCCGATCGAATTGACCTCGATCACGCCGGGCACGGTGCGCAATTGCGGCTTGATGATCCAGTCCTGAATGGTTCGCAGTTCGGTCGTGGTGTATTCGCCGCCGCCCGGGGTTCGGGCGCCGGGCTTCGCCTCCACGGTGTACATGTAGATTTCGCCGAGACCGGTCGAGATCGGCCCCATCGTGGTTTCGATTCCCGACGGCAATTGATCCCGCACCTGCTGGATGCGTTCGTTGACGAGCTGGCGGGCGAAATAGAGATCGGTGCCGTCCTGGAAGATCACGGTGACCTGGCTCAAGCCGTAGCGCGACAGCGAGCGAGTATATTGCAGCTTGGGCAGTCCGCCCATGGCCGTCTCGATCGGAAAGGTGATCCGCTGTTCGGCTTCGAGCGGCGAATAGCCGGGCGCAGAGGTATTGATCTGCACCTGAACGTTGGTGATATCGGGCAGCGCGTCGATCGGAAGCCGGGTGAAATTCCACGCCCCGAAGACGCCGGCTCCGAGCGTCAGCAACAGAACCAGCCAGCGCTGCCGGATGGCGAAGGCGAGGATGGCGTCAATCATGGTCGCCGTCTCCCTTGCCCATCTCGGCCTTCACCACGAAACTGTTCTCGGCGACGTAGCGTTCGCCGGCAGATAATCCGGCACGGATCTCGACGAACTTCGGATCGGCCTCGCCGAGTTCGACCGGACGGGCCTCGATCTTGTCGCCGTTCTCGCGCACGAACACGACGGTCTTGTTCTCCAGCGTCTGGATCGCGCCGGCGCGCACCGCGACGGCAACCTGGCGCTTGGCCAGCACCAGCCGCGCGGTGACGAACAGTCCCGGCCGCAGCCGGCCGTCCGGATTCGGCAGCACGAGGCGGGCCAGCGCCGTCTGGGTGTCGCTGGCGCCGATCGGCGCGACATAGGAGATCGATCCCTTGATGTCGCCGCCGCCGTCCTCGGGGTCGATCAGCACCTCGTCGCCGATCCGCACCCGCTTGAGATCCTGCCGGTAGATCGACAGGTCGACCCAGATCGACGACAGGTCCGCGACGACGAAGGCGGGTTTCTGTTCCGAAGCGTACTCGCCGAGCGATATCTGCCGCTCGATCACCGTTCCGCCGATCGGCGCCTTGAGTTCATAGACGGTCAGGCTCTGGTTGCTCTCGATCGAGGCCATCGCCTCGTCCCTGGCGACCGCGTCGCCGATGCGCTTGCGGATGGCGCGCACGATCCCGGGAAACCGCGGCGTCACCTGCACGACGGCTTCCTGGTTGGCGCGCAGCAGGCCGTTGAACTGCAGCGTGTCGCTGAGCGTGACGGCGCCGGCTTCCGACAGCACCACGCCGGCGGCGGCGAGTTTGACGTCGCTGATCAGGATACGATCGGCGGCGTGTTCGTCCGGCGCCACGTGCTCATTGGCGGCCTTCGATTCCTTCTTTTCGGTTTGCGCCGCGGGTTCGCGGGCCAAGGGAGGGGACAGCATCCGATAGCCGAACGCGCCGATTGCGATCGCCGCAATCACGCCGGTCAGAATGGTCGATCGCTTCATCGTGCGCTCTCCCGCGCCAGTGCAAAGGGATTGCCGACCAGTCCTTCGATGGTGGCGACGGCGACGTGGAAATTCTGCAGCGCTTCCTGTTCGCGAAGGCGCGCCTGGGCGACGCTGGCCTGCGCGTCCAGCACTTCGAGCAGCGTGAAGCGCCCCTGGCCGTATCCCCCAGAGATCGCATCCGCGGCCAGACGCGACTTCGGCACCGCAGTGTCGCGCAGCACCGCCAGTTCGCGCAGCGAGCCCTGCAGCGAATCGTAGGCGCGCCCCGCCAGCACGATCAGCGTGTTCCGGTTGGCGTCACGCTCGGCCCTGGTCTTGTCGAGGCTCTCCTGCGCCGAAAGAATGTTGCCCTGGTTCTGGTCGAACACCGGGATCGGGACCGCGAGCGTGAGCCTGACGGCGTCGGCGTTGCTTTCGTTGTAATGCCGCCAGCCTGCGGCGAACCGTACATCCGGATAGGGTTTCAGCCGCGCCAGCAGCAGTTCGGCATTGCGCTGTGCGTAGACCGCGGTCCAGCGCATCAGTTGCGGATTGGCGTCGATCGCGGCCACGACGGCCGCGAACGATGGCGGCCGACCGGTGGCATCGAGCTTGCCCGAGACGGTCGAGAACTTCGCGGACGTATCGCCCATCAGGATCGCGAGTTCGCGCCTGGCGCTGGCGAGCGCGGCGCGCGCCCGTTCGCGATCGGCCTTCACCAGGGCGGAGGCGACCTCGGCCCGGCCGGTTTCCGCCGGCGAGGAGGCGCCGGCCTCGACCCGTCGCTGCAGCAGCGGCGTGATTCGGTCGATGTCGGCGACCTGTTCGTCGAGGATCTGGATCCGGCGCTGCAGCCCCAGCACGCTGAGAAAGGCAATCGCGGTCTCCGACAATATTTCGAGCCTGACGGCCTTGCGCTGGATCGCCGCCGTCTCGACACCGGCCACGCCCGCGGCGATGCGCGCGTCACGCTTGCCGAACAGTTCGAACAGCTGGCTGATCTGCAACGTGGTCTCGGCCGACTTGGTGCCACTATATTTGCCGGAGCCGAACGAATTGTCCTGTTCATAGGAGAGTTCGGGATTGATCAACGCGCCGGCCTGGATGCGCTGGCCCGTGGCGATGCCGACGTCGCGCTCGGCTGCGGTCAGCCGCGGACTGGCGGCGAGCGCGCGCTGCAGCGCGGTCCCCAAAGTGAGGGTTTGTGAATGCGCGGCACCCGCCAGCCATGGGCTGACCAGCAATACCGTCGCGCACGCAAGACGCGTGGCGGCTCTCGAGAACATGAAGACTTACCTGACGTACGGCGACATTGGGCGCAGATGCGCTCGGCGACTGCGTTCAGCTCAGGAATTTGGGCGGAGGGGTATCGATGCCCGGAACCAGACCGGCGCCGTCGGCGCGCGGCGCGGCCGGCGTGGCGGGCTTCGGTTCGATGACGATGCTGGCCAGCAGCGGCGCCGGGACCGACACCGAGAAGCAGCCGTGACAGTGATGTTCGGCGGCCACGGTCTTGCCGGAGGCGTCGATGTCCGTGGCCGCGGTCATGGTGACGGCGCCCTTGCCGATAGGATTGGCGACGTCGAGATCGCACACGCCGTGCAGCGCGCCGGCCAACAGATACACCGCCATCATCAAGACGGCCGCGAACCCGCGCGCGGTGCGCAGGCGGCGTAATCCAGATCGATGGGCGGCGGGTTTCAGGGCGGCTACTCGCATGGTTGCGGAGGGTGTCTAGCACGGCGGCTGATCGGGAGTCGACGTGCAACAAAGTAACGTTCCACACGCGCGTTTTCAGGCGGCGGGTTCCGGAATCTCCCGCTTTGATTCGACCGCGGCGCGCACGGGCGGCGGCGGAGGCTTGACATCGGCGCGCGGTTCGTTCGGCAAACGCCAGCCCTTGACCAGTCCGAACACCGCCGGAATCACGATCAGCGTCAGCAGCGTCGACGACACCATGCCGCCAATCATCGGCACCGCGATGCGCTGCATGATCTCGGAGCCGGTGCCGCTGCTCCACATGATCGGCAACAGGCCGGCCATGATCGCGACCACCGTCATCATCTTCGGGCGCACGCGCTCGACCGCGCCTTCCATGATGGCGTCGTAGAGATCGCCGCGCGTCACGGCGCGGCCTTGGCCGGCGCGTTGTGCCGCGATCTGGGCCAACGCCTGGTTCAGGTACATCAGCATCACGACGCCGGTCTCGGCGGCGACGCCGGCGAGCGCGATGAAGCCGACGGCGACCGCCACCGACAAGTTGAAGCCGAGCCACCACATCAGCCAGAGGCCGCCGACCAGCGCGAACGGCAGCGACAGCATCACGATCATGGTCTCGACGATCGAGCGGAAGTTCAAATAGAGCAGCAGGAAGATGATCAGCAGCGTCACCGGCACGACGATTCTGAGCCGCGCGGTGGCGCGTTCCAGGTATTCGTACTGGCCGCTCCACATCACGTAATAGCCCGGTGGAAACGCGATGCCTGCCTGCACCGCCTGCCGCGCTTCGGCAACGTAGCCGCCGAGATCGCGGTCGCGGATATCGACATAGATGTAGGTTGCCAGCTGGCCGTTCTCAGTGCGGATCGTGGTTGGCCCGCGCGCCGGCGCCACTGTGGCGACCTCGCCGAGTGGCACGGCGCCGCCCGCCGGCATCGGCACCAGCACATCACTGGCGATCGCCTGCGGGTTGTCGCGGAGATCGCGCGGGTAGCGCATGTTGACGGTGAAGCGCTGGCGGCCTTCCACCGTCGTGGTCACGGTCTGGCCGCCGAGCGCGGTCGCCACCGTATCCTGCACGTCCTGGACCGCGATGCCGTAGCGCGCCAGCGCGTTGCGATCCGGCGTCACATCGAGATAGTAGCCGCCGATGCCACGCTCGGCATAGGCCGACGCGGTGCCGGGCACGGCTTTGATGATCTGCTCGATCTGCTTGGCGAGCCGGTCGATCTCGACCAGATCGGTGCCGATCACCTTGACGCCGATGGGCGTGCGGATGCCGGTCGACAGCATGTCGATGCGGGCCTTGATCGGCATCGTCCAGGCGTTCGATACGCCGGGAAACTGCAGCGCCTTGTCCATCTCGGCGATCAGGCCGTCGACCGTGAGGCCGGCCCGCCATTGTTCCTTTGGCTTGAGATTGACCACGGTCTCGAACATTTCGGAGGGTGCCGGATCGGTCGCGGTGGCGGCGCGTCCGGCCTTGCCATAGACCGAGGCGACTTCCGGAAACGAGCGGATGATGCGGTCCTGCATCTGCAGCAATTCAGCGGCCTTGGTGACGGAGATTCCCGGCAGCGTGGTCGGCATGTAGAGCAGGGTGCCTTCGTTCAGGTTCGGCATGAACTCGGTACCGAGCTGTCGCGCCGGCCAGACGCTGACTGCGAGAGTAGCCAGTGCGAGAACGATGACGAGGGTCTTGGCGCGCATCACGCCCTTGATCACGGGCCGGTAGACCCAGATCAGGAAGCGGTTGATCGGGTTCTTGTGCTCCGCAACGATCTTGCCGCGAACGAAGATCACCATCAACGCCGGCACCAGCGTCACCGACAACAGCGCCGCCGCTGCCATCGAGAATGTCTTGGTGAACGCCAGCGGGCTGAACAACCGCCCCTCCTGCGACTCCAGCGTGAAGATCGGCATGAAGGAGACGGTGATGATCAACAGGCTGAAAAACAGCGCTGGACCGACCTCCGACGCAGCCTCGATCAATATCTCGACACGGGATTTGCCGGGTGCGGCCCGTTCCAGGTGCTTGTGGGCGTTCTCGATCATCACGATCGCGGCGTCGACCATGGCGCCGATCGCAATCGCAATGCCACCGAGGCTCATGATGTTGGAGCCGAGGCCCAATAGCTTCATGGCGCCGAACGCCATCAACACGCCGACCGGCAGCATCAGGATCGCCACCAAAGCGCTGCGGACATGCAGCAGGAACACGATGCAGACCAGCGCCACGACGACGCTTTCCTCGAACAGCGTGTGTTTGAGCGTCTCGATCGCCGCGTTGATCAGGTTCGAGCGGTCGTAGACCGGCACGATCTCGACCGATTTCGGCAGGCTGGAGGCGATTTCCGCAAAGCGTTTCTTGACGTTCTCGATGACGTCGAGCGCGTTGACTCCGAAGCGCTGCAGCACGATGCCGCTGGCGACCTCGCCTTCGCCGTTGAGTTCGGTGATGCCGCGCCGCTCGTCGGGACCGAGCTCGACGCGGGCGACGTCGCGCAACAGCACCGGCGTGCCGCCACTCGCCTTCAACACAACGTTGCCAAGGTCGTTGATGCTCTTGAGGTAGCCCTTGCCGCGGATCACATATTCGAATTCGGAGAGTTCGACGGTGCGCCCACCGACATCGGAATTGCTGGCGCGGATCGCCTCGCGCATTTTTTGCATGGTGATGCCGCGGTCGCGCATGCGCTGCGGATCGAGGATGACATTGTATTGCCTGACGAAGCCGCCGACGCTGGCCACCTCGGCGACGCCTTCGGCCTTGGCCAGCGCGAATTTCAGATTCCAATCCTGGATGGCGCGGGTGTCCGCGAGATTCAACTCCTTGGACATCACCGCGTACTGGTAGACCCAGCCGACGCCGGTGGCATCTGGTCCCATCGTCGGCGTCACGCCCGACGGCAGGCGCGGCGCCGCGCCGTTGAGGAATTCGAGCACGCGCGAGCGCGCCCAGTAGATGTCGGTGCCGTCCTCGAAGATGACGTAAACGAAAGAGACGCCGAAGAAGGAGAAGCCGCGCACGACCTTCGATTTCGGCACCGTCAGCATCGCCGTCGTCAGGGGATAGGTGACCTGGTCCTCGATCACCTGCGGCGCCTGGCCGGGATATTCGGTGTAGACGATGACCTGGGTGTCGGAGAGATCCGGAATCGCATCGAGCGGCAGGTGGACCAGGGCGTAGATGCCGGCGGCGGCCGCAAAGCCGGTGCCGAACAGCACCAGCAGCAGGTTGCGCGCCGACCAGGCGATGAGGCGCGCGATCATGGGCGGGATCCTTCCGAGAAGCCCTTCAACGCGGCCTTCAGGTTGCTCTCGGCATCGACAAGGAAATTGGCCGAGACCACGACGGGCTCGCCTTCGGCAACGCCGTCGCGTATCTCGACATAGCCGTCGCCGCGCTGACCGAGCGTGACGTCGCGCGGCTCCAGCCGGCCCTGTCCCTTGTCGACGAACACGGCCTGCCGGCTGCCGGTGTCCATGACCGCGCTTTCGGGAACGGCCAGCACCGGCGCGCCGCTGCCGATCGCGATCTCGGCGTCGAGATACATGTCGTGCAGCAGCAGTTGTTCGGGATTGGGCAGCACGACGCGGAGCCGCGCGGTTCGCGTCTCCTTGTTGATCTCGGGATAGATGACCTCGATCTTGCCGGCGAAGTCGCGGTCGGGAAAACTGCGGGCCTTGACCGTGGCCGGCTGGCCGAGGCGGATGGCGCCGAGATCGCGCTCGGCGATGTCGATCAGCGCCCAGACCACCGTGTGATCGGCGATCCGGAACAGCACGCCGCCCGGCTGCACCCGCATGCCCTCGATGGCGCTGCGTTCCAGCACGATGCCGTCGCGCGGCGAGTCCCACTGGACCGAAGTCGGAACGTTGCGGGTTTTCTCGATCGCGGCAATCGCGGCGTCCGGCATGTCGAGGTTGATCAGCCGTTGCCGCGAACCGCGGCCGTACAGGCCGTCGCCCGCGGTGGTCTTCGATGAGATGGTGGCGATGTACTCGGCGGCGGCGGAGGCGATCGCCGGGCTGTAGATTTCCATCAAGGGCTGGCCCTTGGCGACGTGCGACCCCGTCGTGACATTGGCGACGTTGAGCACGAAGCTTTCCGACCGCATCGCGATCACGGAGATCCGCCGCTCGTCGAGCTGGATGGTGCCGGGGGCGCGGATCACACTGCGGATCGTGCGCCGCGCGGCGGGTTCGGATTTCACGCCGGTGCGCTGGATCTTGCCGGGCGACAGTTTGACGGTGCCGTCGTCGCTATCGTCTCCGTCGAACACCGCGATGTAGTCCATTCCCATCGAGTCCTTCTTCGGCACCGGCGAGGTGTCGGGAAGGCCCATCGGGTTGCGGTAATATTTGATCTTGCGGTCGCCGCCCGTGCTTGAACCCGAGCCCGCGGCCGAGGCCGCAGGGGTCTCGTCGACTCGCGCGTTGTCGTCCGCCGAAACCGGACGATAGTCGCGTCCGTCCGGGGTCTTCTTCGGGACCGGCGAGTAGTCGGGCTTGCCGTCGGGATCCCTGTAATAGATCGGCGCGCGATCTCCGTCGGCGGCGAATGCTGCCGCGACGAGCCCCGCACCGGCCGCCGCGATCAACGCGACGCCGGTGCATGCGAGAACGGCGCGGTTCATGGTTGCGCCGTGATGACGAGCTTGTTCTCGAGCGTGCCGGTCTCGCCCTGGATCTTGGCGCCAAGGGAAAGTTGCCAGCGGCCGGCCATGCCGAACGTCGCCTGGAACTTGTAGGTGCCGGGCTCAGCGTCAGGAACCGGTGTGACCTTGGTGACCATCTCCCGCATCGCGTCCGGCGCCATGTCGAGCCGGGTCGCGAAGATCACGGCGCCGGGCACCGGCTTGCCGGTCTTGTGGTTCGTCAGCCGGATCGTGATGATCTTGTCGGGGCCGGCCTTGACGGTCTGGTCGACCAGTTCGAACCGGTAATCGCTGATATCGGCAAGGGCTTGCGTGCTCGCGCAGCCGATGGCGGCCGCGATCAGCGCCGCCTGAACGGCGCGTTTGGTGTTTGACGTCTTCATCTACTCTGTCCTCGAATGTCCTGGGTCAGCCGCAAAGCGGCATGCGTCATCGGCGCGCCGCGAGCGGCGGCGACCGAAGGTTCGTCAGGCCAGGTTTCGAGGTGGTTGGTCGGGAGGGGGGCGGTCGAGCCCGTCGGCGAAAACGTCGTCACGCAGCGCATGCGTGGTCCGGACCGGACGGCGCACCGGCAGGGCTGACGTCTCGGGCGGAGCGGCCTGGGCCGCCGCCAACACGCACATCGCGATGACAGGACAATCCGTGCACGTCTTGCTCTTCTGTTCGTCGGGGCAGCACGGCATTTCGGCGGCCATCGACGACATGTCGGTCATTCCCGCGGGCATGGAGCCCTGCATGGCGGCCGGCGCTGCGACGGGCGCAACGGCCAGTCCGGCAACGATGGCGATCGCCAGCAACCGGGTTATGAACAGACGGAAGACCATGCCGTATTCTGACACGGCGACTGGGCCCTTTGGAAGGGCCGCCACTTCACTTCCGCGACAGCTGGCTGCACAGCTTAACCATGTTGGGGCAGCCATCATCCTGGAACTCCTTGTCGTGGCTTCCGGTCGCGGTCTTGATCCCGGTCAAATCGCAATCATTGCCTCCGGCCACGGTGACAATCGCGAATTTGGCGAACGGGAGACGGGTCAGGAGGCGGTCGACGATGGCGATGATAGGTTCGCAGATGCAGCCCGGGCAGACGAAACCGGGCGGCATGGGCAATCGAAAACGTCGCGGCGACGGCGGGCGCCGCCGCGGCCCTGGCTCATTTCGCCTTCCGCATTTTCGTGACCGTGAAGCCCGAACTGGCCTCCTCGGCCTCGAATTCGACCTTGTCGCCAACCTTGACCTGCTGGAGCATGGCGGGGTCCTTGACGCGATAGACCATCGTCATCGACTCATCCATGCCGAGGTTTTTCGCGGGGCCGTGCTTGAGCGTGATCTTTCCGGCGCCCTCGTCGATTTTCTTGACCTCGCCGCTGATGCTGTTCTGGGCCATCGCGACGGTCGCTGAGACAAGGGTGGCGAGGGTTACCGCGGCCATCGCCCGGATGAGTTTGTTCATGTCGTTCTCCTTCTTATGCTTGTCCACCGTTTCTAGCGGCGGTCTATTTCACGGTGATTCTGCCGATCATGCCGTAGTCGCGATGACCGGGAATCAGGCAGGAATATTCGAACGTGCCCGCCTTGGTGAACTTCCAGAGGATCTCGGCCGACTTGTTCGGTGCCAGCCGTACACCGTTCGGATCGTCGTGCTCCATGTGCGGGTGCTTCTTCATGGTTTCCGCGTGCTTCAAATTCTCTTCGGTGGTGGCGAGCAGAAATTCGTGGTCCTCCTTGCCGGCATTGCGCACCACGAAGCGGATCTGCTCACCGCGCTTCACCTCGAGGCGCGATGGCGTGTACGCCATCTCGCTCATTTCGATTTCGATGGTGCGCGCCGGCTTGCCGATGTCGCCGGGCTGGCCCGCGGCGTAGCTTTCGTGGCCATGCTGCTCGTGGCTGTGCGCCTGGAGCGGCAAGGTTGAGATGGCAACCAGCGCGAGCCCTGCAGTGACGATGTTCTTCATGTGATATTCCCTGTTCTTCGTTGGTTTCAAAGGCGGTTACGTCGACGCGTTACATTTTCATCCTTTTCATCGATGCGGGTTTGCTGCTCGTGCCCTTGGGTGCCGGTGTGGCGGTAGAGGGGGAGTCCTGCCGCGCAGGCATGGCGGCGGGCGCTTCGACTTCGTAGGCAACGGAGCCTTGCGGAAACTTGTACGGGCCGGGATCGCCGTAGTCGTCGCGCGCCAGGCCCTCGCGGACCTTCATCACCGTGAACATCCCGCCCATCTCGATCGGGCCGAACTGACCGGTACCGGTCATCATTGGCAGCGTGTTCTCGGGTGCCGGCATTTCCATGCTGCCCATCGACATGCCGGTCGAGCCCATCGCCATCGCGTCGGGCGCGAGCTTGCCGACCGCGCGGGCAAGGTCCTTCTGGGGCACGCCAATGAAATTGCGCATGTTGTGGCCCATGGAGTTCATGGTGTGATGCGACTTGTGGCAGTGGAACGCCCAGTCGCCAGGGTTGTCGGCGAGGAAGTCGAAGGCGCGGACGCTGCCGACGGGCACGTCAGCGGTGGCCTCCGGATATTGCGCGGTGTCCGGAATCCAGCCGCCGTCGGTGCCGGTCACCGCAAAACTCTGTCCGTGCAGATGGATCGGGTGGTTGGTCATGGTGAGGTTGCCGACGCGGATGCGAACCTTGTCGCCGAGTCGCACTGCCAGCGGGTCGATGCCGGGAAAGACGCGCGAATTCCAGGTCCACATGTTGAAGTCGGTCATCTCGTTGACCTTGGGCAGATAGGTGCCGGGGTCGATCAGATAACTGCTCATGATAAACACGAAGTCGCGGTCGACCGGTCGGAACGAGGGATCGCGCGGATGCACGACGATCATGCCCATCATGCCCATCGCCATCTGCACCATCTCGTCCGAATGCGGGTGGTACATGAAGGTGCCGCTGTGCTTCAGCATGAATTCGTAGACGAAGGTCTTGCCCGGCGGAATGTGCGGCTGGGTCAGTCCGCCGACGCCGTCCATTCCTGACGGCACGACCATGCCGTGCCAGTGCACCGTGGTCGCTTCGGGGAGGCGGTTGGTGACGAAGATGCGCACCTTGTCGCCTTCGACCGCCTCGATGGTCGGCCCTGGGGCCTGGCCGTTATAGCCCCACAAATTGGCCTTCATGCCCTCGGCGAATTCGCGCACCACGGGTTCGGCGACGAGGTGGAACTCCTTCCAGTCGCCGTTCATTCGCCATGGCAGGGTCCAGCCGTTCAGCGTCACCACCGGCCGGTAATCAGGGCCTGAGGTCGGATGCAGCGGCGGCTGCATCACGGCCTTGTCCATGGTCGGCGCTTCCGGAATGGCGGCGGCCTGGACCCGGCTGGAGACAGCGCCGGCGCCGATCAGCGCGGCACTGCCGAGAAATCCTCTGCGTGAAAACATTTGCCGTCTCCTTTAGTGTCCGCCGCCGGTGGCTTGCACCGCGGTTGCCGCCGTCGTTGAATTTTCCTGCTGCCCGCCCGATCCGCCGCCGTTGACCGCGGTCTGCAGGTCGGATTGCGCCAGCCAGAATTCGCGTCTGGCTGATATCGCCGCGCGCAGCGAGGCAATGCGCTGCCGCGCCTCCGTCACCAGCGCGAAGACGTCGATTTGCATGCTGGAGAAGCGAAGCTGCATCTCCTCGGTGATGATCTGGCGCAGCGGCAGGATCTCGCGCGCATAGTGGTTCGCGATATCGTAGCTCGAGCGGTAGACCCGATAGGCGTCGCGCGCTTCCGAGCGCACATTGACCGCCTTTTCGGTCAGGCGGTTGAAGGCCTGGTTGTAGGTTTCGGCGGCCTGCCGCACGCGCACCTCGCCGCCGTCGAAGATCGGGATCTGGAACAGGACGTCGAAACCGCGCTCGCGCAGGACCGGGGCGCCGGGATCACTGGTGCGTTTGGAAATGCCGGCAACGTCGAACAGCGTGACAAAGCGCGTGGCTTCGGTGAGGCCGAGCGATTTCTCAAGCGCCGCCAACTCCATGCGGGCGATCTGCAGGTCGATGCGGTGACCGACGGCGTCGGCTTCGATTCCGGGAAGCGCTTGCGGACGCTTCGGCAAGGCAGGCAGCCGGTCGGGCAGTCTGAAGCCGAGATCGTCGCCCCACAGCCCCATCAGCCGCGCCAGCCGCTCGCGCGCGCTGGTCGCTTCCTGGCGCAGGCTGGCGAGTTCGGCGGCGGTTTCGGCGTAGAACACCTGCTCGCGGGCCTGGTCGAGCTTGTTGAGCGAGCCGGTCTCGCCGAGTTTCTTGGCAAGCTGCGCCGTGCTCTCGGCGGTGGATTTCGCGTCCGTCAGGAGCACCACCATCTCGTTCGCCGCGACGACGCGGAAATAGGCGCGCCGGACCTCGGCGGCGAGCCGCAGCGTCTCGAGGCCTGCGCGCAATTGCGCCTGCCGGAACCGTTCGCGCGCGATCTCGGAGCGAAACGGCAGCGTCGCCAGCGCCAGGATATCGCCGACCACCTGCCGTTCGAGTTCGCTGGCGCCATTGCCGGCGATGCGGGAGATCGAAAAGACAGGATTCGGTGGCAGGCTCTGCTGGACGAGGTCGATTTCCGCCAGCGCCAGTTCGTTGTAGGCGGCTTGCAGCCCCTTGTTGCCGAGAAGCGCAACCTGCACCGCGGCGTCGGCGCTCAAAGGGCGGCCGAGCAAGCGCTTGACGGTGCCATCGGCATGCTCGGCGTCGTCGGCCGAGCGCACGAAGGCCACCTCCTTGCCGATGGTCTGATTAGCGACGTCTGCGACGACGCCCATGCCGCTGTCTGGCAGGAACGAGGCGCAACCGGACAGCGCGAGGCCCGCTGTCAGTACGAACCCGAGCGCAGGTCCGCGTAAGGTAAAACGGGTGTTCATTTCGGCTCCCGTCCGGTTTTCGGTTGCGGCGTGACGCTGTCGTTGCGCGCGCGCCAGGGCGCCGGTGCCGAGGGGCGCAGGCTGGTATAGGGCGCAATGGTCGAGCGATATCCGACGCCGGCGGTTCTCTCCGCGGCATCGGCGGGGCATAGGCGAGCGAAAGCGACGCCGTCCTTCGGACAGCTATGCCACGCGCGCGCTGCGGCAGGTGTGAAACCGGCTGTCACGATCGCCATCGCGAGGATGATGAATCTTGAGATGCAATGACGCGCCGCCGCCGAACCAACGGCGGTGAGCCTCGCCCCGAACTGCGCAGACATGGAGAAATCCCTGATTTGTCGATGGACCACGCGTACGCGCGCGCTCACGCGCGCGACGACCCAAATCGGTTCGTCAAATCAGGCGATGGGGGGACGATAGAGCCGTTCAGGCGCCTCGTTGGGCAGGCGCTGGAAGTCCGCGAAGCTGCAGACCGAGATCGGCTGCGACGGCTTGGCAATCGCGGGCAGATCGGCAGCGATCGCGGACAGGCAGAGCATGGCGCAGCACGGCCCGGGCGAACCGTCATGTTGATGCTGGCCGTCATGCTGATGTTGCGCATGTTGGGCCAGGCCGACACCGGAATCCTGGCCGGCCTCCGGCTGATGATGCTGATGCGCGGCCGGCATCGGTTGCGTGTTATGGACATGCTCGGTTGATGTTATTTGGACGCCGGCCGGCAGGCAGCTCGCGGCATCGCCGAGCGCCAGTGCCACGCCGGGCGCGAGCACGCAGAATAGATAAAGCAGAGCGGCAAACCACCCTGCTTTCCTGCGCATGTGTCGGGTCAGGCGAACGAACATGGCTTCATGGTAAACGGGTTGAACTGTTTCGCCAAGGCGGCGCGAATGACTGAGAGTGTGTCCCTCCACATCTGCATGCCCAATATCGCGCCATTGTGGCTTGACCCAGAGGCATTAGCCGAAGAAGTTGCGCCGCCGTGGAAATTTCTTCTTACCTCACCCGAGATTCCGACATGTTCGTTCCCGATTCGCGCCGGGCATGGACCCGGCTTGCCGTCGCCGTCCTGATCGGCTCGCTCGGCAGCGTCGGCATGTGGTCGGTCGTGGTCGCGCTCCCGGTGGTGCAGACGGAATTCGCCGCGAGCCGCGGCACGGCGTCGCTGGCCTTTACCTTGGTGATGCTCGGATTCGGATCCGGCGGGGTGCTGACCGGCAAGATCACCGACCGCTATGGCATCGTCACCGCGATCGGGCTCGGCATCGGCATTCTGGGCCTCGGCTATATCGGCGCCGGGCTGTCAACTTCAATATGGCAATTTATCCTGGTGCATTTTGCGATCGGGCTGTCGTCGTCGGCGACGTTCGGGCCGCTGATGGCGGAGGCCTCGCACTGGTTCAACCGCTACCGCGGGCTCGCGGTCGCGATCGCCGCCTCCGGCAATTACATCGGCGGCACGATCTGGCCGCCGCTGGTGAACTGGGGCATGCAGACCTACGGCTGGCGCCATACCCATATCGCGGTCGGCATCTTCACCGCGGTGGCGATGACGCTGGCGCTGATCGGCTTGCGCATGCTGATGGGCGCCGGGACGCAGCGCGACCATGTCAATGCGCCGCCGCCGCGCGTCAATCTGCGGCTCTCCACCAATACGCTGACGGCGATCCTGGCGCTCGCCAGCATCGCCTGCTGCGTGGCGATGTCGATGCCGCAGGTTCATATCGTCGCCTATTGCGGCGATCTCGGCTACGGCGTGGCACGCGGCGCCGAGATGCTGTCGCTGATGCTGGGTTTCGGCATCATCAGCCGGATCGGCTCGGGCTTCCTTGCCGACCGGATCGGCGGCATCCCCACGCTCCTGATCGGTTCGGTCGCGCAGGGCTCGGCGCTGTTGTTCTACCTGTTCTTCGACAGCCTGACCTCGCTCTACATCATCTCCGCGATGTTCGGGCTGTTCCAGGGCGGCATCGTGCCGAGCTATGCGATCATCGTGCGCGAGGCGATGCCGGCCTCGCAAGCCGCTACGAGAGTGGGCATCGTGATCTTCGCCTCGGTGTTCGGAATGTCGTTCGGCGGCTGGATCTCCGGCGTGATCTTCGACGCCACCGGCTCCTACGCCGCGGCGTTCCTGAACGGCGTCGCCTGGAATCTGGTCAACGTCACCATCATGGTCGCGCTGCTGATCCGGGCGCGCGGCTATCAACCGAAAGCGGGCGTGGCTCAGACCGCCTGACCGGCCTTCAACAGCGAGCATCCCGTGATCTTCAGGCTGCCGTCCGGCTGCGTCTCCAGCGTGTAGAGCGCCTCCCAGGCCTCGCCATTGGCGTCGATGATATGGACGCGCTGCGCAATGTAGCCATCGGCGGCGCGCGCCTCGCCGAACTCGAAGCTCTTGTGGCGGTAGATCGGGGCATAGCTGTTCTGGACCATGAACATGAAGATATCGGCCTGCGGAAACAGCTGCCGGATCGCCGGCGCCGCATAGGAATAGGCCGCCGCCGCGTCGTCGTGGCCGAGCGCCTGTTCCTGCGCGCGGATGACGCCTTGGGCTGTGGCGACATCGTCGGCGGCTGATGTTGGTGAGGCAAGGCCAATCAGAAATGCGGTCATCAAAACAACAGCGCGCATGCAAATGCCTCCGATTGACGGTGCCTGCGGCGGTGCGATCGGGCTGAATCTATACCCGCCAGGAGACGGGCGGAAGTGGCTATTCGCCCATCGCCAGGCGCCGCGAGACGGAAGCGATCAATATAAAGCTGCATCTCTCGGAACTTTGCAGCTTCGGCTTCGTTGCCAACCAATCCCCAAGCGCAGCGGGATTGGCGATCCGCCACAGTCAGCAGCTTGATATGATCAAATCTCTTGCGGCCCTCGCAATGCTTCTGGGAACGTCGGTGCTCGCTTTGCCGGGCTTCCGGTGACCGCGCATCGCGAGCCATGATGGCCCTGGATCGCACGCTTTTGCCACCCGTCATCCTCGTCGTCGAAGACGAGATGCTGCTGCGCATGCGGGCGGTCGATATGGTCGAGGATGCCGGCTATCTCCCGGTCGAGGCGGTGGACGCGGACGAAGCGCTCGCCATCCTCCAGTCCAGGTCCGATATCGTGCTGCTGTTCACCGACATTCAGATGCCGGGCAGCATGAGCGGCCTGCAGCTTGCGCTGGCCGTCCATGAGCGCTGGCCACGGATCAAGATCATCCTGGCGTCCGGGCAACTGAAGTTGTCGAAGAGCGACATCCCGGAAGACAGCCGCTTCTTCGGAAAACCGCTGGATACCGTCGAAATCGTAGCGGAAATACGGGGGATGCTCGGCCATGTCTGATCTCTGCGGACCGAACGTCGTCATCCCGGCAACGTTTCCATGCAGCCTGCCGAAATCGTTACCGGAAAGAAATGACCGGAAACGGACGGATGGTGGTACCCATTGCCGATGTTGAAAACCGACCATGATCTGGTCGACGCCGGCCTGGCGTCCGATCCGGCGTCTCCCCAGGAGCTGCTGGCGGCTGAAAACGTCAGCCTGCGGTTGTTGCTGACGCAGGCCAAGCTCAGCGCCGAGACGCTGCTGGCGCAAGCCGGTATCGACGCCAAGGAGCGCGAGGCGGCTGACAAGCTTCAGAAGCTCATCCTGGAAGAGCTGCATCATCGCATCAAGAACACGCTCGCAACGGTTGGCGCCATTGCGTCGCAAAGCCTGCGCAATGCGCCGAGCATGCGTGATGCGCAGCACGCGATCGAAGGGCGATTGCTGGCGCTCGGCCGGGCCCACGATCTTCTGTTGCAGGTGCGCTGGACCGGCGCCGACCTGCGAAAAATCGTCAGCGGCGCGACCGAACCTTTCGACAATGTGGACAGGCCGAGGTTTTCGATCGACGGCCCTGGCGTCGACATCGCATCGGGTGCCGTGATCGCGATCGCGATGACCCTCAACGAGCTCTGCACCAACACCACGAAATTCGGTGCGTTGTCGGTGCCCGATGGTCATGTGGACGTCAGTTGGGCCGTGGATGCGGCGTCCGCGCGATTGCGGTTCACCTGGAAAGAACAGGGCGGACCGTCGGTCACGGCGCCTAGCAGACAGAGTTTTGGCACGCGCCTGATCGAGACGCTCGGTCGGCAGCTGAAAGGTGACGTCAAGCTCTCCTATCAGCCGGACGGGTTTGTTTACGCGCTCGACGTTCCCCTGGCTTCTCTGGAATCCTGAACGGCTAGCGGCCCTTAAATCGTCCTGCGTGCGCTTCGGGTTCAGACCAGCATCAAGCCGAACCCGTCAAGGATCGATTGTGATCTCGATGGTCGCCGTATCGCCGAAGCGCGCGCGAACATGCTGGCCACCGCGCACCGGCAGCATGCCTGTCATCGAACCGGTGCTGATGGTTTCCCCGGCGCGAAGTCCGTCGCCCCAATGCCGGCGCTGTTCGGCCAGCCACCACAGCGGCCGCAACGGGTCGCCCATGACGTCGGCGCCGATGCCCTCGCGGCGCAACGCGCCGTCCACTTCGAGCCGGACCGGAATCGACGCAAGTCCTTCGCGCCAGTTCTCGATCCTGTCGCCGAACACGTAGCGCCCCGAAGCGCTGCCGTCGGCGAGAATGGCTGGCATCGGGGGCAGGGCGGCTCGCGCGTAACGGCACTCCGCGACTTCGATGCCTGCGTGAACCTCGCCGATCGCCTCGATGGTCTCGGGCAGCGTCCACGGCGCGTCTCGCGGCGGCAGGTCGCGCGCGAGCGTGACGAAGAACTCGCATTCGATCAGGGGGTCGAGCAATTCCGCGGCTCCAAAACGCGCAGGCGAGGTGCATGCGAAGCGACGAAACGTCCTGCCATAGATCGGTCCGTCGAGCCGGAGCTTGTTCCGTACCCCGTCGGTCGTTCCGGCTATCTTCCAGCCGAGCGGCTCCCAGCCGAGCCGCTCCGCCACGATCCGGTTCACGGCATAGGCCTCGGTGGCCGTTGCCGGCACTAGGTCATCCGGCAGCGAGGACAGCTGAGACGCGTTGCGGCGCGCCTCGACCAGCAAATCCGCCAGTTCCCGCTGCTTTCCTGAAATCGGCTTCACTTGCTCACCGGCCCTGAAACACGGCGGCGCGCCGCTCGATGAAGGATTGAATGCCTTCTTTGGCGTCGGCGCTGTTCAGCACCCGCTCGCGAATCGACGGAATGTAGGCGATCGCCGCGGCCTCGCCGTGCTCGACATATTTAGCGGCAGCCTCCTTGGTCACCTGGATGCCGAGCGGCGCATTCCGCGCAATGATCGCGGCGAGCTGCATCGCGCGTTCGATCTGCTGGCCGGCCGGCACCACCTCCTGGACCAGCCCGATCTCGCGGGCGCGGGCCGCGCTGAATTCATCGCACAGCAACAGGTGATACATCGCGTTGCCCCAGCCGGTGCGCGACAGGAAGCGGAAATGCGCGCCGCCGAACGGCGCAATGCCGCGTTTGGATTCCATCTGGCAGAACCGGCTGTCATCGGCGGCGACGACGATATCACCCGCCAGCATCAGCTCGATGCCGATGGTGAACACGATGCCTTGCACCGCGGTGACGATCGGCTTCCTGCAACGCTTGCCGAGGCCGAACACGTCGACATTGCCTTCCCTGATATTTCGCTTCTCGGCGTTGGGGCCGAAGAACTTCGGCATGTCGAGGCCGGCCGTGAAATCCTTGCCCTCGGCGCAGATGACGCCGACCCAATGGCTCTCGTTGTTGTGCAGTTCCGTCAGTGCGTCCGACAATTGCTCCATCATGGCCGGCGAAAACGCATTCTTCTTCGCCGGATTGTCGATGATGATCCTGAACACGCGGTCATGGGTTTCGGTTCGGATTTTTCCCTCTGCGGTCATGGCTTGGTTTCCTCTGTTTGATACGCGAAAGTTCCGATGCGGCCTTCAAGAGGCGGCTATCTCTCGTACTTGACGGCAAGCGCGGTGCGGATCGCCGCGGCGCGCTCCGGCGCAAAGTGGGATGCGCCGTGCTCGAGCAGATCGAAGAACGACAGCACACCGCCGCGCGAACCCCAGCTTCCTTCCTCGATGATGCGGAAATTGACCCACCAGGCCGGCGACGGAGCCTTCATCCCCAAGGCATCCGCAAGCGCGGTCTGGATGTTGCGGATGACCGCGGCGCGATCCTCGCGGGTCCAGCAGCAATCCATCGCCACGACATCGACCACCATGACGTCGCTTGGCTTGTCCGAGAGCAACTCTCCCCCGTGCGCGATCATGTCCAGCGGGCGCTCGGCAAAATGCACCTGATAGCCGCGGCGGGCTTCGGGCGTGAGTTTGCCGACCTCCGGCACCAGCACGGCATCCGTCAGTGTCCTGGCCAGAACGCGCCGCTGATCTGCATTCAGTCGCCCTTGCGGCGTCATCACATGGATAAACGTCATCGCGCCCCCCTCTTGCCGGCCATGTTGTCGACTATGACATGTGGCATAATCTAGATTGGACTGGCTATGTCAAGCGTCATATTCTAGAATGGGGCATCAAACCGAAAAGGATTTAGCGATGACGTCCGATACCCGCGCCAAGATGGTGGCCGGCGCCGCCGACCTGGTGAGCCGGCGCGGCGTCAATGCCACGAGCCTGCGCGAAGTGGTCCGCCATACCGGTACGCCGCGGGGGTCGATCGGCCATCATTTCCCACGCGGCAAGCAACAACTGATCGCGGACGCGCTGGTCTTCGCCGGCGCGCAGGTCAGCGGACCGCTTGAGCACCTGACCCGGTCGCGCGGTGCCATTGCCGGCCTTCGCGCCTTTATCGCCCTGTGGCGTCAGACGCTGGAGCGTTCGAAGTTCGAAGCCGGTTGTCCGGTGCTCGCGGTGGCGGTCGAGCAATATATCAACGATGCGACGGAAAAGGACGGCGAGCCGGACGAAGCCGCGCAACAGCATCTGCTCGATCTTGCCGACGGGGTATTTGCCGACTGGCAGCGGATCATGTCCACGGCGCTGCGCCATGAGGGCGTGGCGCCCGCGCGCGCCCGGCGGCTGGCGGCGCTCGTGATCGCGTCGGTGGAGGGGACGGTCGCGATGTGTCGCGCCGCGCGCAGTGCGCAGCCGCTCGACGACGTCAGGCAGGAACTCGAACTGGTGCTTTCGGCTGCACTGCCGAAGTGAAGCCGCGTCCTGCGCATCGCCTCAAAACGTCGGCGGCGTGCAGGCGCTGATGACTTCGCAGGGTTTGGCGCCGACGCAGCGGAACCGGTGCGGGCGGCGGCTTTCGAAATAATAGGCGTCGCCGGGATCGAGGATGCGGCGCTCGTCGTCGACGGTGACCTCGAGCCGGCCCGAGACCACGATGCCGCCTTCCTCGCCTTCGTGGGTCAGCGGCACCCGGCCGGTATCGCTGCCCGGCTCGTAGCGTTCCTTCAGAATTTGCAAGGTGCGGCCGAACAGATTGTCGCCGACCTGGCGGTACGAGATCGGCTTCTTGCCGATTTCGGTCAGTTCGTCGGAGCGGTAGAAGGCCTTGCGCGGCCGTTCCGGTTCGATGGCGAAGAATTCCGCCAGCCCCATCGGAATGCCGTCGAGGATGCGCTTGAGCGCGCCGACGGACGGATTCATCTGGTTGGATTCGATCAGCGAGATCGTCGAATTGGTCACGCCCGAGCGCTTCGCCAGCTCGCGTTGCGACAGCTTGTGACGGCTCCGGACGAAGCGCAGTTGCCCACCGATATCGACGCTCATCGCAAATCCCTGTTGCAGGTGTTTCGGATCGAACAAATATGACCTCACGGGATCAATAAAATCAATGGGTTGCAGGAGCGCAGAAAAGGACTTGTTGCGCCTTCTCAACCGTGGTCCGGCTAGCACCTGCAAGCTGCCAGCAAAGGAGCCAGGCCGTGACCCTTCATCAGATTCCGAACACCCTGCAAACCGACGCGTTCTGGATGCCATTCACGGCCAACCGGCAGTTCAAGGCCGCTCCCCGCCTGTTCGCCTCCGCCGAGGGCATGCACTACACCACCGTCGACGGCCGCAAGGTGATCGACGGTTCGGCCGGCCTGTGGTGCGTCAACGCCGGCCACGGTCGCCGCGAGATCGCCGCCGCCGTCGAAAAGCAGCTGATGAATCTCGACTTCGCGCCGTCGTTCAATATGGGCCATCCGATCGCGTTCGATTTCGCCGAACGGCTCGCGGCGATCGCGCCAAAAGGACTCGACCGCATTTTCTTTACCAATTCGGGTTCGGAATCGGTCGACACGGCGCTGAAGATTGCGCTGGCCTATCAGCGCGCCGCCGGTCAGCCGACCCGCACGCGCCTGCTCGGCCGTGAGCGCGGCTATCACGGCGTCGGCTTCGGCGGCATGTCGGTCGGCGGCATGGTGAACAACCGCCGTGCGTTCGCGACGCATCTGCCCGGCGTCGATCACATCGGCCACACCTACGACCTCGCGCGCAACGCCTTCTCGAAGGATCTGCCGGCCCACGGCGCCGAACTCGCCGACGATCTCGAACGGCTGGTTAATCTTCATGGCGCGGAGACCATCGCCGCCGTCATCGTCGAACCGGTGCCGGGCTCGACCGGCGTGCTGCCGCCGCCGCAAGGCTACCTGCAGCGCTTGCGCCAGTTGTGCGACAAGCACGGCATTCTCCTGATTTTCGACGAAGTCATCACCGGCTTCGGCCGGCTCGGCACGCCGTTCGCCGCCAATTATTTCGGCGTCACGCCCGACCTGATGACGACCGCGAAGGGCATCACCAACGGCACTGTGCCGATGGGTGCCGTGTTCTGCAGCCGCAAGGTCCACGACGGCTTGATGGTTGGCCCGGAAAACGCGATGGAGCTGTTCCACGGCTACACGTACTCCGCGCATCCGGTGGCCTGCGCCGCCGGCCTCGCGACGCTCGATATCTACAAGGACGAGGGATTGCTGACGCGCGGTGCCTCGATGGCCGACTACTGGCGCGATGCGCTGCATCAGCTCAAGGGCCTGCCGAACGTGATCGACATCCGCAACGTCGGCCTGATGGGCGCGGTCGAGCTCGCGCCGCGCAAGGATGCGCCGGGCGCGCGCGGCTATGAGCTGATGGTCGATTGCTTCAACCGCGGTCTTTACTTCCGCCAGAGCGGCGATGCGGTCGCGGTGTCGCCGCCCTTGATCGTCGAGCGCAGCCATATCGACGAGATGGTCTCGATCCTCGGCGACGCCATCAAGCGCGTGGCCTGATCCTTGCTCGACAAGAACCGCCGGCAAATGAAATGCCGGCGGTGCTGTATTGGAGCAAGTCTATCGTGAAAGTCATCGTTCTCGGCAGCGGCGTTATCGGCGTCACCACGGCCTATTATCTGGCGCGGTCCGGTCATGAGGTGACGGTCATCGACCGTCAGCCGAAGCCGGCGCTGGAAACCAGTTTCGCCAATGCTGGCGAAGTTTCGCCCGGTTATTCCTCGCCTTGGGCCGGGCCCGGCGTGCCGGTCAAGGCCATCAAGTGGCTGTTGATGCGGCACGGCCCGCTGGTGATCTGGCCCAAGCTCGATCCTGTCATGTGGATCTGGATGCTGAAGATGCTGCGCAACTGCACGTCTGCGCGGTACGCCGTCAACAAGAGCCGGATGATCCCGATCGCCGAATACAGCCGCGACTGCCTGCGCGCGCTACGCGACGACATCGGCATTCACTACGACGAACGCAGCCGCGGCACGCTGCAACTGTTCCGCAAGCAGGCGCAGCTCGACCATACCGGCGGCGATATCGCCGTGCTCAAGCAATACGGTGTGCCTTACGAAGTGCTCGATCGGGAAGGCTGCATTGCCGCGGAGCCCGCGCTCGCCGGCGTCAAAGACAAGTTCGTCGGCGGCATGCGGCTGCCGCAGGACGAAACTGGCGACTGCCACATGTTCACCGACGCGCTCGCCGCCGAGGCCGCCAAGCTTGGCGTCCAGTTCAAATTCAACACCGGTATTGAGCGGCTGGAGACCGATGGTGCTGACATAACCGGCGTCGTCACCAGCGCTGGCACGTTGCAGGCCGATGCCTACATCGCCGCGCTCGGCAGCTGGTCGCCGCGTCTGCTCAAGCCGATCGGCGTTTACGTGCCGGTCTATCCGGTGAAGGGCTATTCGATCACGGTGCCTGTTATCGATGCCGACGGCGCGCCGGTCTCGACCGTGATGGACGAGAGCTACAAAGTCGCGATCACGCGGCTCGGGAAGCGCATCCGCGTCGGCGGCACCGCGGAAATCTCCGGCTATTCCAATAGCCTCGATTTAGCGCGGCGGGCGACGCTCGATCATTCCTTGACCGACATGTTTCCACGCGGCGGTGATCTTTCCAGGGCGACGTTCTGGTGCGGGCTGCGGCCGATGACGCCGGACGGGCCGCCGGTCATCGGCGCCACGCGCTATTCAAATCTGCATCTCAACACCGGACACGGCACGCTGGGCTGGACCATGGCCTGCGGCTCCGCCCGCGTGCTGGCGGATATGCTGTCCGGCCGCAAGCCCGACATCGATGCCAGCGAACTCACGATCGATCGCTACGCGCACCGGTTCGGGTAAAGCCGTCTTACGCTTCCGCCACCGCTTCGCTCCAGGGCTGGAACGGCTCGGTGGCGCCGCTGTTGGTGACGCCATCGCGCAGCACCACGCTCGGGCAGGCGAACTTCATCGGCAGGGTCTGGATGCGCGCCTCCTCGTAGTCGAAACGCGCGCCGAGCTCGTTGCGGACCGGGGCCGGCAGGCGGATGTCGCCGATCACGACCGCGCCCTCGCTGGCGTCGATGCGCGGTTGATGGATCGCGGCATCGAGATCCATGCCGTAATCCATCACGAAGGACAAAAGCTGCGTCACCGCCGGCAGGATGCGGCGGCCGCCGGATGCGCCGATCGCCACGCGCCTGCCGTCGGAGGCCTGCGCCAGCACCGGCGTATAGTTGGTCAGGCAGCGCTTGCCGGGTGCCAATGAGTTGGGTGTGCCCGGCGTCGGGTCGAACCACATGATGCCGTTGTTCATGGTGACGCCGGTCTGCGGCGAGACGAATTTTGAGCCGAAGGTCGACAATAGCGTCTGCGTCACCGCGGCCATGTTGCCGTCGCGGTCCACCGCCGAGAAATGCGTGGTGCAGGCCGGCGCCAGTGCTTCGGCGCCGAGCGCGCGGCGGCCGTCGGCGTCGCCCATGTCTTTCAGGCGTTCGCGATAGGCTGCCTGCAGCGCTGACGCATAGGCGACGTAAGCCGCCGCATCCGGTTCGCCGCGCGCGGGCTTCAAACTGTCTTGCAGCAGACCGAGCGTGCGCGACAACGTCGGCCCGGCAGTGAGTTCCGGCGTCGCCAGCACTTTGCCGCCGCGATAGGGGATATCAAGCGGTTCGCGCAGGTGAGCGCGGAACGGCGCGAGGTCTTCGACCGACAATGCGCCGCCGGCGGCCTGAATGTCGGCGGCGAGGCTCTTGGCCAGATCGCCTTCGTAGAAATCGCGCGCGCCGGCGCTGGCCAGCTGCGCCATCGTCGCCTTGAGCCGGTCCTGCGGCATGCGGACATGGGACTTGATCCCCCATGGCGCATTCGGCGGCAGGCCGTCGACGAGATAGGCGGTGGCGCTGGCGGGATAGCGCCGCAAGTCCGCGGCCGAGCTCGCAATCATCAGCGTGGTCCACCAGTCGACGCCAAGGCCTTCGCCCGCGAGCGCTATGCTCGGCGCCAGCAATTCCTGCCACGGCAGTTTGGCGTGGCGGCGATGCGCTTCCTCCATGCCGGCGACCACGCCGGGCACCGCGATCGAACCGGGGCCGTGCAGGTTGCGGTCGTCTTTCACCCGCGCCCACGGGAACAGGTCGGAGGCGGCACCGTCGCCGGTCAGTGGATAATCCTCAACGCGCAGGCTGCGCGGCGCGCGCATGCCGTAATCGATCACTTCATAGCGGTCTTCGCGCGCGCGGTAGAGCACCATCGCGCCGCCGCCGCCGAGCCCGCTCATCCACGGCTCCAGCACGCCGAGCGCAAAGGTGGTCGCGATGACCGCATCGACGCAATCGCCGCCGGCGGCCAGCACCTCGGCGCCGACCTGCGCGGCCTTGCCCGATTGCGCGGCGACGATGCCGCCTTTGGAAGTCACCGCGGATTTGCGGATCTGCTGGGTGTTGGAAAACTGGTCGCGCATGAGGTCTCACTTGCTTTGATAGGGTCGGAACCGAATAGACCTAGCAAGCCGGGAACAACATACCAATAGCCTCACCACCCTCGTGGCCATGTGCAGAGCAGCAAACGATTTTCAGGAAGTATCGTCATATTCAGGTTGCAATACACACGTCACGCTTCCTCTGATAGAGTATCGGCGAAGCGGCTTTGGGGGCATAGCCGTAGCCGGCGTGACAGGCAACGGACGACGAAATTCATACTGACAGGATGTTCTCGATACGGCTCATTTGGAGGTGTCCCCATGATCTCGAATATTCAGGCCTTCCCGACGACGGACGGTATCTTTGTCGTTTGGGACGTGACGGTGATGATTCCTGATTGCCTCGGTTTCGCGCTGTTTCGCCAGGAAAAAGGCAAAGGCAGCACGATCGTCGATACATGGGTCGGCTTCGAAGATCAGGCGAACGCGCACAAGCAGGGCGAACATCGGCCGAGTACCGAGTGGCCGGTGCAGAAGACCAGCTGGACGGATTTCGTGGCGCCGGCCAAGGCGCCCGTTCGCTACGGCGTAGTGCCCGTTCTCAAGGACGGCGCGACGGCAGTGAAGCTTGCGGCGAAAGCACCCGATCGGTGGACGGACTACGTGTCGGCCCAGCCCAGCGGACCGCTGGCCCCATGGTTCAACCGAGGGACAATTTCCGCCCAATGGCTGGCCCGGGCGATTGGCGGCGACCCGAAATCCGCGCAAACCCTGGAGAAGGCAATCGCCACCAAGGGAAACAAGATCCGGGACTTTCTCAAGGGTGCATTGGGATCGCGGCTGCTGGAATTGCTCGGCGAGGCCAAGGACAAGAAGCGGGATGTCTTCGTCGCGCTCTACGAACTCAACGATCCCGAACTGATCGCGGCACTCTGCGCGATGAAGGCAAAGGCACATGTCGTTCTTGGCAACAGCACGGGAAAGGCAGACGCCACCGCCAAGGAGACCGAGCAGAACGCCGGCGTCCTGAAGAAGGCGAACGTTGACATCGTGCGTCGCAAGATCGCACCCGCGCGCTATGCCCACAACAAGTTCGTCGTCTTCTGCGACGACGCCGGTAATGCCGAACGCGTATGGACGGGCAGCACCAACTGGACCCGAACCGGCCTTTGCACCCAGAATAACAATGGACTTGAGATCGCGGATGCCAAGATCGCCGCCGCCTTTCACGAGCATTGGAAAATTATTTACAAGGCCGCCAGCACGAACCCAAAGACGCTCGCGACAACCGGCGATCGCGAGTGGGATTTTACGGTGGCAAAATCCAATGCCAGCGTCTGGTTCACGCCGACCTCCAAGAGCGGCGACCTGAAGCAGGCGACAAAACTGATCAAGGCTGCCGAGCACGGCGCGGTGTGCCTGATGCTCAATCCCGGCCCCGATGGGCTGTTGGGTCCAATTCTGGAGAAAGCGCAGGATGCCAAGCTTTATGTGCGCGGGGTCCTGAACAATTTCCCGGCGCAGGGCAAGGACAGTCCGAAAGACCAGCTGAAGCTTCTCACCAGCAACGGCGAACAGCAGGTGTTCAAGGGAAAGCAGATCGCCGACGTGGTCCGTCCCGCGGGCATCGACGCCTCGGCGGACTGGTGGGAACGCGAAATCAGGAACACCGGCAAATTCATGATCGCCGTCCACAGCAAGGTCATCGTGATCGATCCTGCCGGCAAGAATCCGGTCGTCATGACCGGCTCCCACAATTTCAGTGCCCGGGCCAGCACCAAGAACGACGACAATCTCGTCATCATCCAGGGGGACAATGTACTGGCGCTCACCTACGCCGCGCGCATTGTCAGCATCTACGGCACGTATCGCTGGCAGGCCTGGCGCAACACGCCGGAAGGCCAGAAGGACAAGGGGCTGAAACGCAGCGATACCTGGCTGAGCGACCGGATCGGAAAGGGATGGGCCGACACCGAAACGCGGTTCTGGCTCGGCAAGACCTGAGACCGCGCACGGAAGTGGCGGGCAGGCGCGTCGGGCCGCTCCCTTGCAGCCTGCTTGATCGATAGCGCCGCGGCGCGCCGCGAACAATGGCTTTGGATGATTTAAAGTCAGTCCTGCAGTGAGGTAAAGTCATGCCGGGCAGGTCGTGGTTTGAATTGGCGCGAGGTGCCAACAATGGCACATTACGAATGCCGGAAGCACAGGAGCTGGTTCGACGTGACCGCGGACGCCTTCGTTCATCTGCCCGATCTGCGCGACCGCGTGACGCAGCCGGCGCAATCGCGGCTGCGGCTGACGCCGGAGATGTTCGCGATGTGGGAGAGCCGGGCCCGGGCCGCAGGGCTCCCGGCAAGCTGGCGGCTGTCGGATGAAGCGATCGAGGCGTCGCGGCTGGCGCTGCTCGGCGATCACCACAGCGGCGAGGATCTCTGGATCTACTCCTATGGATCGCTGATGTGGGACCCCGGCTTTCACTTCGCGGAAGTCCGGCTTGCCGACCTCGAAGGCTATCAGCGCCGCTTCACGCTCTGGATCGATCTCGGCCGTGGGTCGCGCGATTATCCGGCGTTGATGCTGTCGCTCGAAAAGCAGCAAGGCTGCTGCCGCGGCCTGGCGTTTCGCATCGCCGCTGACGACGTGCATGCGGAGTCGGCGATCCTGTGGCGCCGCGAGATGCTGCGCGGCGGCTATGCGCCGGCAATGGTGCCGATGACGACACCGCAAGGGCCGATCACCGCGCTCGCCTTTGTCTCCAACACCGCGCATCCAAGCTATGTCGGCGAACTGTCGTTCGCGGAGACCGCGGCCACCATCGCCAGCGGCAAGGGTATTCTCGGCACCAACCGCGAATATCTCGTGCAACTGGCGACCCAGCTGGAAGCGCTCGACATCAGGGATCCCTATGTCGAGCAGTTGCACGTGCAGATCAATGCCGGCGCGGGCATCTGACACGGTCATCCCTGAGCCGATCGGCGGGAAAATCCGCGATACTCACAACGATCACGCGACGCAAAAGACGCAAAGCTTGTTGCCGGTGGGATCGCGCAAATAGGCGGCATAAAAGCCCTTCTGTGCTTCCGGCGGCCGGAAGCCCGGCGCGCCCTCGTCGGAGCCGCCGTTCTGGAGCCCGGCGGCATGGGCGGTCTTCACCTCATCGGGCGATTTGCCCTGATAGGCGATCATGATGCCGTTGCCGGCGCGGGCTTCCTTGCCGTCGAAGGGCGGGCAGACCGCGGTGTGACAATCCATGATGGTTTTGCCGGGACCGATCTTGCCATAGCCGATCCAGCCGCCATCCGCGACCTTGCGTTCGCTGCCGAGGGCGCCGAAGACCGCATCGTAAAACGCGCCTGATTTCTCGCCGTCGACGGCGCCGATGGTGACATAGGCGATATTGCTCATGATTCGAATGTCTCCCTTGGATCAGTCTGGCTCTTCCGCCCGGCCTTCGAGCCGGGTCGGCCACGCCACAGCTTTCAAACAATGTTTTACGTCAGAATTCTGCGGCGCGGTTATGGCATCCTGACGCAAGTGCAAAGGGCGGATTGTTGCTATAGTGAAGCATATCAGCGCTGCCGCCGTCGACGCCAAAAACAACAACGACCGGAGTGAACATGTCCGAGGGGACCGGGAGCGAGGCGACCAAGTCGCACCACGAGGTCATCGTGATCGGCGCGGGCGTGGCGGGCATCTACCAGATCAAGCGGCTGGCCGACCTCGGGATCGACGCGCTGGTGCTGGATGCCGCTCCCGATCTCGGCGGCACCTGGTACTGGAACCGTTATCCCGGCGCGCGCTTCGATTCCGAAAGCTACACCTACGGCTATTCGTTCTCGAAGGAATTGCTCGAGGAGTGGCACTGGAAGGAACGCTTCTCGGCGCAACCGGAAAATCTGCGCTACCTCAATTACGTCGCCGACAAATTCGATCTCCGAAAATACATGCGGTTCAACTGCAAGGTCGAGAAGGCCCGGTTCGACGAGGCGGAGAATCTTTGGCGGCTCACGCTCGGCGATGGCAGCGAACTGACCTGCCGGTTTGTCATTCTGGCGATCGGCCTGCTGTCGGTGCCGACGCCGCCGCGGCTGGAAGGGATGGACACCTTCAGGGGACGCTCGTTCCACACCTTCTATTGGCCGCACGACCCGGTCGATCTGACCGGCAAGAAGGTCGCGATCATCGGCACCGGCGCCACCGCGATTCAGATCATCGGGGAGATCGCCGACAAGGTCGGCGACCTCACGGTGTTCCAGCGCCGGCCGAACTGGAGCGCGCCGCTCAACAACAGCCCGATCTCGAACGAAGAGATGGCCGACATCCGCGCGCGCTATGACGAGATCTTTGCGGCATGCGCCCGCACCCCCGGCGGATTCGAGCATGAGCCCGACCGGCGCGGCTTCCACGAGGTCACCCGCGAGGAGCGGCTGGCGCTGTGGGACAAGCTGTACGACGAGCCTGGCTTCGGCATCTGGCTGAGCAATTTTCGCGAAATTTTCACCGACGAGGCGGCCAACGCCGAATTTTCCGCCTACATCGCCGATCGCATCCGCCGCCGCGTCAAGGATCCCGAGACCGCGGAAAAATTGATTCCGAAAGACCACGGTTTCGGCGTGCAGCGGGTGCCACTGGAGACGCTGTATTTCGAAGCCTACAACCGCGACAATGTGCATCTCGTCGACATCAGCGAGACGCCGATCGAGCGCGTCACCGAAAACGGCCTGCGAACTTCGGCGGGTGATTACGATTTCGATATCATCGTCTATTCCACTGGCTTCGACGCCATTACGGGGGCGTTCGACCAGATCGACATCAGCGGCATCGGCGGCGAAAAACTGTTCGACAAATGGCGCGACGGTCCCTCGACCTTCCTCGGCATGCTGGTTCACGGTTTTCCGAACCTGTTGATGCCGACCGGCCCGCAAAGCGGTTCGGCCTCGACCAACTTCCCGCGCGGCATCGAGAACGGCGTCAACTGGTGCATGGACCTGCTCGAACACATGTGGGACCGCGGTTATGTCAGCGCCGAACCGACACTGGCGGCGCAGGAGCGGTGGACGGCCCATGTCACCAAGATGTACGCCATCATGCTGATGCGAAAAGCCAAGTCGTGGTTCACCGGCTACAACTCGAACGTCCCCGGCCACGAGCACGGCAAGGTCCGCTACTTCGTCTACAATGGCGGCACCCCGAAATATGTCGCCGCCATCAACGACGTCACCGCCAAGGGCTATGAGGGAATCGTGTTCGGCGGGGAGGCGCGGGGTTCGGCGCGGCCTGCCGTCAGGTCGAGCGCGGCCGAGTAGGGTACGTTTGAAATGGGCCGCTCAAGCCACCGGCTTGACCGGCGCCAGATGCAGTTCGCGCCGCCGCGCCATCTCGCCATAGAGTTTCAGGATTTGGCGGTCGAGTTCGATATCGCCAGCCTGTTCGGCCGCTTCATGCAGGCGGATGACGAGGCGGCGCAGCCGGGCGTTTGCCGCATCGAGGACCGCCAGCGAATAGTCGCCGTCGGCGGTTTCCGCCGCGTCACCGGGCAAGACGCCATGTCCGGGTCCGGCTTCCGCGATCAGCGCGCGGAGTGCTGCGTTTTCCCACACCCGCACGGCGGCGCCGTCGGCGCTTTCCAATGCGACCAATTTGTTGACGAGCGCGATCAGGCGAAGGCGGGCCGCCGAGAACAGCCCGGCGTCCTCCGGCCGTGGCGGGGTCATCAGTGTCAGCATGCAGCCGTTGAGCAGTTCCGGCACCGTCGGCGTCATGACCAGCCTTCCTCGACCAGCCGCGCCAGCAGGTCCGCCATGATGCGGTCGTGCCGGCGCGCGGTGTAAGTGCCGGTAAATCCCAGCACCAGATCGTTGCCGCCGGCCACGAACTCCTTGGCCGACGTGGTCCAGATCGCGCAGCCCTTCACGGCGCTGAACAGTTTCCACCACGCCAGCGCGGATGGATCGACGCGCAGACCGCTCTCGCGCTCCCAGATCGCGATCGCTTCCGCTTCCGGGATCGTACCGGCGACGTGGCTGTCGTCGAAATGGCTCCACAACGGGTCGAAGCACCAGGCGAGATCTTCGATGGGGTCGCCGAGATGCGCCATCTCCCAGTCGAGCACGGCGATGATCTTTCCCCGTCCATCGTGCATGAAGTTGCCCGAGCGATAATCGCCGTGAACCACGGAAATCTTTTCCGCCGGCTTTGGCGGATTGCGGCGCAGGCGGCGGATCGCGGCATGGACGATCGGCTGCGGGTGACGTTCGTCGCGCTCGATCACCGCGCTCCAGTAATCCAGCGTCACACGCCAGCAGTCGGCGAGGGCAGGGGCTGCGCAGCAATGGCGGATCGGCAGCGTCGCCGGATCGCGGCGGGCGATACGCCCCAGGATCGCAAACAATTCGCGGCCGATGGCACCGGCATGTTCGCCATAAGGCTCAAGGTTCATCACCGACGGCACCTGGCCGCCGTCGATCCGGCTCATGATGAAGAACGGTCGCTCCAGTGCGCCGCCTTCGGTCTCCAGCACCAGCGGTTCGGGCACCGGCACGCTGCCGTGGAACGACTGGTAGGCCATGAATTCGGTTTGCCGGTCGGTGTCGATCAGGCCGCCGACCGGGTCGCGGCGCAGGATCACGCCCCTGACCTTGCCGCCGACCTCCGCATCGAAGCGGTAGGTCTCGCGGCTGGCGCCGCCGGGAATGCGCGTGAGATCGCGCACCACGACGCTCTCACCCCAGTGCTTGCCGAGATATTGCTCCAGCCGTCGGCCCAGCGCCTCGCCCGAGTTCGGCGCATTCATGGGGCGAAATCCAGCGTGGATTTGAATCCCGATGGCGCATGCGGGCCGAGCGCCAGCTGCTCCAGCACGCCGCGTCCGTGATGGACGCGGCCTTCCGCATCGCGGCAGCTCACGTCGCACAGCGCCTGGATGTGGAGATGCTGCTGTTGCCGTACATCGACATCAACAAGCACGATGTCTTCGCGCTCGACCGCGAGGTCGCCATGGTTGAGCCCGTGCGCCCATTTCGGGTGGCCATAGCCGAGGCCGAGCATGAAGAAATTGTAGACTGGCGTGAACGTCGCTTCGAGCCGCTGCGAACCTTCCCCCAGCGTGACGGTGGCTGATGTCGCGTGCCGGGTGCCGGATTTCCAGTTCACCAGTGCTGTGGCGTGTTCGATTTCCTGCAGCGGGGCGTTGTCGGGCGCCCAGACCGCACGGCGGTTCCACGGCAGGCCGGCGGCATCGTCGTTGGAGTGGAAGAACAGACTGGCGCTGTCGAAATTGCAGGGCGACCACAGCCAGAAGAATTGCGGCGGTGTCGCCGGCGTTAGTGCCTGCGGATCGCGAAGGCCGACCGGGCGGACGCCCCACGAGCGGTCGCGCGTTCCGACAAAGCCGTCGACCTGTTCGCGAACGCCGTCGAGTTCGATCCAGCCTTGATACCGCCCGTTTTGCGTCAACCTGGTATAGTCCATCAGCGTGCGCGGGCCGATCCGTCGGATGAAGCGCGGTTCCTCGATCGGGGCGCTGCGGCCGGTGAACACGATATCGGCTGATATGGCGTGGTCCGGCGCGTCGACGATCACGCGCAACTTGTGCAGGGGCTCGACCACCTCGATGCGAATCGGGCCCACGGCGAGGTCCATGCGCTCCATATTGAGGCAGCGCGAGGCATGCAGCGCGGTCTCGACGCCGTTGCGGACCACGACAAAGGCGGCGTCCGCGATGTTCAGATGCGGATAGACGCCGAACGCCGCCGCGAAGAACGCCGTGTTTCCGGACGCTGTCGAATAGCCGTTGAAGAAATAGCGGTCGTAGAAATTGCGGTCGGTCCCCGCATACGCCACCGGCTCCGGTGTCTGGTGGATCGGGTAATCATCGCCCTTGCTCAGCGCCAACGTGTTCGCTCCCGGTAAACGTCCGTGGCGTTTTTCGCCATTCTGCGACGCGGACAGTAATGGCGCGGGAGGTGAATGCAAGGGTGGAGCGGTCGGCCGCCCGGCCGTCCGCCGCGGCTCGAATTCGCCGCGGCGTTTTCGAGCGAAGAGCCCGGTTCTGATTCAATCAGTACCGATAAGGCTAAGAGGTTTGAACCTCGGTTTCAGAGGCGTCGTCTACAAGCTTTCGATCAGGAACACGAAGCTGATTGAGTTTCGCCAGGAATATGAGCGCGGACCGGCTTGGCAGGAAGAAATAGCCTCCGCCATGAACCGTCACGAAACTCTCGGCGCTTCCCTCAACCGCCAGCGAACCGGCCGAGGTTGGGATCGTGAACCGCGTCGATTCATCCGGCAGCTTCACCGACACGATCGGATCCGGTTCGTTGGTAAGCCCGGCGAAGCCGGGAGCGCCGATCCATGACTGCTGGATGAACTCGAACTGGCGCTCGAGATCCGCGCACAGGCCCATGAACAGAAGGCCCTTTTCGCCTTCCTGCTGATAGGATCTGCCACGCCGCAAAAGACGATGCCGGTTGGTAATCATCAGCTGCGAATCATCGCCCGGCGCAAGGCTGCCGCGCGGATTGGCCCGGCGGATATGCGCGCCAAACGGACAAAACAGACCTTGTGGGTCATCGACCCCGAAGTTCAGGTCGGTATCCGTCTCGTCGAGAGGATCGTCGTCGCTGCGCTTCGGCGGAGCGGGTCCGATCGGACGGTCGATCAGCGGCACGCCGTCATGCCAGCGTCCCATCATCTTGGCTTCGATCCAGTCTCCGGTGACCTCGCCTCCAATCAAGCCCGGCAGCAAGTCCATCGTGTCTCCAAGCAATTTTTCTGCGCTGCGCTTGGCATAATCGTGGAACTCGTCGACGTGCTGTTCGAGTTGCCGGATGGCCAGGAAGCTGCCATTCCGACCGAAGTCGCGCACTTGCGGGCGCGGATCCTGGAAGGCACCGAAACGGCTGTCCGCCGGTGTCGGAATCGATCCAAGCTGGTTGTCCGGGTCGCTCTCGCGGGCGACCACGGGCGTCGGCGGGTAGTAGCCCTGGTTGCTCTTGTAGCCGAGCAGGAATTCGCCAGGCTCCATAATGTCGCGGGGTTGCGCGCCGCGCGCAAAACGCTGGGTGCCGCGGATGACCGGTTGCGAGATGCCATCGCGGAAGCCGAAGTGTTCGTAGTTGATGCCGTTTTCCGTGGGCTGAGTGTCGAGTTCGTAGACCGCAAAACCTGCGCCGGCCAGCTTCGAACGATGCAACTCGAAGCGGGACTCGCAATCGCCCTGGGATTTTCCGTACACAAGAAGTGCGGCATGAACCTGCGTGTCGCGATTAGCATCCGACCAGCGCCACGATGACGGTTCGGATTCGGCATCGTCGCCCAGAATGCGCTGGCGGGACGACATTCCGAGATTAAAGGCGGTGGGGAAGGTCGCCATCGTGGTGGACGCATTATCATCGCATCCACGCAGAAGGTAGGACAGGCCCGCCGCCGTGAAGGCGACGCATGTAGCCGAGTTTTCCTCTTCGCCTGACAGCGGGCGGTCACCGAACGTGACCATTAAATCCTCAGTCTGCTGTAACCGCTCTACAGTATCGTGCGGACTACTTCCGGCGGGTACGAGCGAGGCCAGCCAGTCGGCGCGAGCCCTGGGATCGTCGGGCAGGCGAAGGGCGGCGAACTTCATGTGGGGAAGTCGCTTGAAACCGCGAAATACGACAGACTGCACCTCCTGCGTCTCGATCACGGTGTCGGTCTTCGGCATCGAGCCGAAATAGCTGAGCCATGCGCGGGCTTGCGAGTCCGTCGTCGCCCGCGCCAATTCCCAGGATATCACCGCGTTGTTGCGGATCTGGTCTGCCGTGAGATGCGGGAAGTGATTGAACCAGAATTGCGTCGGCTGCTGCTGGCGGCGCACCCAACGCTTGAAGCGATCGCCATCCTGCGCGCCGCCACTCATCAGCCATTTCGTCCGCGGATAACCGACGGCGTTGCTCCAGGCCGCGTTCTGGCCCTGATAGGCCTTGGTGACGAAATCTTCGAGATAGCTCTCCCAACTGCCGTCGTAGTTGGAGAGGAACACCAGGCGCTCCGACCCCGGCGGCCGGAACCAGCGCGCGAAATGAATCGTCCCCATGTTGACGATATAGCCGGGGCGGAAGGCTCTGACGACGACGAGTTCGATTCCCCACAGGGCGATACCAAGCGTGAACCTGCGGAACCAGCCGGGTTTGAGCGGCGAAACCGACAGAAAATGATTTTGCTCGCAGTTGGGGGCGTTCTCGCGTTTCGCAACCTCGCGAACCTTGGCAAGGTCGGGGTCGAGATCTTCCGGTCTGTCGTTGACGTCGGCCCAATGCAGTCGTGCGATGAATGCGCCGACGATGATGCCCACCAGCGTAGCGGTGCCGATGCATCCGGCGACCACCGCGATGGCGCACTGCCCGGCGGTAGTCAGAAGGTCCCCCGGTGCAAAGGACAGGGAGAAGTCGTACCACTTGAAGCACAACACGCTGACGATAACGGCGATCACCGCCAGCAAGATATAGATCGGACGCAGCGTCGGCGAGGAGAGGACCGCGGCGAGACGGCTGTCCGGCTGCTTCCAGCAGAGCGTCGGTGGTTCCTGACGGCTTGGGATCACCAGATAGCGCTGGAATGCGGGGCCGCGCGCCACCAGAGACTGCATGCCTGGATATTTCATTCCGCGGAGTTTGGGAGCGCCATGGATGAGATCGCGAACGAACTGTAGGGCACCGGTGGCGTGGCTGCCGATACCAGCGTGAATCTTTACGAAATAATCGACGGCCTCGCGGCAGAATTTTACAAGTTCCTCCTGCTGCTGGATGCTGGCGATCGACTGGCCGGGCAGGCCGTAGAAGCACAGTCCGGTGTTTCCCCATGGCCGCGCCTGCAGCTTAATCTCGCTGGCCCGCAACAGTTCGCCTAGCGAAGGCCCGGTGTTCGCCGGAGCAGGCGCCGTGTCGCGGTTTGCCGCCGAGCGGAACAGCTGCAGCAACCATGGGCGTGCGGAAGCATCGATCGCGTCAATCAGTGCGTCGGAATTCCCGTCGCCGTTCAATTCCAGCATCAGATACGGCGCCGGAGTATTGGCATCGCCCAGATCGATGGCGTTGAGCGATGCGAAATGGATGACGTCGGTGCTCCGGAGCGCGTCGTCGATATTCGGCCGCGGCTGCAGGACTAGCTTCTCGATCTCGTGACGCCAGGCGTTGAGGTCGGCCTTTTCGGTGAGCGGAGCCAGCACGGTGACCATGCTCTGGATCTGCGATCCAAAGGCGGGCTTGAACTCCATGTCGAGGCGGCGGGGAAACACGCCGACCCGGAAGATGCGTCCCCATTGACCCTTGCTGACGCGCACCTCGTCCCTGGAGAGCAGTGCTTCGAAAATCTCGGTGATCTGCGCCATCGCAAGCGTCTTGCCAAGGCAGGCATGCACGCCGGTTCCGAACACCAGTTCATAGCCCTTTGACTGGCGGTCGCGCATTGCCGAGGCGGTCGCGACCATAAGGATCGATCCGGCGGCAATCCGGTGTGGACCCGACGCCGTCGTGACGGTGCCGTCCTGTGCGGCGTAGCGCCACTGCCCCGGGTTGAGCGCCGGATTGAGCCGTGCCGCCTCGAACAGAAGATGCTCCAGCCGGTCGCGCGCCGACGGGTCGTCGCCGCTGCGCGCCTGCTTCGCCGCCGCGGCCACCGCATCCAGTCCGTCCGGTTTCCGCAACAACTCTTCGATAATGTTGCCCGCTGCCAGGGTCGTGGTCGGAATGAACCCCGTGATCATGCCCACCATGATGGCGAGAATTTCGTCGTCCGAAATATGGGTGTCGCGGAGACGTTGAAGAATCGTTTTGCCAAGGCCCTCGGGCGGCGCTGGCGGGTCGACCGAGAGCTTCACCAGGGCGGCTTCGACCACGGATCGTACGCGCATTGCGCCGGCAAGGGCGAGCTTGCGGGTCGCGGGATTGCCGAACGGATCGGCGAACAGCAGCGCCGAGATCGACATCGACCATTCGGCGAAAGCGTCGGGGTCGTCGACATTGAGCCCGAAGAATTCGGCGCAGGTCTCCGACGCCACCCGGGTGATGAGATCCTTCATGATATCGATACGGCCCTCGGACGCATCGATCAGCGTGTCGGCGATCTGACGCGTCCGCTGGATCAGCCATTTCGCGTCCTGTTCTCCGATCAGGCTGCGAATGAGTTCGTGTTGACGCTGTTGCTGGACGCCTTCGAGACCGAGGACAAACGTCGCGGCGCCGCCGCCGAGCTCCTTCATTTCCGGGCCGTAGGGCACGCGGAAGATGTCGTGCTTCGCGAGCACGTCGCGCACGTCGGCGTCGCGGGTGACGATGACCAGTCGGCCGAACCTCGGGATCGGCCAGAAGGTCCGAAAGAAAGCGAACACCACCCGCAGCGACCACAGCCAAAGCCGTCTGAAAACCGGCGACCACGGCCGGTCGGCGCCCAGGTCGTCAAAATCAAAGGTGTCTTGCGCGGATGCCTTCTCGTTGCCGGATATCGATATCGTCCCGTCTGCGGCAACCCTGTATTTCAGCGTCCACCTGGCGAATAGTCCCCCTGCCGCCTTCGCGTCCCCCATAACGTCCCCTTCGTTCTGAAATAATCTTCGCGCATCAACGTCGTGAATTGTCGCCCTCGGCCGCGAGGCGGGTGCGGCCCGCCGAGAGCGAAGCGACTGACTCGACAAACCGATGGTTCACCGAGCGATCTTCAAATGGAATCCAGTCAATATACGTGGTCGAAAAGCGCGGCCTGACGGCCCGGAGCTCTTCAAATGCCGACTTCGCCTGCTGCGCTTCGCCCAGTCTGTAAAGCGCGTCGATCTTGACCATATGGGCGTACCAGTATTGTTCCCGGCGAACGATGGCCAGATCCGCATAGGCGATCGCTTCCCGGTAATCCCCAAGCAGGCTGGACCTCATTGCCAGTTCGCCAAGGACGAAGAACAGATGCACGTCGAACGGGCTGAGCCGTCTCGCCAGCTCAAGGTGCCCGCCGGCCTGTTCAGACTTGCCGCAAAGGTTGAGGGTGGAACCGATCTGGGCGTGCGCAATGGCGAGACTGGGCGTCAGTTCGACCGCCTGGTAGAGCAGGTCCAGTGCGGGTTGCATGTGCCGCAGCCAGGTCTCCGCCGTGCCGGCAAGCCAGTAGGCCCGGCCGTCGGATGGATCAGCCCGCATCGAGCGCTGGGCGAGCCGTCGCATCTCGTGCACCCGCTGACCCGACTCTCGACCGGTCCAGATCGCCCAGGCCAGTCCATGGGTGACGTTGATCAGGGCTTCCGGGGAATGAGGATCGAGCGCGAGCGCCTTGGCAAACAGCTCCTGCGCCTGATCCGAATCCGGGTGCTGCAGGCGATTGAGGTGCCAACGACCCCGCCACAGCAGATCGGTGATGTTTGCGTTCGACGGCACCCGCTCCCGCGCGCTTGACTGTTCGCCGTGATCGATCTTGGCGCCGAGATGCGCCACCAGTTCCTGCAGGCATTCGTCGAACGCCGTCGCAATCACCGACCGGGCGATCTCGATCCGCTTGGACCAGACCGCCTGGAGTCGCGCGGCCTCATAGAGCGTGACGTCGATCCGCATCAGGTTTCCCGCGGTCCGGACCGATCCGTCGAGCAGATATTTGGCGTCCAGCCCTCGCGCTTCTTGGCTGGTGATGGTCGAACCTCGCGGCTCACCGGAGTCGCCGGCGATCACTGCCAGCCACCGTACGCGGGACAGGCGGTTGATCAATTCCTGCTTGAAGCCCTCGGCGAAATAGGCGTCGTCCGGATCGCCCGTCAGGTTTGCAAAACTCAGGACCGCCAACGAGGGGCCATCGCTGGCGCGCTGTCCCGGCCAGGTGGGGCCGGGCTCGGAGCGGGCTGCGGCGGCCGGAACTTGCGGCGGTGCGGCCTTGGCCGGAGGGTTCTCGAGCAGGCGAGTGCGTTGCTCGCGTAGCCAGTCTTCGAAGGCTTCCTCACCGGGAATGTCGATTCCCTCGAGGAACTCGCCTGCCTGACCGGTTCCGTGCGCACCAGCCTCGTCGTCCGGTTCGAAAATGTCGATGCTGACGATGTTGAGGTCGAGCCGTACCCGGTCCCGCTCGCAGATCAGCGGCGTCCACGACGGACGATTGAGCCGCTGGCGCAAATCCGACAACTCGCGCCGCAGGCTGCCGTTGGCCTCCTTTGGCTCGCGGCTACCCCACAGTTGTGTCTGGAGCCAGCCGCGGGCTCGCTCGCCGTCCTTGGAAACGGCCAGCATGGCAATCAACGCCGCGCCCTTGCGGCTGGAAATTACGATCCGGCGCCCCTCCGGGTCCACGAAGCTGAATGGCCCGAGAAGGCGAAGTTTAAATTTCGAAGTCCAAGTCAACATTTAGCAGCCATCCCCAGCTCCGATGATAGCCGACAAACTGCAACTTTCACGCATTTTTTTCGATTTTTGAACGCTGGGGTCGCGGCCGGCGCGCGGGGAGATAGCAGGTTTGATCGCCCGCTGAAGTTGTGGAACTGCGGGCGACAGGGGCCGCCGGTTTTCCGCGATCCGCGGGTCGGGTGCGTGGAAGGTGTTGACGCGAGCACCATGGCGCGACGGCCCGGGAATGCTGTGAGCGTCCTTGCATCGCTACGGTGTTGGCTTCTTGATGTTGTCGGCGGTCACTGCATCGGCTGAGGATGTGGTGTGAAGATCTGAGGAACGCGGCCGCCGGAACGGCGGGGCCGCTGGAGCGAGCAAGCTGGACGACATTCGCTCTCGGGTCGGCTGGAGACAGTTTCCCCGATCCGGTGCGGTCGAGCAATGATCGTACAAGAGCGAGGTTGCCGCGACCTTTGTTTCTCCAAGTTCGATCCATCGGCGGGCACCGCGCGGCGACCGAAAACAGCCGCCGCGCTCGCTTCGCGGCCTATCTTCGGACGCTGGTCAGTTCCGGCTCGTAGACAATTGACGGCGATGGAATTTTCGGTTTGCTGTTGAGCCAGTAGATGGCGCGCGACCACAGGCCCACGGTGGTGGCTTGATTGGATACGTGTTCGAACGGATCAGCATAGCACTTTGCGCCTGCAGCTCTCGCTCTGGAAGCCACGCTCTCAACCATGCCCGGTGCGCCTGCCGCGTAGACGACATCAAAGGGTGAGAATGTTGGCAAATAGTCGGTCGGTTGACCCGCCCTTACGACCTTCGAAATGGCTTGCGGCTCCGAAACAACCGGAACAACGGTGACATTCCGGTGGCGCGCGAGCTGACACAGCGCCGGAACCATGTAGAGCGAATTCAACGTCCGGGCACCGACCACAAAAATGAGTTGGCGTTGAGGCCACTCGATCAGGGCCGCCTGCGCAATCGACCACATCGGTGCAAAGCCGGTGCCGCCCGCGACGAGAACCAGGCGATGAGGGTGATCCGGCCGAAAATACGCGGTGCCGTGCGGACCAAGCAGAGTTACACGGTGTCCGATGCCAATCTCCCGTCCGAGCGCCGACGACACCAATCCGTTCGGCACCAGGCGCACGTGGAAGCGCACGAGGCCGTCGTCCGAATGCTTGTCCAGCGGGGCTGTGGGACTGTAGCACCGCGCGGGAAATCCGCGAAACCTTACATTATAATGTTGACCGGGAAGATAACCCGCGGGTCGCGGCAGTTTGATACAGACCTCGACAACATCCGGTGCGAGCGCCACGAGTCCAACGACGCGTCCCGAAATTGTAACCGCCTCGGGGACCTCTTCAATCGCGATCTCGAGATCCGAGAGGATTCTGCACTGGCAGGCTTTCACCGAATCCGGGTCGCCGTCTCCGCCGAAGACCCGCCCGTCGACCACGTTGACGCGGCACGTGCCGCAATGGCCCGAGCGACAATCGTGCGGAATATCGACGCCGTTTATCAGCGCCGCGTCGAGCAGCAGGTCGCCAAACTTTGCTGAAAAGCCTTGGCCGTTCACCGAAACCTTGCAGACCTTGCGTTTCATTCCACCTCCAAGCGAATTGGCCGAACATGCCTCGTGTGACGTGTCTGGGCATGATCGAACGCGGCGAGCCGCATAAAAGTCCCGGTCGTGATTGGCTTGTCGAATTGACTCCCGGTATCGAGCCGCCGCGCGACCTCGAGCGCCCAGCGTCCGGCCGCCCAGCGGGCGGCGCAACGGACGTCGGCGCGGTCGCCTGAATACTCACCAGCAATGACGACGCCGGGAATGATGGTGCCAACCGGGATCTGGGCATCAAGCGCGTCGGAATAGGGCACTGATTCCGACTCGGTCATGTACCATCGCGCACCATCGCTCTCGCCGTGGTTTGGGTCGAGATCGATCTTGCCCGTGGCCAAGGCCATCGCCCTGAAGTTGCTCGGCAGGCGGCGAGGTTTGATGGGCCGGCGGTAATCGCCGGACGCGCGGACCTCGAAATTGTCGGAGTAGTTAGCCGTGCCCGGATCCAGCGCGAAGCCACCGCGGAAGGGAGTTTTCCGATCGATCTGATCTTGCGTCGGCTCTGCGGGAGGGCCGATATACGCGTCATCCATCCAGCCGCTCGCGCCGCCGCTGGTCGCTTTCCACTGCCAGACATCGAGAAACGTGCTCTCGTTCATCGTGTAGTGCAAGCCACGTCCCGAGAGCGTGCCGGGCTTGCCTGCAGCCGGCGTCGGTCCGGCATGGAACGTTCGGTCGCCCGCAAGAATGACGTCGAGCGTGGTCAACATCACGGAGAATTTGTCCTCGTTGAAGGAGTGTTCGTCGCCCAGCTCGTAACCCTCATGGAGGAGGTGCCAGCCATCGGCTGTCTTTTTCAGAGGGAGCTGCTTCAGCGAGCGGGTTGGATCGTCCCAAGCAAAGAGGAAATAGGCCCAGGTGCCGTCATGGACCGCGCGAACCTCGATCGTGGTTGCTCCGTTTCCGTCGAAATTCCCGCCCTGGGCGGTGGCGATGTAAAGCGGCGGCGTGGTCCGCCAGATCGCGTCGGATGTATCGCCGTCAAGTACCGGAGCGTCCACACTTCCGATGTGGCGGATGTGAAGCGTGTCTACTGTCTCGCGATCGATCGCTAGCAGAAACGAGGCGCCGACGAACGCGCTCGCAGCCGCGACGACCAGCGGATTGGCGTGAAGCACGGATCGACGTCGTGGTCTAACGGCGTTCCGCGCAGTCTCGGCGTTCTGCCGTGGCTGCGGTGTCGCAGTCGCGCGTGGGACCAGCTGATCCAACATCGGATCCCGTTTTGCTTTTTGTGGCCGCAGCGTTTCAGGCCGATGAGGCCTGGGGTGCGTTTGGGTGACGCGCGGTGGTGCCGTCGGCCGATGGGAGTGTTCCGCCAGCAAAGCAAGCAGATCGACGGGATCCAGCGGTTTTTGCGGCACTCCGAGACGCGCCGGTCGAAAGATGCGAAGCAATTGCAGCATCCCGCCGAGCTTGAGGTGCGACAGCACGTGCAAGGCAGCGTAGGCAAAAATCATCCACATGCCGTACCAGTGGCAGGCAGATACCATGCCGTTTGCACTTCCAAGATACAGCAGGCCGCCCGTCACGAGTTGCGAGATCAGCGTAAGATAGAACAGCCAGTACAGGATGACGTTGATCGCGCCCCATCGGGGCTGTTTGCCGCCAACCAGCCCGAGCAGGCGAACCCGGTCTAGCCGAACCCGGCGCCAGAGCCCTGCAAGCGGCATATAAACCACGTAGGCAATGGCCACCGCGGCCAATCCCACGCCCGCAGGTAGGTGCGCCGTCCACACCGTGGACTGGGGCAGCAGGCTATCCAGTGCATTGATCCACGTTCGGTCTGGTGTTTCCGCGGCGATCCTCAAGCCGGTAGCGATCGCAATCAAGAGAAAGCCGACCAGAATCCAGTGCAGGATGATCGTCCCATAGTCCGTGCGGCGAGTCCAAGTCCTGCGTCGTCTCATGCGTCAAGCCTCGGGACCACGCCTCGCCGGCGAGAGGCCCCACCATGGGGCCGGGTTACTGAACGATGCGAGGACGAGCGGCAGCACGCCCCGACGCGACATGGTGGACATGCCGATGCTCCAAAGGACGAGGTGTCTGCTCCGAGAAACGAAATTACCTGGTGGTGCAAGAGGTGGTGCAAGAATAGATCCCCTGTATCGATGCAGTTGTCGCCATTACCCGGTGAACAGACTGCATGCGCCCATGCAATGCCAATCGCGCCGGCCGGTTCAAATTCCCCGACCAGCGCGTTGATACGTTAACGACTTAAATGCCGGTGCCGGCTTCCGACGCGGTGATGAAATCACCCGTAGATAGCCGTCACGGACGCACCGCTATCCCCACAGGTGATGGAAGTGATGCGCGTTCTCCAAGAAGGGAGTTTGGGGATCTCCGGCGTGGTGATCAACCGGCGCGAGCGGGGATATGCCGGGCGAGACCGAGGCGGTGGCGATCGCCGTAGCGGCCGTGGCAGCGGCCACGGCTGTCGTTGTTGCCTCGGCCACGCCCAGACCGCCGCCTGCTCCAGCGGCAGGAGGTGTTGCAGTGTTGTGGCCCGTCGGTGTCACGGCCGTCGCCTGCGCGTCCGCCACCACACTCGCGTAGCTCCCGCCATTCGCCATGAGGTTATTGCTCGCCACATCCGAAGAGTTCGCAGCGAGCTGCTCCACCGCGGCGTTGACTTCCCCGGCATTGTGCGTCTGCAAACCCTCGATCAGCGCGGTCGCCGCCGTGCCCGACGTTCCATCCGTCCGGAGCTCGTTCCAGAAGCGCGCCGAGAACAGGCCGCCTTGAGACTGATCGAAGGCGTTCGAATTGTTCTCGTAGGTCTGTATTTGCTGCACCAGCCCAGCAATGTCTCCGTTGAAGCCATTATTCTCGATTGTGGTCGCCATCTGCCCAAGATGGTTACTGTCCTGTATCCATTGAGTGAGAAAGGTCGTCTGCGCTGCATTGTCATGGAACGGTGCAGGAGGGGTGTTCAAGGGTGGGAGAGGCGCTGGGTTAAACAGCGCCTGCACACCCGGGTCGCCCTGAGCGATATCAATGATGTCCCGATGGATATCGTTGATCGCACGCCCGACGAATTGTCCGAGATCTGTTCCCAATGTCAGCGTGCCCGTCGTCGGCGAGTTCGCGTTCTCGATGGATGCGATCTCTTCGTTGAGCTGATTGATGATGATCTGCGTGTGCAGACCAGTGAGGTCATTGATCTGGGGCAATGCCGCGCTCAACATCTGCTGCACGCCGACGAGGTCCGAGACGATCAAGTTGACTTGGTCCGGACCTATGCCGCCAATCTCACGCGTCGTTGCGTCGTTGAACAGATCCGTTGCCGTCAGACCGCCGCCTGCTCCAGCCGCCGGCGGCGTTGCTGCGGGGGGTGTTGCTGCAGGAGGTGTTGCAACGTGGTGGTGGCCCGTCGGTGTCACGGCCGTCGCCTGCGCGTCCGCCACCACACTCGCGTAGCTCCCGCCATTCGCCATGAGGTTATTGCTCGCCACATCCGAAGAGTTCGCAGCGAGCTGCTCCACCGCGGCGTTGACTTCCCCGGCATTGTGCGTCTGCAAACCCTCGATCAGCGCGGTCGCCGCCGTGCCCGACGTTCCATCCGTCCGAAGCTCGTTCCAGAAGCGCGCCGAGAACAGGCCGCCTTGAGACTGATCGAAGGCGTTCGAATTGTTCTCGTAGGTCTGGATTTGCTGCACCAGTCCAGCAATGTCTCCGTTGAAGCCATTATTCTCGATCGTGGTCGCCATCTGCCCAAGATGGTTACTGTCCTGGATCCATTGAGTGAGAAAGGTCGTCTGCGCTGCATTGTCATGGAACGGTGCAGGAGGGGTGTTCAGGGGTGGGAGAGGCGCCGGGTTAAACAGCGCCTGCACACCCGGGTCGCCCTGAGCGATATCAATGATGTCCCGATGGATATCGTTGATCGCACGCCCGACGAATTGTCCGAGATCTGTTCCCAATGTCAGCGTGCCCGTCGTCGGCGAGTTCGCGTTCTCGATGGATGCGATCTCTTCGTTGAGCTGATTGATGATGATCTGCGTGTGCAGACCAGTGAGGTCATTGATCTGGGGCAATGCCGCGCTCAACATCTGCTGCACGCCGACGAGGTCCGAGACGATCAAGTTGACTTGGTCCGGGCCTATGCCGCCAATCTCACGCGTCGTTGCGTCGTTGAACAGATCCGTTGCCGTCAGACCGCCGCCTGCTCCAGCGGCCGGCGGCGTTGCAACGACAGGCGGCGCTGGTGGTGGCGTTTCGGTTTGGCCAAGGTTCTGATGATCGTCGCTGTGATGCAGATGCTCAAGATTGGCCCTAGTCATGTGTTGTATTCCCTTTTGAGTGCGAGCGCCCAAGTCAATTTTGACTTCCCCTTGGCGATTACGAAATCCACGACGGTTCGATTGCTCGTGTCGATGGCACTACAGAGCGTTAGGGTTTTCATTATCTTCGAGACGAGAATCTGACGAGAACGTGATTTAATATCTGCCCAAACAAGATTTGTTTGGCGTGCAATCCGCTTTCGTCGCGGGGTCGTTGAAGATGCGGTGCTGCCGAATGCGCGTGGATGTTGCGGCCGTCATCCGGAAATCTGGACGGTCTGCAATTGAGTTAGCTTGATTCCACGTGGCGTGATTCAGTCCTTCAGCAGATCATCATCATATTATGAACATGGGTCGTTCAGGGAACCATTGCGACACGATGCGCACACGATGTGAGGCAATGTAGTCATCGAGATCGTTGTAATTCAAATAAGTGAATCACAACTCACGTCGGTGAAGGTCTCTGCCGCAGAACTTTGGCAGGTGCCGGCGTCGCAATCTCGTCAAAATTCTGCCGGTATCGGTTGCCACCGTTGATTGCTCGACAGCGTATGGCTTCGACCGAGATAGAAGCGAACTCGCTGCGAGAGCATCAATAACAGCATCAATAACAGCAAGGCGAATTAGACGAATGCCGTTAGCGCAATGTTGAGCATTGGATCGAGCGATCCCGTTGCCGATGGGCTGCGCGCAAGTGCGCGGCGATTGTTGGGGATCGCGGTCTTCAGCGGCGTCATCAATCTCCTGACTCTCTCGGGTTCGCTGTACATGTTGCAGGTGTATGATCGGGTCATTCCGAGCCGCAATATTGCGACCTTGCTGGGGCTCTCCTTCATCGTTCTTCTCGCCTATCTGTTGCAGGGATATTTTGATGCCTTGCGGATGCGGATGTTGTCGCGGGTGGGAACGTTGTTTGACGTCAATCTGCAGGAGCCAATCCACGTGGCGCTGGCAACCCTTCCGTTGCGCGGGGTGAGATCTCTGCTGACGCAACAACCGCTGCGCGATCTCGATCAGGTGCGGAGCTTTTTGTCCGGCCTCGGGCCAACCGCATTTCTGGACATGCCGTGGATCCCGATCTTTTTGATCGCGCTTTTTCTGTTTCATCCGGTCATCGGTGCCGTCGCGGTTTTGGGGGCGCTTTCGATCGTGGCGGTCACCTGGCTGACCGAGCGTCAGTCGAAAGGCGCCGCCAAGGCTGCGATGGACAGCAGTGCCCAGCGGCAAGTGCAGGCTGACGCGACGCGCCTTAACGCAGAAGTAATCCGCGCGCTTGGAATGACAGGTCGATTCACGGCCCGGTGGTCGAAGGCCAATGAGCGATTTCTACGGGAGAACGTTCGCGCCACGGACATGTATGCCAATCTCGGATCGGCGGCGAAGGTGTTGCGCTACGTGTTGCAATCCGCGATTCTCGGTGTTGGCGCATACCTTGTCGTGGTCGAACAGGCGTCCGGCGGAATCATGATCGCGTCGTCGATCATGATGGGTCGGGCGCTGGCCCCCGTCGAGGTGGCACTCAGTACATGGAAGCAACTCGTCGCGGCGCGTCAGGGCATTAAGCGGCTGCGCGATATTCTCAAAGTCACGGCGCCGCCTGCGGCTCCTCCGGTGGTTCTGCCGCGGCCCCGGCGCGAGCTTCTGGTTCAGGATCTGGCCGTGCCGGCTCCGGGAACGGATCGGATGATTGTTTCGAATGTCTCTTTTGCTCTGGAAGCCGGTATGGGTTTGGCGCTACTGGGAGCGAGCGCGTCGGGAAAAACCTCACTCACCAAAGCGCTGGTCGGCATCTGGCCGGCGACCAGCGGAGTGGTGCGTCTCGATGGTGCTGCGATCGATCAGTGGCATTCGGACGAGTTTGGCCGGCATATTGGCTATCTTCCGCAAGACGTCTCGCTGTTTGACGGGAGCGTTGCCGAAAATATTGCACGGTTCGACGAAACGGCGACATCCGAGGCAATTCTGGGCGCTGCCAGGGTCGCCGGGGCGCATGAGATGATTTTGCGCCTCCCGAACGGATATGCGACGCAGATCGGGGAGGGGGGCATGTCTCTTTCTGCCGGCCAGCGCCAGCGCATCGGCTTGGCCCGCGCCATCTTCGGCGATCCGTTTCTGGTTGTCCTTGATGAGCCGAACGCCAACCTGGACGCCGATGGCGAGAATGCGTTGACGAGAGCGATCGAGACCCTGCGCAAGCGGAATTGCATCGTTATCGTGGTATCGCATCGCCCGAGCGCGCTTGCCGCGCTGAACATGGCGATGGTGCTTTACGATGGCCGGACAATCGCTTTCGGGCCGCGCGAAGAGGTATTTAGGCGCGTGGCGCGCTCTGCGGGCCGCCAGATGCCGGTCGCGCCAACGCCGATCCACGCGAAGCCGTCCCCCGTAGCCGCCGAGGTAGCGTCATGAGTTCGAGCGGCGAGATTCTGACCGGCCGAACCCGTGGTTTGCGGTCTTCGGCGAAAGAGAGACCAGGTACAACAACCGGAAGCCAGGGTGCCGCGCTTGTCCTTGAACTTCAGCGGATCCAGGAGGCCTTTCACCAGCAACAGCGCTCCGGGCCAAAAGCTTCTTCAGCTTCTTCCGCGAACGGCAATGCTAATGGCGGCGGGCCGGCCAGCAAATCCAAACGGCGCAGGCGCCCCGCAAAGTCCGGTCACCACAAGGGCGCGATGACCCGCGCCGTCGATGCTTGTCTGCAGCGTCTCGGATTCAGCGGCGCGCGCATGTCCGATCCGAGCGAACTGCCCGCCGAGGAGTTGCGTCCTGCGACAAATCCCGGCCGGGTTGCGCGACATCAAGATGCCGGCGCGACGCGCCAGTCGTCGGTTGCGCGCATCGGCGAAACGATGGCGTTTCAGCGTGCCGCTTCGGTCTCCGACCGCCGTCGGCCAATCGAGCGCCCTGATCGCGAATTTGAAGCTGGAGCGCAAGGTTCCCTTCCGGTGCGCCGCTCCGGCAGGGACGAGCAAGCGGACGACGTCCAGGCTGGCAAGGGCGGTGTAACCCGCGCGCTTGGGGTTTGCGGCGGATATCTCAGGTCCGGTTACGGTTTCCTCGTTAAGGGCGACGGAACGCCCGTGGGGGATTCCCACGGTGAGGATTTGGCGACGCGGATAAGGCGCACGTTTGAGACCGAACTCAGGTCCGGTCTCAGAGTACTCATCCTTGGCGTCGGGCTGGTTGGCGGGTGGGCCGCTCTGATGCCGCTTTCGGGCGCCGTGGTCGTGGCCGGCAACCTGATTGTCGAATCGAACGTAAAGAAAGTGCAGCATCCCACCGGGGGCGTCGTGGCGGAAATACCGGTCCGCGATGGCCTGCATGTCAACGAGGGCGACCTGCTCGCGCGCCTCGACGCAACGCAAGCGCGCGCGTCTCTTCAGGTGATTACCAAGCAACTCGATGAGTTCCGTTCCCGGATTGCCCGGCTTGTTGCGGAGCGGGACGATAGCGAGGAGCTCAAAGTGCCGCTCGACCTGACCGAGCGCCCGACCGATCACGATGTGGAGCAGCTGATCGCCTCTGAGAACACCTTATTCAAAGCGCGCAAGACGGCCCGTCAGACCCAAAAGGACTTGCTGCGTGGCCACGTCGGGCAATTGGGAGAGCAGATCAGTGGTCTCAATGCTCAAATCGATGCCAAGGCCGCACAACTCGATCTGATCTCCGGCGAGCTCCAGGGCGTTCAAACCCTCTACGACAAGCATCTGGTGCCGTTGATGCGGCTTACGGCTCTGCAGCGTGACGCAGCCCGCCTCGAGGGCGAGCGCGGGCAACTGGTGTCGGCGATTGCCGAGGCGCGATCGAAGATCAGCGAGGAGGAGCTTCAGATCGTCCGGATCGATCAGGATTTTCGCACGGACGTGATGAAGGACCTCCGCGAGGCGCAAGGCAAGGAAGCCGAGCTAGTGGAGCGCAGCGTGTCGGCGCGGGATCTGCTCAATCGGATCGACATCCGAGCGTCTGCATCGGGAGTGGTCCATCAGCTTGCCGTTCACACGATCGGCGGTGTCGTCGCCGCGGGTGAAGTCATCATGGAAATCGTGCCGGACAAGGATAGTCTGCAGATTGAGGCAAGGCTGCAGCCCCACGACATTGATCAGGTGCGGATTGGCCAGAAGAGCCTGGTGCGATTTCCGGCCTTCAATCAGCGAACGACGCCGCAATTGAGTGGCTCCGTGTCCTACATTTCGGCTGACCTGAGCCACGACAAGCAGACCAATGCCGCTTACTATACCGTGAGGACAACGCTTCCCGGCGAAGAACGCCGCCGTCTCGGGGAGCTTCATCTCATTTCCGGCATGCCTGTTGAGGTCTTCCTCCAGACCGGAAGCCGCACCATGTTGAGCTACCTGTTCAAGCCGATCACCGACCAGATTCAGCGCGCGTTCAACGAGCGATGACGCGGCGTCGTGGCCGGCTGATGTCTGTCATCCAGACCATCGGTCGCATTTTACGACGCACGTCCTCGCGGGCTTCGTCATAAATGTGCCGGATACAATTTGCGACAGGGACAGGAGATTTGGATTCCTGTTGAAGTCTTCAGGGTTGCAGGTAACTCCAGCATCGCTCTTGCAGTTCCATGAGCCGGACGACTCCGGCTTTGCGTGGCCCCAGGGAGCGCCGGAGTCTTGATCCGAGCATCCCGAAGACACCCGGCAGAAATCACAGATGCCGGGAGATGAAGAGCGCCATCGCTACGTTCCAGACAATCAGCGCAATGGTTGTCGCGATCGCTGTGCCTGTCAGCCCTGGCATGCTGATGAAGACGATACCGGCGACGACGCTGACCACAGCGCTCAGGACCAGCAGGCGGCGGCGGTGGCGGCGCGTTCGTGTTCGGTCATCGTCATGACGTATAATTGCAATCCGTAGCTTGCTGCGATCACCTGACCGACGAGAAGGATGCGCAGGGCAGGGAGCCATCCGTCTCACTGCCCAGCCCGAAAAGATATTGGATGACGGGGACAACTCGTTTTCAAACTGACGTAGCTGCTTCAAACTGACGTAGCTGAGCCCATCCATCGCTCAGCCGGTCAGATGTACAGCCAATCGGCTGGTGAGGCCCGGCGCGTGCTCGCGGGGGGTGGGGGACCCGGATGCTACCACTTGCGTTTATCGCGCAGCATTGCTCCCAACATCTAGGCGCTCTCGTACCTCTGGGTGCATCCGGACGGGAGAGAGGTGAGGGGCCAAAAGAAACGGCCCCAGCGCGAGCAGCAAGCTGAGGCCGTAGGTGGCCTTGCATCGTGCAATATGCTGAACTGCTGGAACGGCACGGTCTCATAATTCGCCAGCCAGAAAACCGTTCCCCTGCAAGTGGCCGTTTTGATCTGCGAGTGGCCTAATTCGGCCAGTGCCCAGGCCAGTACCGGTTTTCCGGGGTGGCGCCATCCCGGATAGCCTTCCGGGCAAAGACGCACCAGCGGCGATCCTGGAGTCGCGATGAAAGCGCTAGAGTAGGATGATGAAAAATCCTTACGTCGCGATGAGGTTCATCGCATGGGCATTTGTCATCGGGCTTACGGTCGCGTCCTGGATGCCCGGACAGGAAATGGTCCGGACTGGTTTCAACACACGACTGGAACACACGACGGCTTATCTGATGGCCGGGATTGCTGTTCTCGCCGCATATCCCCAAAAACCTCCGTGGTTAATAGCGGCTCTTCTCAGCGTTTACGCCGGCGTACTCGAGCTTGGCCAGATGTACGTTCCGGGCCGTCATGCCGAGTTGTTAGATTGGCTGGCGAGTTCCGGCGGAGTGGCCTGCGCCTGCGTTACGGTATTCTTTTATCGGAGTCGAACGCGCTCTCTTAAATGATGACTAACAAGATCGCTGTCGGGAGAAGCGCGACCACGAAGGCGATGCTGAAAGTGCGATCCCGTGAGGGAACAGCCGCTACATGACGCGCTCACGACCGGTGATGACAGATGGCTCCTTCTTGGGAGCAATCCGGAAGGTGGCGAATACACCCGCCAACAGATTCAAACGCCGCCATAGAAAGAGCGTCATCGCCAGATTCCAGACGACCAGAGACACCGCGGTGCCGATCGCCGCGCCGGTCAAACCAAACATGCCAATAAGCACCGCGCTCGCGCCCGTGTTGACGATCGCGCAGGACACGAGCAGCACAGCTGCACTGCGCTCATGCCCGGTCATGGTCATGACGTACAATTGGGAACCGGCGCTGGCGGCCATCACCTGGCTGATGAGAAGAAAACGCAGTGCGGGCACGCCAGCTTCATAACCGGCGCCGAACCAGGCGAGAAGAGGATAGGCGAGCACGAAGAGCGCGGCCGCGATGCACAATCCCGCCCAGAACGTCCATGACGAAGTCCTGGTGATGAGGATCTGCATGGTCTTCGTATCCTTGCGCGCATACAGATCAGATATGACGGGCGCGAACAGGGTATTCATCGCGATTCGAGGCAGCGTGACAACAAGAGCGATATTGAAGGCCAAACTGTAGATTCCCGCATCCTTGGTATCCGTGATCCAGCCTAGCAAGATGACCCCGGTGCGGTTCAACAGGGACTCGGTAGCGCCGAGGATGACGAGCGGAATCGCAGCCCGGCGCCAAGTCGCGGCGTCGTACGCCGGCAAGATGTCATCAATGGCAGGGGGGCGGCGACGCCGCATGGCAAGGCCCGCACAGGTGAGCCCCAGCACCGAGCTGATCAGCGCGGCCACCATCACGAACGGGGCGTTGATGGTCCATCCCATGCCCACACTGGCGACCGCAAGAAGGCCGATCAGCGTCCCGTCCCGTACCACGCGGTCAGGCACAAGCCCCGAGACCACGCCGCCAAACGCGCGCACTATTGAACAGCGGATCCGCACCAGCGCCAAAATCGGCACCAGCGCTAACCCAGCGAGGAACGTCCTCCGGAGTTCAGTTGACGACACCAAACTCTCGATGACACAAATGCCGACCAACATGACGGAGAGGCCGACGGACATCACCCGCCTTTGCGCATACTGAATCACCCCACGGAGCAGCGGCCACGCTCCCTCTGCCTCGTAAGCTGGCACAAAGCGCAGAAGCCCCACGTCGAAGCCGAGCGTCGAGAAGTACGCCAGGACGACCATCCAGGCGAAAACATAGGCATACACGCCATAGGTATCGACGCCGACGATGCGCGCGATGATGAGTTGCGAGCAATAGGTCAGCGCGAAACCGGTGCCATAAACAAAAAATGCTGTAACGCCGCCGCGGGCCACCCGGCTCAACGGCGCGCTTCCAGGTATTCCGTCACTCACGTCTGGCTCCCCCGTAAAGCGGCGCAGCAGTCTTGGTCGTCATCATCACAGAGCTCCTCTGTGCTCGGTTTTTGAAGCCTCCTCGTGACCTCCTTCTCCACCATGTTCACACTCTCGTTAAGAGAACGCTGATCTAAAGACGAAACGCTCAGAACCGATCGACCTGCCCGCAGCAACAGATTGTGCAAATGGTCGATCATTGGGATCGATGCCAGGCTTCTCTGCAGGTCAGGCTCGAACCGCTGCTCGATTTCACTTTGAAGGCGCCTCCGGTCGTGGAGGCGAGCGTTCAGAAGCTCAAAAGGTGCATCCAGGCGGATCAACAGATCGGATTGTGGTGCATAAGCGAGGGCGCCGGCAATCAGTGTGTCGTCCGCTACTCCACTCACCAATGCCAACGAGCACACCGCCTGAACGAATGCCTGATCGAACAACGCGACTTGCGCGACACGAGACGCTTCATACCATGAATGGGACAGACGCAATATGTACTGACTCTGCTTGATCGACGTGAAAATGTTTGTTGGAGGCAGCAGCATAACCAGATGAGCCGCTGTCTTGACGTCGCGAGAATTGGCAATCGGGTGGCGCGCAATCGTCAGCATCTCGCCGAGTGGTCGGCTCAAGCGACGGATGACCGTTGCCCGGCGAGGGGCGAGGGCCGGCGCACGCTCGGTCGGTCGGTAGCTGAGCCTGAGTTCCGCGAGGTGGCCGCGTTCCCGCAGCCGAACCGTGAGGGCGCGCGCGAAAGTGGTTTTACCAGCTCCTGGAGGACCGAACAGCTCGATGATCATGCGCCGCCTCCGCTGGCCGCGCCTAGATCAGGCGCCAGATTTCGTGCTTGACCGCGCGGATTACCTCCGCCAACGGCTGTTCGGCGTCCACGCACACGACGCGGGCCCCGGGAAGCTCGAGTCGCTGCAGGGCCGCGATGCGCTCCCGGATGATCGCCGGGTCCATCTCCGGCTCGCGTCTTGCGGCGGTCTCGGGCGTTACCAACAGCTTGATGACGAGATCCGGTGGAAGGCGACGCGCAAGAGCATATGCGGCGCCCTCAAACCGACGAAGCCAATGCGGCACCCCGGTCAAACGTGTTAGCAAGGGACCGTCGTTGAAGCCGAGGATTTGATTTTGCGGATATCGGTCGGCGAGGACGATGAGTCCCCGATTGATTCCGCGCCGTGCCGCTGCGAGCTTCTTTCGCTTGTCCTCGGCCACAGCCACAGCCCAGACCATCAGTAGCAGGCTGTAGAGCAGTCCCGGAGCGTGGCCTGAGATCTTGCCATGCGACGCACCTTTGGGCTTGGTCTTGAGCACACGCATGATCAAGGGCATGATCAGCTTGAACGGCCAGAGCAACAGCGACGGTCTGCCGTCCCCGGTACCGAAATAAATCGGCACGACGTCGACCTTCGAGCCAAGCCAAGCCCGCATCGTTGCCACCAACGTGCTCTTACCGCTGCCGTCGACGCCGATCATCGCCACCATGCACCCGCCGCAGGGCGCGCGCCGGTTCCATGGTCGCGGCGCATGGAGAACACGCTTGTTCAGGCCGCCGGCAACCCAGAGCAGGGCCCTCCCTGCGTTGCGTACCCGCGCCTCGACCGTGTTGTAGCTGCGATATGCGGCACAATGCTTTCGCATGCGCCGGCGGAGCCGCGCCTGAGTTTCCAACGGCTGCTCGCCGTAAAAGGCATCTGCAACGAGTTCCGCCAAGTCCTCACTCAATAGCTCGGCGGCAAGGTCGCGAAGTGTAGTGCGGTCGACAGCCGCAGCGAGCTCTGCGCGATCAAGCGCAAACTTGCGCGTTGTCGCCTGCCAGACGTAGAGCGTCATGGGATCCAGTCGCCGCAGCTCAAGGCAAGCGCGCACCACCAACAGTATTGCCTCGCTCGTCGGCTCAAGTATTCGGATCGGCAGTGTCGGGTGGAGGATAGCCCGAGTCAGAAGCACCGCTTCCCACGGAATTCGGTAGTTCTTGAGAAGTCGTTCGCCGACGATCAACAGGAAATGGAGATGAATATGGATCAGCTGGCCACTCCGTCTATCGTAGCCAAGAAAGCTCAGTGTTGCCGGATGATCACGGTCGCCGACGGACGGAAAGAGCTTGAAATCCCGCTCGAGCAATATCGCTTGGACGCAATGCTGGTCCTCTCTTGCCACGAGCAGGTCGACATCCCCCTCGCCGGCGAGCACCGCATGGAGGCGCCTACTGCTCTTCCAATAGCAGTAGGAAACCTGCCGCCGATGAAATTCGTCCAAAACCTCCACCAGCACAGGTGGGATCGCATGTTCGCATGATCGATGGATCATACCCATGTCATAACGAGCATCCATGTGTCTTACTCTCCTCACGGGAGCTTCGGCCTGGACGGCAGCTTGATTTTGAGGTCTTCAATTTTCATTCGCCCCATTGGAATGATCGTGTGGAGCAACGAGGAAGGTATTGCGAGGAGCCTTTCGTTGGCTCCTGCTATTGGATTCTTGTCGCCTGTGTCCCCAATGGAGCGGGAGGAGTATTCCCCGTGTTTCGCGAGAAACTCGCCGACATCACCATAGCGATATCGCGCGTGTTTCTTGAGATCGACCTGTGTCACGATGGCTGCCGCACGATCGCTGCAATCCTTGTTGAGGCAGCCGGAGTCATAGAGCATGCTCATCGCATTCTGAGCGACCTCGCGCCTCGTGCTCCCCCATTTCACGACCATCAGTAATTTGTCTGCAATTGAAGGAAGCAATCGCGCCTCGGCTGCACCGAATACAGGCGGCCCATCAATGATCACACAGTCGTAACGCTCGCGGAACTGACGGACGAGGCCCGGCATTTCTTCAGAGGCAAAAAGCGCCAACGGATGCCTGCGGCAACCGGTCGTCGGGAGGTAGTCGATCCCGGCCCCCGCGATGTGCCGGATGAGCTCCGCGGGCGGTCGATTCTGCAGGGGTAAATCGACGAGCTGTCTTGCGGTCGTATGGTCGAGCCAGCCAAGCCGCGAGTCTCGCCGCAAATCGAGATCGACCAGCAGCACGCGTCGCCCGAGGGCCCCAATGTAGGCCGCGATGCTCAGGGCCAACGTCGATTTCCCTTCCCCGGAAACGCTGGAGCTGATCAGGACCACCTTGGAGCTACGAGTGGATCCGGACAGCCCTAGCGTCCCAACCACCGACCGTATCGCCTCCGAGTATGCGGAAAATGGCTCAGTGAGGAGATGCTGGTCTGGGCGGATTGCGTGCTCTGGTAGAAGCTGCGGCACAAGGCCGACGCAGGAAATACCGAGCGCATCAGCGGCTTCTTGCTGGCTACGCAACCCGCGGTCCAGCCGCTCAAGGATAACCGCCAGCCAACTTCCGCCGATTGCAAAAACGATAAACGCGGGGAGGATGAAGAGGATCGGATTGTGGGAGCTAGGCCGCTTCGGCACCCCCGTCAGCAAGACGTTTCCTACGCCAGATGAACCGGTCTCCTGCTTGGCGCGCAACTCCTTTCGACTCTGCAGAAGGCGATCATAGTGCTGCGCACTACTCCCCGCATGAAGCAGGAGCTCGCGGAGTTTCCCATCGGCCGCTCGCTCCTCGCTGCTGGCGTTCTGGTCGGAGCTGGGTTTTTGCTGGATCGCCTTCTGCACCGCAGCCCCGGCTCTTTCCATCTCATACTTAGCCTCCGCAATCCGCTCATCAAGCCGCGCCAGTTCACGAATTGCATCTGCCTGCTTCTGCTCTGTCAGGTCATCGACGTAGAGCTGGACGATGCGGTTGGCGAACGCTGCGGCTTTCTCGGGGCTCGCCGACGTGTATCCGACGGAAATCACGCGAGAGCGACGCTCCTGGATGACTTTGGTGTTGCGTTCGAACTGTTCGAGGGACGGCACCGCTACGCGTCCACTCCAATGAAATTCTTCAAGCCAGACATTCAGGCGGCGCTTGAGCTCGCTCAGGCCTATCGTTTCCGTCACCGTCGAGCCATTCGGCTGGTCCAAAGCAGCCGGTCGCTGTGCGCCAGGACTGGCACCGGGCGTCGGCTCAAGGTCGACTGTGTTGCGCGCTGCTGACCGGAATTCCGGATCCTGCCAAAGGCTTTTGATGACACGCTGGAGATGGTCGCGAGAGCTGAGCAGCGTCACGTGAGTGTCAATGCTCTCGTCTATCGCCGACACGCCTGGCGCGCGTTCGGCATTTACCGCCGGAGGGTCAATCACGAGCTGGGCCATTGCGGTATATTTGGGTGGGATCAGCAGCCCGACGACAGCAGCGAGCATCGTACCGATTCCAGCGATCGTGAGGATTAGTGCGCTGCGGCGACGCAGGATGGCAGCGACTTGACTCAAGTGAAGGTCGTCCACCAGCCGCGGCTTGACCGCCGGTTGCGCGCCCGTCGCCTCGTGCTCGGCGGCCGGGCCTTTATCTAGATGAGCCGTGCCGTCAGCGGCATATTCGTCTAAACGCACCTGCAACATCTCTTAACCTCACCTGGCTATCAGCAATTCGTGGCGGATTGGAACGACCCACAGGCCGTAGGCACTCCGCCTGCAGAAGTTCACGTCCGCGATCATGCTCTCGACCGTCACGGACGGGTCGGGATCGAGAATGCCGGCGACGGTCCACATGGCCTTAACTCCCAACCCGAATCGTCCGGGCTCCGCGGGCATTTGCAGCAGCGACCAGGCAGAGCGCGATTGCAAACCAGAAGGTCGGATGGCGCACGATCAGATGGAAGATGCTGAATATGGCGAGCCCACAGAGCCATGTCGTCAGCGCATCTAACTTGGCCATGTGCGTCACGACGAGAGCTGTTGCCACGAGCCAGCCCAGGCTCAAGACAGCAATCAGCCCGCCTTGGATAAAGAGATCCAAGGATGTGTTGTGCGCCTCGAAATTCGGGGTGAATCCGTACTCCGGATGCTCGACGTGCTTCGGGTCATTCAGCGACTCCCGTCTGCTCGTCACGATAGTCGGCGGAATTTCAAGATGCGGGCCAGGTCCCAGGCCCAGCATGGCGGCCTCGATACCCCGGTGCATCGCCGCATTCCAGATCTCGATGCGCAGACGAGTGGTTTCCTGGGTGTCGTGATCGCCACCCCCCTTGGTCATTCCCTTGATGAGATCCTCGACTCCGACAAAAGCTCCGAGCGGCGTGGCATATGCCGCGGCCAGCGGCAGAGAAAGAACAAGGATCCACGCGAATGCGGAGCGCAAGGCCATCTGCCGCTCCAGCGACATTAACCATCTCAGGAGCTTGAGAGCGAAGAAGATCGGCCCGGCGGCAAGAAGGACAAGCAGGAATGCATCGCTCTTCGTGAGCCGACCCACGACAATCGCGACGATCATGCAAATCACAGCGGCGATCCGTTCACCGACTCCACGTGCCACTTCGGCAAGATGCAGCGAGACGAAACCGATCAACAGGCAAAAGTCAGCAAGTTGGTTCGCGTTGTCGCTCAAACCGCGAAACCGATCCCATTCCCAAGTGTCGAAATCTCCAGGGTCGACCACTTCCCAGCCGAACGCAACCTGAAGTGAAAGCCATCCCGTACCGAGCGTCGCCAACAGCCAAGCGACGCGATGCAGGCGAGAACCGGCCCCGGGCTCGACCACGCTCAGACAGCTGACGGCTGCGAGCAGCACGTAAGCCACGACATCATGCATGAACAAACCCGAATCGTGACGGTCACCGGTGGCAAATCCTGCCATCGTGCCGACGCACAGAGCGACCGCGAAAACCAGCCAGAAGATCATCAGCTTTGACAAAGCGGGCCTCGGCGCGGGACCGAGCCGACCCATCTCGCGGGAGAGCATCAGCAAAACCCAGATGGCCAAGCAAATTTCGCCTGGCCCAACGGCGGCGCCGGCCGGCCTCAACTGGGATGCCGTCGACAGCAGCAGGCCGATGGTGAACAGCACGTCCAGGACCACGTCATGCCTCCGTAGAGAAGTGCGAACTTCGTTCCGGCGCCACCACGTCCTGAGACGGCATGAGCTGCTCTCCCGTTGCTCCCAATCGCCGAACCGGCACGTCTTGGGCATAAGGTTCACGCTCAAGCGCGTCCTCGTGCATCGGCAAGCGGTTCGGAATGGAGTGCGTCGCCAGAGTTTCATACACCGCGGCGTAGCGCGCGACCGTGACGTCCAGGTTGAATTCCGTTCTCACCAGCTGCGCGGCGCGGGCGCCCATCGCCGCCGCGGCCGCCCGATCGCGAAGGAGGTCGAGAATTCTCTCAGACAAGAGTTGGGGGGCACGCGGCGGGACGAGAAAGCCATTCCAGCCGTCGCGAATTACGTCGGCGCAGCCCGGCATCCTCGTCGTCACGATCGGGCGGCTGGCTACTGCCGCCTCGAGGAGCGCTCGCGGCAACCCCTCGAGATATTCGGTCGGATACGCGAATACGTCGGCGACGCCAAGCAGCGCCGGCACATCGGATCGCCGACCGACGGCCACCGCATAAGGGGCATGGCGGTCGATCTCGGCTTGTGTCACTGCGAACGGCCCCTCGCTCTCGCGCGGTCCCACCAGCAGAAAGCGCACGCCAGGTCGCTGCCGGTGGACCAGCGCTGCCGCTTCGAGCAGCGTCGGAATCCCCTTCTGTCGCGTCATGCGCGTCACCGTGATGACGGCCTCGGACGCGCCCAGACCGAGCGCCTGGCGAAGCTCGGCGGGCGATGGTCCCGTCGCTGCAGCCCGCTCGAACCTCTCGATATCGATGCCGGAGCCGCGTATCAGCACATTGCCTCCTCTGCCGACCATCCGGTTGCGCATGAAGAAGGCCTGATCGTCGCGGTTTTGGAACACGGTCACCGCCGTCCAGCGGGCCGCCAATCGCTGGAGCGAGCGGGAGACCGGGCGTAACCCCAACGCCATCGGCGAACACGATGAATAGAGCCAGCCCAGTCCGTTGATTGTGACGATGACCCTCACATCACGGAGGCCTCTCGCCGCGAGGGGAACCAGCAAATTCAGCTTTGTGTCGAAGCACTGAACGAGGGCCGGTCGCACGTCGGCGATTAGCTTCGAGATCGTTTTGACGGCTGCCCAATCGGCCAGCGGATCGACGAACCGGGCGAAATGGAAAGGATGATAGTCGAGGCCGGCCTGCACAAACGGGGTGGGGTCGCCGGTCCCCGCAGCGCTTATCCGAAAGCCTTTGTCACGCAGCGCCAGCAAAAACGGGATGCGAAAAGAGTGGTCCTCTCCTCCAATGCAGAGCAGGTGCGGTCTCACGTGAGTATCCTCATTGCTGCCAGTCCGGATCGATCGGCATCAAAAGCGTACTCGCCATGACCGGCTGAGCACTGCGGCTGCGACGAGTCACGTCCGCCGCCCACCCGTCGATCAGATCGCAAAGCGGAATCCATTCGAATTCGCTAACAAGCGCGGCGAAGCGCCCTTCACATCGTTGTAGGTTGACGCGTTGGCGAAACTGATTTGTCGCCTTGATCCCAGCCACGCGGGGCTGCCCCGCATCGATCTCCCACGGGTGGATGTAGAAGATGTAAGGCGTCCCCGACCGCAGGATTCTGCGCACGCCCCAAACCCACGCCAGATAGGGAACGAACCGGAAGTAGCCGCCCCCGCCCCAGGGGATCCCGCGCTTGCCGAGCTGAATGCACGAGATACAGACTTCATAGAAACCGTCGCGGAGCAAAACGATCGGCTCGCCCGCATCCATCCCATTAAGCCGGCCATAGCGATCATGCGCGACGGTTGGCACGGCGGAAGAATCGTAGTCAAAACCCACATCCTGCAGGATCGGGATTGCCCATTCAGTGATGGAGAAGCTAGGCGCGCGGTAGCCGCGGACAGGTTTGCCAGTCAAGTCTTCGAGGTATTGCTTTGAGCGCAGTACGTCTGACCGGAACTCGCTGGGTCGGATCGAGTAGATAGGTTCGTGAGCATACCCATGAGATGCGACCTCGTGGCCCGCTGCGGCGATCGCGCGCACGAGCTGCGGACACTTCTCGGCCACCCAGCCAAGCACGAAGAACGTTGCGCGGGTCTTGCACGTGTCAAGAATTTCCATCATTCGCATGGTGTTGCGCTCGACCCGCGACTCGCATCGTTCCCATGCCTCGCGTGCGATCACACCATTCAGGTTAGCGGTATGGAACCAGTCCTCCACGTCGATGGATAGCGCGACCTTGCCGGAACCCGGACGCTCCGTGATCATGCTGGCCATCGCTCCCTCCTTTGCAACAGCCGGTGGGCGGCATTTTCTTGCGCAACTGAAAAGCAGTACCACGGCATGCCAGGAACGGTGCGTATATGACGGAGTACCTAGGTGGAGGTAAGCGGCCTGTGCGCTTGCCGACGTCGTTCGTGGTGCGGTGCGCACGATACCGGTTTCAGGTGGTAACCCGGCTTGGTCATGCATGAAGAATGCAGGCGAGAGTAAGCTCGGCTAGTTCAGCGCCGGCGAGGAACACGTCGAGCCGCGAGAGGGTGGTCGCGACACCAGCTACGACCGTACCACCTATGCCTAAAGGTCTGAGATTCGCCACATGAAGCACTTCGAAATCGTCGAATTGGCGGATGCGGGGCGCGAGGCAGAGTGGCAGACCTACGTCAAGAGCGCGCCACACGCTTCCGTGTATCACGCGCTCGAATGGCGGGATGTTTTGCTACGCGCCTTCGGTCATCGAAGCTGGTATTTGATGGCGCAGGACGATGGTGAGACGCGAGGGGTCCTGCCGTTGGTCGAGATGAAGAGCTCACTGTTCGGGCACTTCTTCGTATCGCTGCCGTTTCTCGACTATGGCGGCATTCTGGCCGACACGCCAGAGTACGAAGCGGCGCTGGCAACCGCCGCCGCAGGCTTGGCCGCGCAGAGAGGAGCGCATCACGTCGAGCTGCGGCAATCCTTTGCGGCGGCGAGATGCGCGGAGGTGGGATGGGCGGGATGGAAGCTGCGACAGCACAAAGCGGCGCTCGTCATCCCGCTGAACGCCGATCCCGATACACACTGGTCCGGTTTGAGTTCTCGCCTGCGCGGCAAGGTGCGAAAGGCCGAGAAATCCGGAGCCACGTTTTCAGTGGGAATGACCGAAGGGCTCGACGACTTCTATCGCGTGTTCAGCCTGAACATGCGGGATCTGGGGACGCCCGTTTACAGCCCGGCATTCTTCCAGAATGTCCTCCGGTTCGCGAAGGATGCGGCGGTACTGCTGGTGCACCGCGAAGGGCGGCCGGTGGCGGGGGCAATAGCGCTGCGCAGCGGCGAGCGGTTGGAACTGCCCTGGATCTGTTCCGATTACTCGCAGTCTTCCTTTAGCGTGAACGAATATCTGTACTGGAATGCCATTCAGTGGGCCTGCAGGTCGTGCGCCCGCGAACTGGACTTGGGCCGGTGTTCGATCGATGGAGGGACGTTTCGGTTCAAGATACAGTGGAACCCCGAGGTACGCCCGCTGTTCTGGTATTACTGGCTGGCGTCCGGAATCGAGCTGCCGGAATTGGGCCCCGACAATCCGAAATATGCGCTCGCGGTCCGTTGCTGGAAAACGATGCCGCTGGCACTCGCGAACCGGCTGGGACCGTGGATCGTCCGCAACATTCCGTAGCGGTTCTCGCCGGCGTCTGCGGCTGTCATTCCCTTGGCGATGACGCCGGCCACGACAGCCGAGAGACGTAGTCCGCGACTGGTCCGCCGGCTTGGCCCCAGTTGCTGGACCAGATCACTTGCGAAGCATCAGGCGATGGCGAGGCGTGAGTCTCGCTGTAGTAGTCACTCTTGGCATTGCGAGTCTGGGCGATGCGCCGAGTCTCGCCACTGCCGTCGATCCGGAGCGCGACAACCTCTTGGTAGAATGGCGCGTAGCCGGGGCTCCCGACCACCCTGGAGTAGCTCCCCTCGTAGCTCAGGAAAACCCAGCCCGGACGGTTGATATTGCGCGTCGAGGCGTGAGTGCCGTAGCCGGCGGGCGCCAGATCAGTGACCCTACCATCCTCAAGCCGCCGCTTGATGACGTGCCACTTGTCAGGATCGGCCTTGCTGATGCCCACATAGACATCGCTGCCGTCCTCATCGATCGCCATGTCGCCATGGCCAGGCCGGTGATGCTCAATCCAGTGCTGGACCTGCACGCCGTCCACGGTGAAGATATACGTGACCTCCGTTCCATCATCCATCCTGTGGAAGCAGTATGTGTACCGTCCGGAGGGCGAGATACCGCAGTACGCGTTGGTACCCGGGAGATTGCCGAGATTGATGTCCGGAAACTTCTTCCTCGCTGAAAGATCATAGGCGAAGGCCACGAGTGCGCCCGCGCCGTTCGATGCAACCACCACCAATCGATTGCCGTCACGGGATGGATTTCCCTTGTACGGCCCGAACTGGAGGTTGGCGTAGTCGGCGGGGGCGTAGACGATCGTGTTGGCGTTGCTCCGCGGCGCCCAGGTATAGATCGCGCGGCGGGATATGCAGATCATAAGCGCAGGATCGGTCGGGTGCCACTTGCAGTCATCGTTCATGGGGCGATGAAAGACCGGCTCGTACGTTCTGCCATCCAGAAAGCAGATGCCATTGCAGCCGTTGTTGATCGCCAACAGGCTTTGATCGGCGTTCCATGCTTGCGTGCTTGAATACCGGTGCCGACAATAGGCTGGGTTACAGGAAATACCCGCCGCAAGCAGCCGCCCTGGTTCGGTGACACGGGTGAAGCCCGTCCCGAACAGCGGGTCGGTCACCGCCTGTAGATAGTCGGGGCGAGGCATCGGCGGCGCGACGACGATCGTAGTTGTCGCCAGTTCGTCAAATGCCAGCGCGCCAAAGCCCGATGCCGCCAGCAGTGATGCCACGCAAAACACTCTCATGGCCTTCGACGCAAGCGCCTCGCCCAGGTGAGGTCTCGCGTATTCCGGTTGTAAGGCGCCAGAAAGCACGGCAGGCGAGGATTGTGGCCCTCGCCTCCAATACAGAGCAGGGGTCGGGTTCAAGGCCGGGATCCCTCTTAATCATTGCCGAATTAGAGAAGTTGCCAGCGCGCGACCGAGCATCACTATCACAGCGCTGCCGATCACCGCATAGCGTTGGAAAAACGTCTGGTCATCGCGATTCTGAAACATGGTCATCGCTGTCGTGTGCGCCGCCAACCGGCGGAGCGCGCGGTGGCGGCATTGATGCAGCACCAGGAAGAAAACGTTACCAACAACGGCCTGGAAAGGATCGATGCATTGCGGGGTACCCAGAACGGGGTATTCGCCCGACGGCTGACGCGGTGATGAGTTGCCCCCGGGCCGGAGGCAGGCTGGCATATTGCCAGCTCCGATCGCAGCGCGCAGAAAAGCCCGCGGAGTTGCAGGTCCGCGAGCCGAAAAGCCATTCATATGCGCGCATATGCGCGGCACTGAAACCCGTCGGACTGCGTCGATGATCCGGGAACAGGTGCGGCAGCTTTCGCGCGATTGCGACGCATTCACGTAAGCGCATCGGTACTCCGGGTATCGCTCCGTCAAGATTTCGGTATAGGAGACCGCGATGCTCGACATGATCGCGATCGGAATCCGTTGATGGGCTACCCACTTCGATGTAGCGCAACGAGCGAGCCGCCGCCCGCGGCGAGCGGGTGGTAATGCGCCTTAGCCATGCGCGCGGATGGCGAGCCAGCTAACATCGAGCATTGTTGAGGAGCCGCATTGACTTGAGGACCATGTTGAAGCGTGCTCGCGGTGCGAACATTTCAGTCAGATGTGGCCAGTCGGACGCGAGCGGTGAGTAATGAGTAAGGTGAGCAATACGATAAAATTATTAAAATTATACGGGAGAAGCAAATGAAAGCTGTCATCCAATGCGGCGGAAAAGGCATGCGCTTGCGGCCGCACACATCCATTTTGCCAAAACCACTTATGCCGATTGGAGCGCGACCCGTGCTTGAGCTATTGCTCAAATGGCTCAGACGAAACGGCATCAAGGACGTTTTCATCACGACTGGATACCTGGGTCACCTCATTCGCAGCGTTTGCGGCGACGGTAATCAGTGGAACATGCGGATCACGTACACCCAGGAGGTCGAACCGCTTGGAACGATCGGTCCGTTGTCACTCCTGCGCGAACACCTCGACGCACCGTTCCTGGTTCTTAACGGCGACGTGCTTACCGATCTCAATCTCAACCAGTTCGTGAACTGTCATCGACGACATCACGGAACTCTCACCATCGCTACCGCGACACGCCCCACCAAAATGGACTTTGGCGTGATCGACGAGACCGACGGTCGTGTGACCGAATTCCGCGAGAAGCCTGAGCTGTCGCATCTCGTCAGCATGGGTATCTATTGCATGGATCCCGCCATACTCGAACGCATCCCGTCGGGCGTTCCATTCGGCTTTGACGATTTGATCTACCAGATGCTGGAGGACGACATGCCGGTGAACGTGTTCAAGCACAACGGCATGTGGCTCGACATCGGCCGGGTGGATGACTTCCTCAAGGCTCAGGATGTCGCATGGGACGAGCAGTCGCCCGCATTCGCGCCAACCATCGCTGCTTGAAGCAGTGCCGCATGCGCGGAGATTGGTCTTTCCGGTCCAACGTTTCGCCCAGGTCGGGAGTGGAGACCAGAATATGCTATTGGTATCAGAGCCAATTTTGGGGGCGGAGGAGAAAGCAGCTCTTGCCGCAGTAATCGACAGCGGCTGGGTTACGATGGGAGACCGGGTCCGGGAATTCGAGCTGGCGTTCGCTCGCCTGCATGAAGCCGAGGATTCGATCGCCGTCAGTTCATGTACCTCAGCGCTCCACCTGATCTTGCACGCGCTTGGCATTGGACCGGGCGATGAAGTTCTCGTTCCATCGCTGACTTTCGTCGCCACTGCCAATAGCGTGCTCTACGTAGGGGCACAGCCGGTCTTCGTCGACGTCGCGTCGCCGGAAGTTCCTTTGATGTCGTTGGATGAAGCCGAAGCCAAGTGCACCGCGAGAACCAAGGCCGTCATAATCGTACATTTTGGCGGCTATCTGGCAAATCATGACGCCTGGCAGTCCTTTGCTCGCCGCAAGGGCTTGCTCTTGATCGAAGACGCCGCGCACGCGCCGGGGCTGCCTGTCGCCGGGACCTTCGGCGAGGCGGCGGCATTCAGCTTTTATGGCAATAAGAACATCACGACCGCTGAGGGAGGCGCAATCATTGCCCGCAGCCGCCCATTGAGGGAAGCCATCAGGCGAGCACGATGCCATGGCATGACGAGCGGCACACGGCAGCGCCTCGCCAGCCGCAGCCCGGACTACGATGTGACGATGCTGGGATTCAACTACCGTATGGACGAGTTGCGAGCCGCCCTTGGCTTGGTACAGCTAAAAAGATTGCCGGAATGGAATGACGTCAGGCGACGTCTGTCGCTGCGCTATCGCCAGCTCATTGCGGAGCACTGCCCATCGGTAATGGTTCCATTCACGAATTCATGGCCATCGGCACATCATCTGATGCCGGTGGTGCTTCCGACCGCAATCGGTCGGCAGGCCGTCATCGATCGGCTGCGCAAGCGAGGCATTCAGACTACCGTTCACTATCCCCCTGTGCATCGCCTGACGTATTACAACGATCTCTACCCAGAGTCCTATTTGCCGCGAACCGAGGAATTTGCCCGACGGGAGCTCACGCTACCTCTCCATCCCCGGATGATCCCGGGCAGCGTCGAGTTCGTCGTGAGATCTCTCACAGCCGCACTGTGTGCGGGGGCTTCGGTGGAGAGAATCGCATGAGCATGCACAACGCTGCGGACCAGTTCTCCAGACCATCCCTCGGGATGCAAATCGGCTTGCGGCCTGCTCTTGATATTCTTTGTGCCGGGACGGCGGCGTTGGTTCTCGCGCCCCTCATGCTGATCGTGGTACTTGCAATATGGATCGAAAGCGGAAGACCGATCCTGTTCTCGCAGCTTCGTCTTGGACAGTATGGACGGCCGTTCCGGATGTACAAATTTCGCAAATTCAGACCGGATTGCGACGACCGCGGATGTCCGTTGACTGTCGAAGGAGACGACCGTCTAACAGCGATCGGCCGCGTCCTTGCCGTAAGCAAGCTGGACGAACTGCCGCAACTCTGGAACGTTCTGCGCGGTGATATGTCGCTGGTTGGGCCGCGGCCAGAGTCGCTTGCTTTCATCGATTGTTTCCGCAACGGGTTCGAGAAGCTTCACGAGCACAAGCCCGGCATTTTTGGGCCGTGTCAGGTCATGTTTCGTCATGAAAGCAAGCTCTACCCCGCCGGTGTCGCTGCGGTGGAGTTCTATCGACAAGTTCTGTTCCCGGCTAAAGCGGCAATCGACCTCGCCTATTTCCCGAACCGGACACTTGTTTCCGATCTTGGCTGGATTTTTCGAGCAGCGTGGGCGATCGCGGCGGGGTCGCGGATCGAAACCGCTCCTGGAGGTCAGCCAAACGAAAACACAAAATGAGGCGGACATCGATGGCTACGAACTACCTTGGTGCCAAGGTCTTGGTGACAGGAGCGGACGGTTTCATCGGCTCACACCTGACAGAAGCTCTCGTTTCAGCAGGTGCCGAAGTGACCGCCCTTGCTCAATACAATTCCTTCGATAGCTACGGTTGGCTGGACGATTTGCCGGAGTTGGTCCGAGGGAAAGTCAATCTCGTCCGTGGCGACGTCCGCGATGCAGCTTTCATCAATCGCCTCGTGCTGGGCCAGGAAATCATTTTTCATCTCGCGGCACTGATCGCGATACCCTTCTCGTACGTCGCACCGCAATCTTATGTGGAAACGAACGTACTCGGCACCTTGAACGTTCTGGAAGCGGCACGGCAACACGGTACCGAGCGGATAGTGCAGACATCGACAAGCGAAGTGTACGGCACCGCGCTGACAATGCCGATCGATGAATCCCATCCGCTACAGGGACAGTCGCCATACTCAGCTTCCAAAATAGCCGCGGATATGATGGCGGAGGCATTCGCTAGGTCGTTCGGCGTACCGGTCGTAATCCTCCGGCCATTCAATACGTTCGGGCCACGACAAAGTGAGAGAGCGATCATCGGCACCATTATCCGGCAGGCGCTTGATCCTTCCTGCTCCGCGATCATGGTCGGCGACGCGACGACCGTGCGCGATCTCACGTTCGTTACGGATACTGCAGCGGCGTTCATGGCTGCCGGACTCGCAGAAAGCATGGAATACGGCCATGCATATAACGCTGGCAGTCAGCGGGCGATCGTGGTCGGCGATCTGATCGACGTCATCATCGACCTGACATTCAGCCGCAAGCCTGTGCTCCAAGAGGACAAGCGTCTGCGGCCGCCGAATTCGGAGGTACGAGCGTTGCTCGCTGATTGCACCCGCTTTGTACGTGCGACTGGATGGTCACCGCAGGTCAAGCTGCGCGAAGGGTTAGAAAAAACGGTCGAGTGGTGGCGTTGTCGTCTTTCCGACAAGAAGGTCCGCCGACAGATGGACTTCATCACGTGACGGCCCCTCTCAGGCGTACGCGAGTTAGCCCGCGCTGCGGCACACTTGCCGCGCAAGCCGTTTACTGGTCCTTGGCGGCTGGCAAGCCCGGGATGATGAGGAGTTACTGAATAGCAACGACCGCAAAAGCCCCGGGGCTCCGGTTTGAGTATTTGCCGGCTCCCAGATCTGAAGTCCCTCATGCAACTACCTCGTCGTAAGGGCCAGTCTCATGCCCCCTAGCAAACGCGAGATCGCTTTCATCGACCGTAACGTGGACGACCTCACCACATTGCTTGCAGGGCTTCGACCGCAGCTCGAACCAGTCTTGCTTTCGGGCGACGAGCCGGCAGTGCGGGAGATGGCGGCGGCGGTTCAGTACCGAACAGATCTCACAGCCATCCACGTCATCGCGCACGGAAGACCGGGCGAGGTGAGCTTTGGATCCCGTGCACTCGCGTTGGAGACGCTTGGGAAGGATTGGAAAGATCTTGCCGCGATCGGAAAGGCACTCAGCAGCGATGGCGAGCTATTGCTGTGGAGCTGCCGTACGGGTGAGGGAGAGCGTGGGGCGGCGTTCATCGAGAGGGTAGCGCGCGCGACCGCAGCGCGGGTCATGGCCGCGACGAAGCTTGTAGGCGCGGCCGGCGTGGGCGGCAGCTGGACCCTTGACAGTGCACGGGACGTGCGACCACCCCTGACGGTCGAGGGCATGGCGACGTATCCCGCCGTGCTGTCGGTCAAGAAGGCTTCTCTGACCGGGATCACAACAGACACCGGTAGCGTTGGCGATTTCATCACTGATGACAATAGTTTGGTGTTCAGTGGCTCAACTAGGGATAGCGGAAGCAGTACGCTTGGGATCTGGATATCCGGCGGCGTCTACGGCTCGCTCAATGGTGGCAAAGGGACGCTCATCGGAACGCTGGCGTTGTCTCCGGGGCAAACAGGGTGGAGCTTTGATTTCACCGGTACAAAGCTTGCCGATGGAACATATGCGATCAGTCTGACCGACGGAACGACCAGCGGCGCTTCACTGCTGAGCAGCCAAGTGATTACGATTGATACCGTTGCGCCAACGGTTTCCTCCATTGCGACCTCGGGCCCCGGCATCACAAACGGCAGCGGCGATCTCAATGCAAGCCGCGTTGTCACATTGACGGTCAATTTCAGCGAGAAGGTAACCGTCAATACGGCGGGCGGCATTCTGACGCTGGTGCTGAACGATGGTGGGATTGCGACCTACGCCGGTGGTTCCGGCACCAGCGTATTGACCTTCAGCTATACTGTTGCGGCCGGGCAGAACACGTCCGACCTAACGGTAGCATCTTTTAGCCTAAATGGCGCGATGGTGCAGGATATTGCGGGAAACACCGCCAATCTCACAGGAGCAAACAATTTCAATCCTGCCGGCACGCTGATCATTGATACCGCCGCGCCGGTGGTTCCGACGGGCGTAACGCTCGACACTACGACGGACAGCGGCACGGTTGGTGACGGAATCACCAATTTCTCGCAAGTGAAGATCGACGGCACGGCTGGACCCGGGAGCACGGTGACGTTGTACGACACGAATGGCAGCACGGTACTTGGTACGGGAGTCGCCGGCGCCACGACGGGCGCATTCAGCATCTCGACGCTGGCCCTGTCGAACGGAACCCACAACATCACGGCGACAGCGACGGATGCCGCTGGCAACGTTAGCGCCGCGTCGGCGGGCTATGCGGTGACGATCGACACCGCGGCGCCGGGAGCGCCGACCGGTCTCGGACTGGACCCGACGACGGACAGCGGCACGCTGGGTGACGGAAGCACCAGCTTCGTACAGGTGAAGATCGACGGTACGGCTGAGCCCGGCAGCACGGTGACATTGTACGATACGAATGGCACCACCGTCATCGGTACCGGCACTGCGGATGCCACGGCCGGGGCGTTCAGCATCACGACCTCGGGGCTGTCGAGCGGAGCGCACGGCATCACCGCCAAGGCAATGGATGCGGCCGGCAACACCGGCGCGGCGTCGGCTGCCTATGCGGTGACGGTGGACACCACCGCGCCGGCAGCCCCGACCGGCCTCGCGCTCGACCCGACGACGGACAGCGGCACGCTGGGTGACGGAAGCACCAGCTTCGTACAGGTGAAGATCGACGGTACGGCGGAACCTGGCAGCATGGTGACGCTCTACGATTCGAACGGGACCACCATCATCGGCACCGGGGCGTCAGACGTTACGACCGGCGCGTTCGGCATCACGACCTCGACGTTGTCGAACGGCACTCACGACATCACTGCGAAGGCAACGGATGCAGCCGGCAACACCGGCGCGGCGTCGACTGCATATTCTGTGACAGTGACGTCGACAGCGCCGCCGGCGCCGACCGGGCTGTCGCTCGATATAACGACCGACAGCGGTGCCACGGGCGACGGCATCACCAATTTTGGTCAGGTCAAGATTGACGGCGCGGCGGCCGCTGGCAGCAGGGTGACGCTGTACGATACGGATGGGATCACCGTACTCGGAACGGGAACTGCCGATGCCACAACGGGTGCGTTCAGTATCACCACGTCGACACTGTCGAACGGAACGCATAATATCACCGCCAAGGCGACAGATGGAACCGGGAATACCAGCGCGGCGTCTGCCGCGTACGCGGTGACGGTGGACACGATCGCGCCCGCTGCGCCGGCGGGACTGTCACTGGATAGCACGACGGATAGCGCTACGCCGGGCGACGGGATCACCAACTTTACACAAGTCAAAATTGACGGCACGGCCGAGGTCGGCAGTTCGGTGACCTTGTACGACAGTAATGGCACGACGGTGCTCGGCTCGGGCATTGCCAACGCCACAGCCGGCGCATTCGGCATCGCGACATCGGCGCTGGTGAACGGAACCCACAGCATCACTGCCAAGGCAACGGACGCGGCCGGCAACACCGGCGCGGCGTCGGCCGCGTATGCGGTGGCGGTGGATACGATTGCGCCAGCCGCGCCGACGGGACTGTCACTGGATAGCACAACGGACAGCGGCACGCTGGGTGACGGGATCACCAACTTTACACAAGTCAAAATTGACGGCACGGCCGAGGCCGGTAGCTCGGTGACCTTGTACGACAGTAATGGCACGACGGTGCTCGGCTCGGGCATTGCCAACGCCACAACCGGCGCATTCAGCATCACGACATCGGTCCTGTCGAGCGGAACTCACAGCATCACCGCGAGGGCAACGGACGCAGCCGGCAATACCGGTCCGGCGTCCATCGCCTATGCAGTGACGGAGACAAGTGCAGCGAGCAGCTCGGAGATCGGCACGCAATTCTCCGGCCCTTCCGTTACGTCGACCTATCCGCCGCATAATGGTCTTGCCGTGGGGCCAAGCAACATCGTCATGGTGGAGGGGTCGCGGATCGAATGGACGAATCTTGCCGGCGGATCGCCAGTGCTGCAGTCGACCTACAATTTCTTCTCGTCGCTCTCGCCGACGGGCGGCTTGTATGATCAGCGCTGTGCGTACGACCCCATCAATCAGCGCTACATCGTGATCATGGAATATGGCGCGTCCGGCGGCGTCAGCGCCATCGACATGGCGATTTCCAAGGACTCCAATCCGAACGACGGCTGGTATTTTGCATCGTTGAACACGGCACTGACGATCAATAACCAGTTGACCGCTTCGGACCGCCCGATGCTGTCGGTCGACGGCACTAATATCTACATCACGGCGACGCAGGGTTCCGCCGGAACGGAATGCTGGGTCATCGGTGATACCGCGGGCCCTGGTGGCGGCATCTACAATGGCGGTACGCTGACCGTCACCGCGAACCAGCTCATCCCGTCCAGCCAGGGCGTTTTCTCGGTCGTGGCCGGTAACAACGGCAAGACCTACTATGCCTCGAGCTATTCCAACGGCAGCCAGATCGTCGTTGCGCTGCAGACCTATGACGTCGCCACCAGTACGTTCGGGCCCATCAGCACCATCGGGCTCGGCAATATCGATCAGGGCGGCTCCTATACGGCCCAGCAACTGGGAACGAGCCTTCTGCTGGATGCCGGCGACAAGCGGATCCAGAACCTCGTCTACGCCAACGGCTTTCTCTATGGCCTCACCGAGGAGAAGCCGATCGGATCCAGCGTGCCGCTGGTGCACTGGTTCAAGATCGACATCAGCAATCCCAGCAGCCCCACCCTGGTGGCGCAGGGCGACATTTCCGGCACCTCGCTCGGCAGCAATGTCGCGACCTTCAACGGCTCGATCGCCGTCGACGGGGCAGGGGACGTCATCATCAATTTCACCGCCAGTGGTCCGAACATGTATCCATCGGACTACTACGTCTTCCAGGGCGCCACCGATCCAGTCGGTTCGTTCAGTGCACCGATCCAGTATCAGGCGAGCAGCGGCTTCTTCAACTCCGGCAACGGATCCAGCGTCCAGCGCTGGGGCATCTATTCTACGGCGATCGCCGATCCCAACAATCCGAATACATTCTGGATTTCCAACGAATATGTCGCCAATGGCTGGTGGCAAACGTCGGTTGCCCAGGTCGGGGTCGACGTGGCGGAGGCGCCGACGCTTACGATCAGCAATGCGGCGCTGACCGTTTCCGCGGGAGGCTCCGTCCCGCTAGGCGTCCAGGTCACGCCCATCGACGCGGATGACGTGGTGTCTGTCACGATCAGCGGGTTGACCAGTTACGAGACGATCACCGATAATCTTGATCAGTCCATCTTCAGCGGCAGTTCGGTCACCTTGAGCGCTGCCGAGGTCAACAGCGGCCTGACATTACATTCATCGTATACTGGTTCGGACCACCCGGTAAACAATCTCAATCTCGCGGCGAGCAATACGACGTCGGGTGAAGCGGCAACGTCGGCAGCGCAAACGATCGTCGTTACAGATCCTCCAGGGACCTCATCCTCACAAATCGACACTGAATTCTCCGGCCCTTCCGTCACGAGCACCTATCCACCGCATAATGGCCTTGCCGTGGGGCCAAGCAATGTCGTCATGGTGGAGGGGTCGCGGATCGAATGGACGAATCTTGCCGGCGGATCGCCAGTGCTGCAGTCGACCTACAATTTCTTCTCGTCGCTCTCGCCGACGGGTGGCTTGTACGATCAGCGCTGCGCGTACGACCCCATCAATCAGCGCTACATCGTGATCATGGAATATGGCGCGTCCGGCGGCGTCAGCGCCATCGACATGGCGATTTCCAAGGACTCCAATCCGAACGACGGCTGGTATTTTGCATCGTTGAACACGGCACTGACGATCAATAACCAGTTGACCGCTTCGGACCGCCCGATGCTGTCGGTCGACGGCACTAATATCTACATCACGGCGACGCAGGGTTCCGCCGGAACGGAATGCTGGGTCATCGGTGATACCGCGGGCCCTGGTGGCGGCATCTACAATGGCGGTACGCTGACCGTCACCGCGAACCAGCTCATCCCGTCCAGCCAGGGCGTTTTCTCGGTCGTGGCCGGTAACAACGGCAAGACCTACTATGCCTCGAGCTATTCCAACGGCAGCCAGATCGTCGTTGCGCTGCAGACCTATGACGTCGCCACCAGTACGTTCGGGCCCATCAGCACCATCGGGCTCGGCAATATCGATCAGGGCGGCTCCTATACGGCCCAGCAACTGGGAACGAGCCTTCTGCTGGATGCCGGCGACAAGCGGATCCAGAACCTCGTCTACGCCAACGGCTTTCTCTATGGCCTCACCGAGGAGAAGCCGATCGGATCCAGCGTGCCGCTGGTGCACTGGTTCAAGATCGACATCAGCAATCCCAGCAGCCCCACCCTGGTGGCGCAGGGCGACATTTCCGGCACCTCGCTCGGCAGCAATGTCGCGACCTTCAACGGCTCGATCGCCGTCGACGGGGCAGGGGACGTCATCATCAATTTCACCGCCAGTGGTCCGAACATGTATCCATCGGACTACTACGTCTTCCAGGGCGCCACCGATCCAGTCGGTTCGTTCAGTGCACCGATCCAGTATCAGGCGAGCAGCGGCTTCTTCAACTCCGGCAACGGATCCAGCGTCCAGCGCTGGGGCATCTATTCTACGGCGATCGCCGATCCCAACAATCCGAATACATTCTGGATTTCCAACGAATATGTCGCCAATGGCTGGTGGCAGACCTCGGTCGCCCAGATCGGGGTTAAGTCCTCCGGCTCAACCACGGTAGCGTCGATCGTGACCTCCGGCCCCGGCATCATTGGTGGCAGCGGCGATTTGAACGCGGGCAAGGTGGTCACGCTGACTGTCAATTTCAGCTCAGCTGTCACGGTCGACACCACGGCGGGCTTACCGACGCTCGCGCTCAACGATGGCGGCAGCGCCACGTATTCCGGGGGGTCTGGCACCAGCGCGCTAACCTTCAATTATACCGTCGCTTCCGGTCAGAATACATCGGACCTGATTGTGTCGGCCCTGAACCTGAACGGCGCGACCATCCGGGGCGGAGTTGGCAACGCCGCCGACCTGTCGGGCGCCACCAACTACAATCCGGCCGGTATTCTGCAAATCGATACAACAGCGCCGCCGGTGCCGACCGGGCTCGCGCTCGATGCCACGACCGACAGCGGCGCGGTGGGCGACGGGATCACCAACTTCTCGCAAGCGAAGATCGACGGCACCGCGGAGCCCGGTAATACGGTGACGCTGTACGACACCGACGGGATCACCGTGCTCGGCACCGGAACGGCCAATGCCACGACCGGTGCATTCAGCATCACGACTTCGGCGCTTGCGGACGGCACGCACAGCATCAGCGCGAAGGCGAGCGACCCCGCCGGAAATACCAGCGTGGCGTCGGCCGCCGATCAGCTCACTATCGATACGGACCCGCCGCCGGCGCCGACCGGCCTCTCGCTCGATCCGTCCACCGACAGCGGCACGCAGGGCGACGGCATCACCAACTTCACGCAAGTCAAAATCGACGGTAATGCCGAACCTGGCAATACGGTGACGCTGTACGACACCGATGGCACCACCGTGCTGGGCACGGGCCTCGCGAATGCCACAACCGGCGCGTTCAGCATCACGACCTCAATGCTTGCGAGCGGAACGCATAACGTTACGGCGAAGGCTGTCGATGCTGCGGGAGACGCCAGCGCTTTGTCGGCTGCCTATGCCTTAACCATTACTACCAACGCGCCACCAGCCCCTACCGGCCTGTCGCTTGACGCGACGACGGACAGCGGCGTGGTAGGCGACGGGATCACCAGCTTTGCGCAGGTCAAGATTGACGGCACCGCCCAAGCTGGCAGCAGCGTTACCTTGTACGATACCAACGGCACCACCGTGCTTGGGACCGGAACGGCCAATGCCACGACCGGAGCATTCAGCATCACAACCTCGGTGCTTGCGGACGGCGCGCACAGCATCAGTGCGAGGGCGACAGACGGAATCGGAAATACCAGCGTGGCGTCAACCGCCTATCAGGTCACCATCGATACGGACGCGCCGCCGGTGCCGACCGGGCTCGCGCTCGATGCCACGACCGACAGCGGCGCGGTGGGCGACGGGATCACCAACTTCTCGCAAGCGAAGATCGACGGCACCGCGGAGCCCGGTAATACGGTGACGCTGTACGACACCGACGGGATCACCGTGCTCGGCACCGGAACGGCCAATGCCACGACCGGTGCATTCAGCATCACGACTTCGGCGCTTGCGGACGGCACGCACAGCATCAGCGCGAAGGCGAGCGACCCCGCCGGAAATACCAGCGTGGCGTCGGCCGCCGATCAGCTCACTATCGATACGGACCCGCCGCCGGCGCCGACCGGCCTCTCGCTCGATCCGTCCACCGACAGCGGCACGCAGGGCGACGGCATCACCAACTTCACGCAAGTCAAAATCGACGGTAATGCCGAACCTGGCAATACGGTGACGCTGTACGACACCAATGGCACCACCGTGCTGGGCACGGGCCTCGCGAATGCCACAACCGGCGCGTTCAGCATCACGACCTCAACGCTTGCGAGCGGAACGCATAACGTTACGGCGAAGGCTGTCGATGCTGCGGGAGACGCCAGCGCTTTGTCGGCTGCCTATGCCTTAACAATAACGACCACGCCGAGTTCATCGGAGATTGACACACTGTTCTCTGGCCCTTCCTCAAGCACCTATCCACCGAACAACGGTCTCGCGGTGGGATCGAACTACGTCGTCATGATGGAAGCGTCGCGGATCGAATGGACGAACCTCGCCGGCGCATCGCCAACCCTGCAATCGGTATACAACTTCTACGCCCCGCTCGGGGCAGCGGCGGACACCTCGCTGCACCATCCGCGCTGTGTGTATGACAGCGTCAATCAGCGCTACATCGCGATCATGGACAACAGTGCGTCGGGCCGCACTATCAGCACTATCGACATTGCTGTGTCCAAGGACTCCAATCCCAATGATGGCTGGTATTTCGCTGCGCTGAACACGTCGCTCACAATCAACGGTCAGTTGACCTCGGCCGACAGCCCGACGCTGTCGGTCGATGGCACGAACATCTACATCACTGCGACCCAGTACAACGTCAACGTCTCCGGCTCCCCCGGAACGGAATGCTGGGTCATCGGCGATACGGCCGGCGCGGGCGGCGGCATCTATAACGGCGGTACGCCGACCGTCACCGCGAGCGAACTCCTTCCGTCAAGCCAGGGCACCTTCGCCGTCGTGGCCGGCAGCAATGGAAAAGCCTATTACGCAAGCGACTACCGCAGCGGCAGCCAGATCGTCCTCACGCTGCAGACCTACGACGCGGCCACCAACACGTTCGGGCCCATCAGCACCATTGGGCTCGGCAATATCGATCAGGGCGGCTCCTATACGGCCCAGCAACTGGGAACGAGCCTCCTGCTCGACGCCGGCGATAGGCGAGCCCGTAGCCTAGTTTACGCGAATGGCTTCCTCTACGGCGTCGCCGAGGAGAAGCCGATCGGATCCAGCGTGCCGCTGGTGCACTGGTTCAAGATCGATGTCAGCAATCCGAACAGCCCAACCCTGGTGGCGCAGGGCGACATTTCCGGCACCTCGCTCGGCAGCAATGTCGCGACCTTCAACGGCTCGATCGCCGTCGACGGGGCAGGGGACGTCATCATCAATTTCACCGCCAGCGGCCCGAACATGTATCCGGGCGACTATTATGCCTATCAGAAGAGCGGCGATCCGCCCGGTTCGTTCAGCGCCCCCATCCTGTATCAGGCGAGCACCGGCTTCTTCAACTCGGGCGACGGCGCTAGTGTGCAACCGTGGGGCAATTATTCCACGGCGATCGCCGATCCCGCGAATTCGCATTCGTTCTGGGTGTCGAATGAGTATGTCGCCAATAGCTGGTGGCAGACATCCGTCGCCCAGATCGAGGTCAAACCCCTGGCGGAGGCGCCGACGCTTACGATCAGCAATACGGCGCTGACTGTTGCCGCGGGAGGCTCCGTTCCGTTGGGCGTCCAGGTCACACCGGTCGATGCGGATGACGCAGTGTCTGTGACGATCGGCGGGCTGACCAGCTACGAGACGATCACCGACAATCTTGATCAGTCAATCTTCAGCGGCAGTTCGGTCACCTTGAGCGCCGCCGAGGTCAACAGCGGCCTGACACTGCATTCGTCGTATACTGGTTCCGATCACCCGGTGAACAACCTTACCCTCGCGGCGAGCAATACGACGTCAGGTGAAGCGGCAACCTCGGCGGTGCAAACCATCGTCGTCACCGATCCCCCGGTGATCACATCGAGCCCGCAGCAATCGATCTTATCGAACAATCCGGCCCTTGCGGTTCCGGATTTCAGGTCGCTCGATCACGCGCCGGCAGGCGGCCCGGCACCGTCGCCATACGCCACGCTCGCAGGGTTGCTCGATCAGTATATGGCTGCCCGATCCTGCGGGGGCGCGGCCGGCGTGTGCCAGACCTCCTGGCCGGCTCCGCAGCAAGCGTGGCCCGGGGATCAGGAGTTTCTGACCAGACCACAGTGCTGAGCTCTGATCACTGGACGAAGTGGAGAGAAACGATGCGGACGGATGCGGCGCGATAGATCACCGTTCTCCAGCCCGCTCGCACACAGGAAGGCCAGCAGATGACGTCGCAGGAGGAAACCGGGCTTTTCGCCCTTGTCTTGCTGCTCAGACTGCACGGTGTCGCCGCTGAGGAGGAGCAGCTTCGTCACCGTTTGGGCACGCGGCGTGTCGGCATCACGGAGATGCTTCGGTGCGCGAAGGAGTTCGGACTTAAAGCACGTACGATCAATACGAACTGGGCGCGTCTTGCCCGCGTGCCCTTGCCGGCGATCGCGGCCCTCAATGATGGCGGCTTTCTCCTGCTTGGCAGGGCGGAGGGCGACGAGGTGTTGGTTCAGCGTCCCTCGGCGCCCCGCCCGCTCCAGCTAACGCGTGCCGAATTCGAGGAGCTCTGGGACGGTCGTCTGGTCCTGATGGCGCGCCGCGCCCCGCTCTCCGATCTTTCCCGCCGGTTCGACATCACCTGGTTCCTCGGCGCCATTCAGAAATATCGCCATCTGTTGGGCGAGGTGCTGATCGCCTCGTTTTTTCTGCAGGTCTTCGCGCTTGTCAGCCCGCTATTCTTCCAGGTCATTATCGACAAGGTTCTCGTGCATCGTGGATTGAGCACGCTCGAAGTCCTGGTCCTGGGTCTTGCGGTGATCGCAGTCTTCGAAGCAACGCTCGGCGCCTTGCGCACCTACCTCTTTTCCCACACGACAAACCGCATCGACGTCGAGCTTGGTGCGCGTCTATATCGCCATCTGGTGGCGCTGCCACTCATCTATTTTCAGACCCGCCGTGTCGGCGACTCCGTTGCCCGCGTCCATGAGCTTGAGAATATCCGTAACTTCCTGACAAGCTCGGCGCTGACGTTTGTCATCGATTTTCTGTTTACGGCCGTGTTCCTTGCGGTGATGTTCATCTACTCGCCCGTGCTGACGCTCGTCGTTCTCGGCGCGTTCCCTTTCTATATCGGTATTTCAGCGATCGCCACTCCGCTTTTCCGCAGCCGGCTGGATGAAAAGTTCCGGCGCGGCGCGGAGAACCAGGCGTTTCTGGTGGAAAGCGTCACCGGCGTCCAGACGTTGAAAGCGTTGGCGGTTGAGCCGCAGATGAGCCGGCGTTGGGAGGAGCAGCTGGCCGGTTATGTGTCCGCAAGCTTCCGCGTCATCAGCCTCGGTAATGTCACCAGCCAGGCCGTTCAACTGGTAAATCACCTGGTCACGGTCGCCATTTTGTTTCTCGGTGCGAAGCTCGTGATCGAAGGCAGTCTTACTGTCGGCGAATTGGTGGCCTTCAACATGCTGGCGAACCGGGTGAGTATGCCGGTTCTGCGCATCGCTCAGATCTGGCAGGACTTTCACCAGGCCCGCCTCTCGATCGAGAGGCTGGGGGATATCCTCAACACCCGCCCGGAGCCCGCGATCGGCGTCGGTCGTGCCGTGCTCCCCCCGATCCGCGGTGCTGTTACGTTCGACCACGTCGGGTTTCGCTACCGCGTCGATGGACCGGAAATCCTGCACGACGTCAGCTTCCACGTTCCGGCCGGGCAGATCGTCGGCATTGTCGGCCCGTCGGGCTCGGGCAAGAGCACGCTCGCGAAGCTCCTTGAGCGCCTCTATTTGCCGGAGACTGGCCGCGTCCTCATCGATGGTGTCGATCTTGCGATGACCGATGCCGCCTGGCTGCGGCGACAGGTGGGCATTGTCTTGCAGGAAGACGTGCTTTTCAATCGAACCGTCGCCGAGAACATCGCGCTGGCAGATCCCGCGATGTCCATGCAACGGATCGTCGATGCAGCCGCCTTGGCCGGCGGGCATGAGTTCATTCTCGAACTTCCCGAGGGATATGACACGATCGTCGGCGAGCGAGGGTGCAGCCTTTCGGGCGGTCAACGACAACGCATCGCGATTGCCCGCGCCCTGGTGACCGACCCCCGTATCCTGATCTTCGACGAAGCCACGAGCGCGCTCGATTACGAGAGTGAGCGCGTCATCCAGGATAACATGCGTCGGATCTGTGAAGGCCGCACCGTTTTCGTTATCGCTCACCGGCTTTCCGCGGTACGCCGGGCCAACCGCATCATCACCATCGAGCGTGGCCGCGTCGTCGAGGACGGCACCCACGACGAACTGATCCGTTCCAATGGGCGCTATGCCAACCTCCATTTGCTGCAGGCGGGTGGCAATGACGGTCGCTAAGAAAATCATCAAGTTCCCGGGTCGGCCGCAACGGCATCACGACTACGAGACGGCCTTTCTCCCGGCCGCGCTCGAGGTGGTCGAGACGCCGCCTTCGCCGGTCGGCCGCGCCATTGGCTTGACCATCATCTCGCTGTTTTGCGCGGCGCTGGCGTGGGCGTCGCTGGGCAAGGTCGACGTTGTCGCGACCGCACCGGGGAAGATTATCGTAAATGGACGAACCAAGGTGATCCAGCCGGCAGAAACAGGGGTGGTACGCGCGATTCACGTGCGCGATGGCGCAACGGTCAAGGCCGGGGATGTGCTGATCGAACTGGATCCGACCATCAATGTCGCCGAACTTGAACATTTGAAAGGCGATTTGATCGTCGCCCGGCTCGACATTGCGCGCTCGCGGGCGGCGCTTGCGACGGGCGGCAAGCCGTTCGGCGACTTCACACCGCCAGCGGGCGCCAGCCAGGAACAGGTCGAGATGCATCGTCAGTTTCTGGCAAGCCAGACGGCCGAACATGCCGCGAAACTGGCGGAAATCGACCGTCAACTGGCGCAGAAGGACGCGGAACGCGAGACGATTGCGGCGACGATCGGCAAGCTCCGCGCAACGATCCCGCTGCTGCAGGAGCGAGTGGACGTACGCAAATATCTCTACGACAAGGAGATCGGTTCCAAGATAACCTATCTCACCGATTTTCAGGACCTTGTCGGCCAGCAGCATGACGTCCTTGTTCAGCAGAGCCGGCTGCGTGAGGCCGAGGCCGCGGTGGCAGGGCTCACTCAGGCCAGGTTCAAAGTGGAAGCGGAGTACCGCCGCACGCTCTACGATGATCTCGCCAAAGCAGAGCAGCGGGCCGCGGGTCTCGCCCAAGACGTGATTAAGGGAGAACAGAAGGCGAAGCAGCAGGTCCTCAGAGCACCCGTTGACGGCGTCGTGCAACAATTGGCGGTGCACACGATCGGAGGCGTGGTTACGCCGGCTCAGGCGCTCGCAGCCGTAGTGTCGCTCGACCCCAATCTCGAGATCGAGGCGATGGTGTTGAACCGTGACATCGGCTTCGTCGTCCCCGGACAGGACGCCGCAATCAAGATCGATACCTTCAATTTCACCCGCTACGGGCTGCTGCATGGCCGGGTGCTCAGCATTTCGCGCGATGCCATCACGCGCGACAGACATGAGGACAAGGCGAGGGACCAGCCCGTCGGCGCGGAGAGCGCGTCGAGTGAACCCAAGGGCCAGGAACTCGTCTATGCTGCGCGCGTGAGCCTCGACCGAAGCGGGATGGAGATCGAGGGGCGCCCCGTCCAGCTGTCGCCCGGAATGGCGGTGACGGTCGAGATCAAGACCGGCTCGCGGCGGATCATCAGTTATCTGCTTTCGCCTCTGATGCGATATAACCAGGAAGTGTTGCGAGAGAGATAGCCTCGGAGCGTACGCAAGCCTTGGCCTGATGGAGGGTGGTCGTTGTTGGTTCAGCCTGGGATCAGCAGCATTCTCTGTTCGACGCTATTGACCGCTCAGATCTGCGCTTGGAGCATCCCGCAAGGCAACCTCGACGACATCACCCGGCTGAAGTTCGAATTCCTCGTTCGCGATCAGATTTTCACTGCCCTTGGCGCCGTTTCTGACAATCGTTATCGCGGGCTTGTTGCCAAATCCGCGTGCAAGCTGTGACTTGGCGAGGGCGGTATATTGAAGCTTTTCGCCGGTGCTCTGCAGCTTGAAGCGGATTTTGCTGAGAGCCAGAGTAGCGTCCTGCAGCTCCCGGAGCACATCGCTCCTGCGCTGGCCGTCGAACCGCTCGATCTGTCGCGAAAAATCATCCCGTTGCCGCTTGGTCTGCATCAGTTGTGCGGTGGTCTGCAGCTTACGGGTAGATGACAGCAGCATTGCGCGACGTGCGTCGCTGACGCGAACCGCTGTCAAGGTACCTCGGTTGAAGAGTTCCTTGGCCCGGTCCAGCTCTTCGATATCGGCCTGGGCTCCCTGGTCTTCGGTCTTTAGCTGCTCCGAAAGGACATGGATCTGTTCATCAGCCTGAACGATGCCGCGCTCAAGGAATGTTCTTTCAGCCTTCTCGTCTGCCTGGCGGGTCTTGAGATGCTCAGCCTCAACGTTGACGATCGCCAGCACCGTCGACCGGGCAACCGGCACGTCGAGCAAGGCCTTCTGGTCAACCGTAGTCCCCTGTCCGAGTTCGCGCTGGAGGCGCCATACATGCGCCTGTTCCCTGGCGTATTCGGTCCAAAGCGACTCGTACTCGGCCTGCAGGTCTGCAGTTTCCAGGATCGGGTTGTTCATTCTCAGGCGCACGACGTCATAACCGCCCGACAGGGCGATGGCCTGCCGTACCGTCATGAGCGGGCGATAGGCCTGTTCGCCGGGCCTGGAGACATCTCCATTGATGTAGATTGGCCGGTATTCGACGATCGTTGCGGTGACCTCATCGGGCTCGATCGTCACCGAGTTCTCACGTCCGTCCGACGTTCGTTGCCGAAAGACCTTGGCCGCGAGCAGGGCCTGCACCCTGGCCTGCGCCTCCGCCGGCGACAGGCCCGCGACTTGCGGCGTCCCCAGCAGCGGGAACGAGATAGTTCCATCCAGTTGAATGCGAACGCGTTGCTTGAGTTCCGGGAGCCTGGCCAGGGAGATCTCGATCACGTCTCCCACATGCAACTTATATTCGGCCTTTGCTGGCGTGATCGAACACAGGAGAGCGGCGGCAAGCAGGAATGATCTCGCATCGCGCTTCTTGCCAAGGTGCGACGCGCGCCCGGCGAACAAGGCCGTCTCCCTTAAGGCCGATCGAACGTTGAGCATGGTACACCCTCCAGCTGTCATGGCGAGTTATTGCTGCGTTGATGATCTCAGCATTGTTGGCTCCAGCCACGACAGGCGCGCGACGAAATCTGCGACCGAACCGCCGGTGTGTAAACTTCACTGCCGGACACGCAGATCATCAGTGTGCAATAAGCTGACTTGCAAGAGAGCCCGCTCAGCATCTGCCGGCCTGGGTCCGTCAAAGTCCCAAAGGCCGCGTCAGTCACCGGTTGAAGATAGCCGGGATAGGGTATTGACGGCGTCATGGCGACACGCGTCGTCGCCGACGCCTCGTAGGCTTGCGCGGCGTCGAGAGTCGGCAAGAGCTCGGGCAGAACGCACAGCAATCCGGTGACCATTAATAGTCGCGACTTACTCACGTTCAAATCCTGCTGCCGCCGGTGAAGAAAGTGACCGGAACGCCGCGACCGCCGGTTATTTGCCGGACCGTACCGTTCCATGAGTCCTTCGGTTGATGCCCTCGCGGATCAGGCGATCGGACACCGCAACGTGATTTGCTTCGTGATTGATCACGCCTAGCGGTACCGGTGCCTCGATTTGCCTGATTTCGGAGATCACCTCGAGGGGCTTTGGGAGTCCCTTGGTCACCTTGGCGGTTGAGGGCGAAAAGCTGTCGTTTGCCGGTCGTGGTGATCCGTTGTTCATCCCCCAAATCGCCGCCTGTGTCCGGTTCTGCACCCGGATCTTGCGCAAGATCGCCTTGACGTGAACCTTTACCGTCGCCTCGGCGATATTGATCTTTCGCGCGATGCCCTTGTTGGAGTTGCCCTCGATCAGGCATTGCAAAATCGATTGTTCCCGCGGAGAAAGCTGCGGCGCGATCGTGTCCTTGGCCCTGGAGAGCATCAGCGCAGTTTCGTCGCGCCGCGCCGCCTCAGCGACGAGAAGGCGTTCGGGAGCGAGAGCGAATGTCAGAAATGCTGGCGGAAAGATCGTTTCCCCCATCGCCACCAGTTCAACAGATTTGGTGAATAGATCGCACGTCATGACGTCGACGAAATAGCCGTTGACGCCTACTCGAAATGCAGACGCCACGTCGTCTAGCCGATAGTGATCGGCCACGATTGCAATGCGCCCGCCCGGATGGTTGTCCCGCAACAGTTCGATCTGTTCAAGGGCGACGTCGATATCATCGCCGGCGTGGACAATGAGAAACAGCAATTGGTGGCGTAGGAGCTTGCCCGGCGGCAAATCATCAGCGCACGATACTGAAGCCGAGGTGCGAATATTTGCTGCCCGCAGGATTCTGCCTATTCCTTCCCTGATTAAAACACATCTTCCAATGAGAACCGTTGAAAAAGATTGTTGCCTAGACATTTTACTCTCCTGGCCCCTGATTACTCTCTCCAGGCCCTACGCAATTAAATTCCTACTAACTCCTACCAGTTGGGCTTGGTCAGTCAGTCTGCGCTCCTTCGTTCACAGGGTTTTCGTTGGCGGATTTCAAGGAACCTCGAATTTGTGAACCTTGCTTTCCTTCGTTCGCGGGATGTCGGGTAGGCAGATCGCGAGGGCTCAGAAAATATGACGCTTTTGTGGAATTTTAGAGTTGAATTGCCCGTATCCCTATATACCTTTCGTTATAGAACGTTCGTTCGCGCCGGAAGGATGTCGGTACCTAAGTGCAACGTGTCGTTGCGAGGGAACTTCAGAACGGTAGGACGCGCGTTAACCGTTTTTGTGCGCCGCGGCATGAATTGATAGAAAATTGTTTCGAACCTGTTTAGATTAGACATGAAACAAGCGGAGCCGCGCGGGGTTTGTGTTGTTAGGGGCGACAGGCTGAGGACCGGCCCATGCGTCGTGCCAGCGTCGTGATTGCAGACCGCCATCCCATTGTTCTGCGTGGTTTGAGCAGCGCGCTCAGGGACCACTCCGACTTCAATATCGTGGCACGTTGCAGCGACGGTGCAAGTTGTGTCGAAGCGCTTCGGAAGTTTGCGCCGGATATCGCCATCCTCGATGCCTCGATGTCCGACGTGACCTGGCTGAACATCCTTTCCATCATCAATTCCGAAGGTCTTCCCACGCGGCCAGTCGTTTTCACCGCATCCGATCAAGAACTCGCGCGGGTGATGATGGCGACTGCGGCGAATGGCCACAGCGTTATTTCAAAGGAAGTGACGCCTGAAGTTCTGGTGCAGTCGTTGCGCCAGATCGCGGCGGGTCGACAGCTATTGCCGTCGCCTTCACTGTCGCCTTCATCGGAGCGAGCGGCAGCTCGTGAGCAAGGTACGATCGCGGAGAATGCGCTGGCGGGGCTGACGGAGCGCGAGCAGCAGATCATGCTTTTGGTGTCCGAGGGGTTGTCGAACAAGGAAATCGGGCGACGGCTGGACATCACTGACGGCACTATCAAGGTGCATCTCCATCACATCTTTCAGAAGCTCGAAATCTCCAACCGGACCATGCTCGCGGCGCTGGCAATTTCGCTGAACGAGCGCGGGATTCCATCGGAGGACAAACCGGAAGGGCTCATCTGGTCGGACTAGGTGCGGGCAGGAACGGAAAGGGCCGTCGAACGCCGGCGCTGTATCGCGCAGTATGCGGCGGTGAATTCTGGTTTTCAGCGCGGCGTCGCCTAGCGATCCCGTGTCGTGTCCATGGCGGGAAGCAACGCTTCAACGTATTCACGATGAATTGTGGTCGGCGATTTGTTTCCGTCGAACAGGACGCTGACGCTGTTAACGTAGACGCTCCCTCCGACGATTGTTCCGGTTTTTTCTGCCAGACGTGAACAGCGTAACGCACCAAGTGCGCTCATCCGAACGCGAACGCCAATGGAAAGTGCGGGCTTCATTGTGCCATTCCACGCGGCAATCGATTCAATACCGGCGCTATTCTAGCACACCAACTTGTTCTGCTGGATGCAGAGCAGCCGAAGTACCTCGTTGGAGGTATTCGCGCGCGGGCCAGAATCGGGTAAACGCAAACTGGCGTTATTGTGCATCCGTGCTGGCTTCACGTCGTTCGAACAGGTAAGCAAATGCGCGTTGCTCTGTCATATACAGCTATCGTCTGGTGCATTGCTCTTGCGATCTGGATTGCCGTCGGCGCGTCGCTGTAGCGACGCTAGCGACGTGCGCCCGGCGGTTGGCTAACGGCGCCCTCCGGTCGATCGCTTTCGCGACACGACGATAAAATTCTCGGCGAGCCATCACGCCAGCCGAGTGAACGCAAATAGCTTTCAAGCAGAGGTTTCTCGATCCTTTGCCAGAGCGCCGCGCCGTAGCCCGCTTCAAACGTCTTGTCGTAGTTCTTGCCAGCGTCTGCCGCCTGGTGGTCCATGCGATAGTCGCAGCGGGGAAGCGGGTCTCTTCCGGGCAATGAGAGCTCCTTTGAGCCGCCGAAAGGACGAACGCTAGCAGCAAGCCGGGCGAAGTCATCCTTCACTCGCAGGAGGTCGGGATCGCGGCGCCCATCGCCCTGGCGGGCCGCCGTGGCGGCGGTCGGACCGGGCCGCGAACGGTTTGGCTCGCTCACGCAAAATTCACTTGGCAGTCCAATCTCTTATGGAGTTCAGAGAGAGAGCAGAAAATCCGGGAGATTCGATTTCAAGGGGCGTCTGACCCCGACGAGTTTCGAGCTGGCCCTCCGGCCTCGATCAAGGCCCAACTATCGCGTGCGATCGGAAAGCGGTCGCGAGCGCGCCGGTCATCCCGTTGCCTGCTCTGAGATGCGTCCCACGGTGGCGGAGAGCTTCAAGCGCCTGTGGCCTCTGCGATAAGGCATCGTCCCGTCGTGAATAGGGCGGCAACCATTCGTCGGTTCTGCTATTATTGGATCATGACGATCGGGATCGCCGGACCCGGACGGAAGGCGCCCGGGCAAAACGCCGTGGTCAGCCTCATCATTGTGGCCGTCGCCATCGGGATTGGCCTGAGCTTGCTCGGCCTCGCGAGCGACCTTCTGGTCGACTGGCTGTGGTTTTCATCGATCGGCTATCTTCAGATTTTTTTGACGAGCATCGGCGCCAAGGTCGTCGTCTTTTTCGCCGTTCTTGCGGCAACCGCGCTCCCGCTTTGGCTGAACGGATGGCTCGCGGTGCGCTTTGCCCGGCGGCAGTCGACACAGGTTGCACCCGCCGCGGTGTGGCAGGCTTCGGGCACGCCGCCCCCCGCTCTGCTTGCGCTGGTGCGCGATCGACTGCGATGGTCCCGGATCATCGCAGGCGGCGGCGGTTTGCTCGCGCTGTTTGTCGCCGCGTCGGAGGTCGGTAACTGGAGCGTCTTCCTGCAGTTCTTCTATCAAGTGCCGTTCGGCGCCGACGATCCGCTCTACAACAAGGACATCGGCTTCTATCTCTTCTCGCTACCCGTCTATATCCTCATCAAGAACTGGATGCTGCTGACGCTCGTTCTGGGCGCGCTATTCGCCGGAGCGATCTACTGGGTACACGGCGACATCGAATACGACGTTCACCACCGGTCGGTATCACCGACCGTGATCGCTCATGGTTCGGCATTGCTCGGTATCTTCTTCGCGGTGAAGGCCTGGTCCTGTGTTCTCGATCGCTATCTGCTGCTCTATGCCGACAACGGTGTGGTGGTCGGCGCGAGCTACACCGATATCCATGTGGGGATACCCGCTCTGTGGCTACTGTTCGGGCTTTCGATTATCGCGGCGTTCGCCGCGTGGGCGAATCTCCGGGTGCGTACCTACTGGCTTCCTGCCGCCGCCTTCGTGCTCGTCGCCATCGGCTCCTTTGTGCTGTCCGGTGCAGTTCCTGTGCTGTTCCGGCAGTTTTTCGTCAAACCGAGCGAGTTGCAGCTCGAGAAGCCCTACATCGAACGCAATATCGCACTCACCCGGAAGGCATACAATCTCGATCAGATCTCAGCCAAGCCGTTTGCGGCCGAACAGAAGCTCTCCGTCGACACCCTGGAAGCCAACAAGGCGACGATTGAAAATATCAGGCTGTGGGATTGGTTGCCCTTGTCGGATACCTACGCGCAGCTGCAGGAGATCCGCACCTACTATAAATTCCATGATCTTGACGTTGACCGTTACTGGCTCGATGGATCCTACCAAAGCGTGATGCTCTCGGCCCGCGAATTACGGCCTTCCTTGCTGCCGCCGAACGCGCAGACATGGGTCAACCGCCACGTGCTGTTTACCCACGGCAACGGCGCGGTGATGAGCCCGGTCACCCGCAAGAGCACTGAAGGCCTGCCGTTCTTCTATTTGCGGGATATTCCTCCCGTTGCCGACGGAGGTCCCAAGATCCAGGAGCCGCGCATCTACTACGGCGAAGAGAGCGACAGCTACGTCATCGTCAAGGGAAGCGTACCGGAGTTCGACTATCCGAAGGGGAAAGACAACGTCTATGCGGCCTACGACGGTGCCGGGGGTGTTCCGATCGGAGCGCTGGCGAACAGAATGCTGTTCGCATACTACTTCAACGACCCCAACCTGCTGCTCTCAAGCTACATCACGACCGACAGCCGGATCATGATCCGGCGCAACATCCAGGAGCGGGTACGCACGATCGCGCCGTTCCTCAGGCTCGATCATGATCCATACCTCGTTATCAGCAGCGGGCGCATGTTCTGGATGCAGGACGCCTACACGACGAGTTCCTATTTCCCCTCTGCGCAGCCCGCGCCGGACATCGACCTCAACTACATTCGCAATTCGGTGAAGATTGTCGTCGATGCATATAACGGGACCGTCGACTTCTATCTGATCGACGGCAACGATCCGGTTGCAGCGACCTACCAGCGCATCTTTCCAAGCCTGTTCAAACTGTTCACGGCCATGCCTGCAGACTTGCAGAACCACATCCGCTATCCGGAGGACCTGTTCCTGATTCAGGCGCGGCTGTACCAGGCCTACCACATGGAGGCGGCCGACGTTTTCTATAATCGCGAGGATCTCTGGCAGTTTCCGCGCCAGCCGGGCGGCGGCGGCACCGCGATGATGGCACCCTATTACATCATCATGCGGCTGCCCGGAGAGCCGCGTGCCGAGTTCTTCCTGATGCTCCCGATGGTGCCGAGCCGCCGTGACAACATGATCGCGTGGCTGGCCGCGCGCTGCGACGGGTCCGAGTACGGCAAGATGATCGTCTACGAGTTTCCGAAAGAGAAGCTCGTCTACGGGCCGTTCCAGATCGAAGCGCGGATCAACCAGAGTACCGAGATCTCCCAGCAAATCACGCTGTGGAACCAGATGGGCTCGCGGGTGATCCGCGGTGCCAACCTGCTTGTGATCCCGATCGAGAACTCAATCCTCTACGTATCGCCGCTCTATCTGCGAGCGGAGCAGGGGCATCTGCCGGAGCTAAAACGTGTGATCGCGGCCTACGGTGAACATGTGGTGATGAAGGAGACGCTTGCCGAGGCGTTGTCAGCGCTGTTCACGGAGTCTGGTACCGCTCCGGTTGCCTCAAGCACGAGAGAAAGGATGCCCCCTGCAGGTCCGGCGGAAACCCAGGCGCGCGAGGCGCTCGATCGCTACAATCAGGCCGTGGAGCGATTGAAATCCGGGGATTGGAAAGGCTTCGGTACGGAGTTCGACGCCATGCGCGACGTTTTGGAGAAAATGAACCGGCCATCCACCGGCCACTAGAGCGTTTTCGAGCGAAGCATGCCCTCGGACTTGATCCGTGGGTGGAAGCCGGTTCGCGTCAAGAAAACGCGTCCGGCATCTCGACCGGATGTATCCCATTGGACAGGGAGCGGCTCTATCCGTTAGCCTGACAGGCGATGTTGTCGCGCGCCTCCAAATGGATCCAAGGGCAATGAAAGACAAGAAGGACATCGTCGAAAACTGGCTGCCGCGATACACCGGCACGCCGCTTTCCGAATTCGGGGAATATGTTCTCCTGACCAACTTCGACAATTACGTCGAATGGTTCGCCACGGCGCATGGCGGCCTGGTAAAGGGCATCGATCGACCGATGCCCAACGCGACGGCCGACGGAATTACCCTGATCAACTTCGGCATGGGAAGCCCGAATGCCGCGACCGTGATGGATCTGCTAAGCGCCATCGCGCCGAAAGCGGTATTGTTTCTCGGCAAATGTGGCGGATTGAAACGCAAAAATCAGATCGGCGACTTGATTCTGCCGATCGCAGCCATTCGGGGCGAGGGCACCTCGAACGACTACCTGCCGCCGGAGGTCCCGGCGTTGCCCGCGTTCCAGCTGCAACGCGCGGTGTCGACGATGATCCGGGATCTCGGTCAGGACTATTGGACAGGTACGGTGTACACGACCAATCGTCGCGTCTGGGAACACGATGATCGCTTCAGGGATATGCTGCGTCGAACCCGAAGCATGGCGATCGACATGGAGACCGCTACCATCTTCGCGGCGGGATTCGCCAATCACATTTCGACCGGCGCGCTGCTGCTTGTGTCCGATCAGCCAATGATTCCCGAGGGTGTGAAGACTGAAATGTCGGATCGCGCGGTGACCGAGAATTATGTCGAAATGCATATCAGAATCGGGATGGAGGCCCTGAAACTCGTGCGTCGCCGTGGCCGCAGCGTCAAGCATCTGCGCTTCGAAGACGATTTCGACCGCGGGCATGAGACATAAAGCGGCGTCGCGCCGCCGCCAGGTCGCGCGGCTTGGCGGCCATCGCGAAAGCCGTGCCGGCCGCGGTTCAGTGATGGGCCGATACGCTCTTGACGCACTCGGACAGCAAGTCACCGGACGCCTGATGGCTGACGTCACCCAGGCTGACGATGCCCACCATCCGCTTGCTCTTGTTGATCACGGGCAGCCTGCGGAGTTGCAGCTTCTCCATGTGATGCACCGCCTTTGCGAGGTCATCGTCCTCGCGGCAACAATGGATGCCGTCGGTCATCACATCGCGCGCCATCGTTTGGCGCGCATCGAAGTCGCTCCTGGTGAGCCCTTTGCAGACGATATCGCGGTCGGTCACCATTCCGATCAGTCGGTCGTTCTCCCCGATCGGAATGCAGCCGATGTCTTGCTCCCGCATCAATTTTGCGATTTCGCTGACGGGGGTGTTGGGGCTGACCCAGTCGACACCCCGGTGCATTACGTCTTTGACTTTCATGGCGGACCTCCGGGTTTCAGGTGCACTTTGATGCAACGCAGCCCCATCCCGTCGACTATACACCCGATCGGGTGCGACGGCATCGGTTCCTCAAGGTCGCAGACGAAATCATCATTACGCTGCGACCTTCCCGAACATTGACAGCGATTTCGCGATCCGGATTCCCGGATCGCCGCTCACCCTATGCCGAGCTTCCGACGCGGTCGACAAATCCTCAGTCGTGCGCGCTAAAGCGCCCGTGCGGTGCATCGGCCGTCAGCCGCGAAAACTGCGCGTGACCCATATGGAGCAGCGTCTCGTGATCGCCTGCTTCCATATAGATGTCCGGCTGGGCTCCGATGCTGTCGTCGACGATGATATCGAGCCCGTAACATTTGCCGACGGCAGGAATCGCGCCGTGGGCACAGTCGCCGAACAGCTGAACGATCTCGGTTGCATCGGCGATGTGAACGTTGTCACCGAGTTTTGTCCTCAGTTCCGACAGGCGCAGGTGGTGCGATGCGGGCAGGACGGCCAGCATATATTCGCTGTCGCGCCGCAACACGATGCCTTTGGCGAGACGATCGCCGGGTATATGGCATGCCTCCGCGGTACGCGTGGACGTCATGCTGATTTCGTGCGGGATCAGCTCGTACTGGATGTTTTCGGCCGCCAGATATTTTTGGAGCGTGGGAGCAATGGACATGACATTACCTCCGGTGCGAAATGCAAACCATCCACCGCGAGGGCTTCCCTGCAGACCTTCGCCGACGATGGGCGGCTGCGTGGTTGTGGACCCAGCATAGATCGTCCACCCGCCGCTTGCAATTCGTCGTCGGTGACCAGTCGATCGAGAGGCAGCCAGGATCTCCCGCGATCGGCGCTACCGCGCGCGAACGCAGCGGATTGTTGCGCCCGGGCAGCCTCTGCAGCAAACGTCGGTTTTCAGGGAGCGCTGGAACTCATGATTCTGGTGCGGGGGTGCGATCCCTGCCTCGCTTTTTGTTCCCGTCGTCCTACATGCAAGGGAGCGGTAGCGACATGAGCACCGGGGTGCCCCGATCGGAGGACGCGCCATGAGCGGTGATCGCGCGATGGATACCAGCCTTGAAACCCGTTTCGGTGCCGGAAACTATGCGCCCTTACCGGTCACCCTCGTCCGCGGGGAAGGGGTTTATGTCTGGGACGAGAGCGGCCGTCGCTACATCGATATGATGGGAGCCTACTCCGCGGTCAGTTTCGGCCATTGTCATCCGCGTCTCGTCAAGGCGCTGACCGAGCAGGCCCAGCGCCTCGACACGATTTCGCGGGCCTATTTCAGCGACCGGTTGGGACCCTTCCTTGCCCGGGCCTGCGACCTCACCGGCATGGACGCGGCTTTGCCGATGAATAGCGGCGCGGAGGCCGTGGAGACGGCGCTCAAGGCGGCCCGCAAATGGGCTTACAAGGTCAAGGGCGTGCCAACCGATCGGGCGGAAATCATCGCCGCGGAAGGCAACTTCCACGGCCGCACCATCTCGATCGTCGGTTTTTCATCCGTGGCCCAATATCGCGATGGCTTCGGGCCGTTTCCGGCTGGCTTCAAGCTCGTGCCGTTCGGCAACGCGGCCGCGCTGGCCGCCGCGATCACGGCCGAAACCGCGGCGTTTCTGGTCGAACCCATTCAAGGTGAGGGCGGCATCAACGTGCCGCCGCCCGGTTATCTGTCCGACGTCGCGCGAATCTGCCGGGCCAACAATGTGCTGCTGCTGTGCGACGAGGTGCAGAGCGGCCTGGGACGCACCGGCCGGTTGCTGGCATGTCAGCATGACGGCGTGCAGCCTGACGGACTGATGCTCGGCAAGGCCCTCGGCGGCGGGCTTCTGCCGGTGTCGTTGTTCCTGGCCCGCCGGGACGTCATGGACGTCTTTACGCCGGGCGATCACGGCAGCACGTTCGGAGGCAATCCGATCGCGGCGGCCGTCGGGCTGGCCGCGCTCGACACCTTGATCGACGAACGGTTGGTGGAACACGCGACGAGCGTTGGCGCGCATCTGCTGCGCAGGCTCGCCGCGATCGACAATCCGCTCATTCGCGAGGTGCGCGGGCGCGGCCTGTTCGCCGGCGTCGAACTGTACCGGAATATGGCAGATGCCGGTGCGGTCGTCAGGCGCCTGATTCCGGCTGGCGTGCTGACAAAGGACACCCATCGCAACACCATACGCTTTGCGCCGCCGTTGATCATCAACGAGGCGCAGATTGACTGGGCCGTGGGCAGGTTCGCCAAAGTTCTGGAGGAGGTCGCGTCATCGCCGGTCGACACGCATCACGAACATGAGGCCTCCAGCTCGATGTGAGCGTGGGTGCGGCAGGTTGAGCGCATACCAAGGAGCAGGGAGGAGCGCGACGATGCAGGTGGCGACGATGCTCCTTCCCGTCTTCCTCGCGTTCGTGTTGATGTCGTGCAAGCTGTTCAACAGTTTGAGAACGATGAAAATACAAATGGGCTTGGGTGTCGTTCTGTTGAGATACGAGAGCCCATCGCTGTTCTGGTTGGTGATTGCGTTTCAGTGTTTGGCGATAGGTGTGCTGCTCGCGATCATCTATGTGCCGTTTTTCATTCTTCCGAACCAGGTCATGAGCTGAAAGAGGCCGCTTCTGGTGCGCCCGGTCCGGCTGCATGTCGCCTTTGGGGGCGGACCGGAAGTCTCGTTTCAATCTCGTCAGGACCGGTTTTGAGCCAAACCGGACATGCGCGGGCTATGACGTGCGGCGTGAAAGAGATAACATCGTAGCGGTTGAGAACATCTCAACAACAGCAGGAAGATCCGTGAAACGCCGTGATTTCATCACGCTGGTCGCTGGCGCAATAGTGGAATGGCCGTTCGTTTCGATGGCGCAGGAAGCGGGGCGCATCTATCGTTTCGGTATCTTGGAGCCCTTTGCGGATACGCCCGTGTCATTGCGACGTATCGACGAACTACGCCGCCGTGGCTTCATTGAAGGCCAAAACCTCACAATTTATCGCCGCGATTTCGGGCTCCACATTGATCTGATTTCGCAATATGCGGCGGAGCTGGGCAAAGCCCAGGTCGACGTCATCGAAGCCGCCGGGAGTGTGGCAACTCGTGCCGCACAGCAGGCTACGAAAGAAATTCCGATCATCGGAGTTGCAGACGATATGGTCGGGGAAGGATTAGTAGACTCGCTGTCCCGGCCGAATGGCAATACAACCGGCGTCAGTATCCTCGCTACCGAGCTTGACGGAAAGCGGCAGGAACTCCTGATCGAAGCGGTGCCGGGGCTTCGCCGCATGGCGGCCCTGGCTGACTCCAACGCAACAGCAGAAGCGAAGCTTGCCGCGCTTCAAGAGGCGGCACGCGCAAGCAACGTCGAGCTTTCAATTCACCGTGTTGCCAAAGGCGAGGAGATCGCAGGAGCGATCGACATGGCACGGGCATCTGGGGCCAAGGCGCTCAACGTTTTGGCATCGCCTATGCTCTTCGCCAATGGTCAGCTCATTATGGACCGCGTCTCAGCGCTGCGCCTGCCTGCCATCTATCAATGGGCCGAAATGGCGGAGGGAAGCGGCTTCGCCGCCTACGGACCGCGTATCACTCAAATTCCAGAGATTACTATCCGACAGGCCGCCATGCTCTTTCGCGGTGCCAGGATTGCCGACATCCCGGTCGAGCAGCCGACCAAGTTCGAGCTGGTGATAAACCTGAAGACCGCCAATGCGCTCGGCGTCACGGTGCCTCCGGCGTTACTGGCTCGCGCCGACAAGGTGATCGAGTGACGATGTCTGCTGCAATGCAAGAATCCCTATCTTGATCTTGGCACTGTTCGGACTATCCGACGTTGCACACGCGTGTCCGTTCATTGATGTGAACCGGGTCAGTAAGTCGTTGATATGTTTGCTGGGCCCGGCGGGACTCGAACCGGCAACCAGATCGTTATGAGCGCAGCACCCTGGCTGGAAATTCGAACAAAATCAGCGTTTCTCTATCAAGATCATTTACGTTTGTTCACGGGATTTCTGCCGGATTTCTGATGGCAAGTACGTCAAGCCATCGGCCAATTGCATCAGACGATGTCCGAGTCCGAGGGTTAAGCGGAAATACCGACGACATACCCGAAACGTCGCTTTTGACCGGTTGAGCCGGCACCCCATTTCGGACATTGGCCAGAATCTCCTGTTGCAGTAGCGAAGCCCGTTTGGCCACTGTCAAAGTCCTCGTTTGAGCTATACGATTATGCTTTTCTGGATCTGGAAATGTTGGTCATGACGCCCGGCGGCCGGGAGCGCACCGAGACTGATTTCCGAAGACTATTGGCCGATGCCGGGTTCAGGCTTGCAAACGTATTGCAGACGGCCTCGCCGTTGTCCGTCTTCGAGGCACTTCCCGAATAGTTAGTACCTGCGAGAAGACCGTCTTGCCGGCCGTACCCATTTACGCAAACTCATTCGTGTTTGTTCACGTTCGTCGATATTCGTGAACGAATTTTGGTGGACGCCGAGGCGCCCAATCAGTTTGTAGTCGGGCAAGTCATTGTTTTCATTGTGGTGGACCGCGGCTAAACTGGGCGCTGGGTTTTGGCGATACCCTTGCCTTTTTGTTGGGCTGCTCAGCCGGATTCATCCGTGCCTCGCCACGGCGCTGAGGGCTCCCCACCAAGAAATTGCGACCAGCCCTACGCGGATCCAATTGAGTCGGATCCAGCGGCGAGCCTCGATTTGCAGGCGTTCGGTTGGAGTGTTCCCGCCTCCCGCTTCAAGAAACCGTTCGATGGTGGGGCGAAAGTACAGCAAGGTCCACGCAACGGCAGCGACGGCGCATACGGTAGAAACGATGAGGGCTACCCCTTGACTTCCCGCGCGAAGGGCAAGACCCAACGCAGCGAGCGCGCTCAACGCGTACAGCGGAGCCACGGGGGCCCAGAACGCTGGGATATTCATCCGACTGACCGGCACTCCAACGAACCCGCGGAAGGATTCTGGCGGCTTTCGGCTCCACGCGGGATGCACGACCAATGTTTCGTACACACTCGCACCGAAAACTAGCGACACCATCACGGCATAAAACCACAGGACCGGTGTGTAGAGTGTCATTCCGCAATCTCCGCTGCTGTCGGTCCAACAAATAGTCGGCTCAACTTGATAACGGAGCAAATTGTCAGCGTCTACGGTTCGGAAAGGTGCCAGAACCGGACCCACGAATTATACAGACGTTTCCGTTTGCGTACCGAGTGTTTGTTCCTGGCGAATCTAGGCCCTTCGCAATGGCTAAGCGGGCCGCGACGGCAGCGAGGTCATCGCCTCCAGTTGCGCTGTTCGCGTTGCTAACACAGCGAGCAAGCTCTTGTGCAGGCGATCCTCGGGTTCGAAATTTTGCGCGAGCCTTCGGACGGTCTCGACAAATCGCAAGCGATACGTCGCTGCCCTGTCGACGTCTCCGTACTTCGCGAAGATCTCGGCGGCCGTGCGGTACACCCGCCAGGAAGCGATCGGGAAGTCGGCATTGTCGACGATCTCCAGCGCGCGGGACAGGTGCAACCGAGCCTCCGCTGAATCACCCAAGCCAAGCGCCGTACGCGCGAGCAGTCCGTGGGCCTGGGCCAGGTGATTGAGATCTGGAGCCGATGCCACATAGTCGTGGAGCTGGCGGGCACAGCTCTGAGCCTGCGTAAAGTCGTCAACCTGCAAGTAATATTCGCCGAGGCAATGATACACCTGCGTCGCGGCGGTAAATTCGATGTCGATACCTTCTTCATGCCTGCGGCGCTCAATATCGTCAAATTGCCTGCGAGCTCCCGACGGATCGTTCAGGCCGACATAGGCCTTCGCAAGGACGGCCCGCTTGTGGAAATACGTCGACTGATCGCCGACCAGCAGACTATCGTCGACGCTTTCGCAGAGCTCCCGGGCTCCATCGAAATCCATCGCTTCGACGTGCAACCACGCAAGCGTCAGCCGGCACAATGCGCTGCTGGGGCCGTTCGCGTTCCTGACGGCCAGCTCGAGGCCGGCCGTGATTTCACGTCGCAATTCGCGCCATTCGCCCAGATGAATGAGCGCGATTGATTCAAGAACGTTGAACAGAACAAAAGTGTAAACGTCGCCGGCCAAACGCGCCAATCGCTTTCCTTCCGTGCCGGCGCGGCGGCACTCCTGGTACCGCGACCTCCAGCAATCGACGATACCGGATATTCCATTGCGTCTGATCAGGATGCCATAGTTCGTGGCACTCGCACTTAGCTCGATCGCCCTGTCGCAGAGCGTGGCGTCCTGTTTGCGCCAGCCGTTGAGGAACAGGTTGACGCTCGCGCTGCTGCCCTGGACCAGAGCCTTGAATGTGTCGTCCGCAAGCGCCTGGCTTCGCGACAATACGTCTTCAGCGGCCTCAAGGCAGGCGTGGCGATCCACGCGCAAGCAGAGACTGCTCACAGCCGTGAGGCCGTTGAGCTGTTGCTTGATCTCGCCCGCCTGTTCGGCGCAGACAATCATGTCTCGCAGATCACGGATGGAGCCGACGAGGTCGCCGCACGAGCGAAGAGCCCAGCTTCGCTGCCGCAGAAGGGCGACGCGGGCCGAGAATTCGTCGGCAGCATCGAAACGATCGAGTATGCCAAGCGCGCGGGTGAGATAGCTTGCGGCCTCCGCATGGCCGAGGCGTTTCGTCGAGCTCTCTGCCGCTTCCCGGAGGTAGCGCAACGCGCTCGGAAATTCGCGACCCTGCTCAAAGTGAAGTGCGAGCGCGGGCGCTATTTCAGGGGTACGGCCGGCATGGGCCTGCTCCAGCCTCTTGCCCAAGCGCTTGTGCGTTTGTGCGCGGTGCCCCGGCGGCAGATTCTGGTAAATGATATTCTGATAGAGAATGTGACGGAAGGCGTAGGAGCCGGAATATGTTCCATCGGGCCACTCGGAAACCCCCGAACGAACGAGGATATGATCCTTCCGGACCAACGCTTCGATGTCCCTTTCAACGTCGATCGCATCATCAGACAGGCCGGCTGCAACGAGAGCCGCGGAAAAATCTTCGCCGGCGACGCTGGCGACATCGAGCAGACGTCGTTCGTTGTCGGTGAGGCGGTCGAGCTCATGGCCGATCATGTTCAAGAGGCTGTCTGGAATACGATCTTGAGCAAATGCCGCCTGCGAAGACAGGCGCCATCGGCCGTCCATTTCGACGATCGACTCCTGGTCGATGAGGTGTTTGAGCAGCGAGGCAACGAACAGAGGGTGCCCCAGCGTCCGCTCGTATACCGGCTTTGACAGGCTCGAGGCCAATACCGCGTCGTCGAAGCGCAATGCGAGATAGCGCTCGACCTCCGAGTGCGACAATCGATCGAGGCGCAATTCGCTGCAACATCCATGAATCTCGAGATCACGATGCAGGCGACGGATCGGATGCCCGTCCGCTGCGCTGTCGGCTGGACGATAGGAGCAAAGGGCCAGCACGCGTGCCTTGCCGTTCCCGCGCGCGAAGCGTGACACCACGTCAAGCGTCGCGAAGTCGCTCCAATGCAGATCTTCGAGAACGAGGACCCACGGGCGGCCGGCGCTCAGCGCTTCCAGAAGATCGCAAAACTCCCGCAGCATCCGCTCGCGCGTCGCACCGAACACTTCATCCTGGAAAGCCGCGCGTTCCGATGCGTCGATGGCACCTGGCAATTGCAATATCCAGGTGGGCGCGTGCGCGCGAACGGCGGAAATCAGTTCCGGGCCGTTCGCCCGATAACGGTTCACCAGCGCATCGATGAGTGGCAGGAAGACCTCGTCCGTTCCAAACCGCTCGGTGCAGCGCCCATAGAGCAGGTCGAAGCCCTGTTCCGTCAATCGCTCGATCGCCTTGGCGATGAAGGCCGTCTTGCCGATCCCGGCTTCTCCCGTGACAAAGGCCATTTGCCGTTGACCGGACAATGCGTGCCGCGTCATCCGGTCGATCGTCTCGAAGGGGGCTGTCCGGCCGACCACCAGGCTGGATATCTCGACCTTCGGGGGGGCGACCGCGCTCTCGACCTCATTGGCTGCTTCGCGCACCGTACCGATAAAGCGCACGCCTTTGCGTGGCAGGGTTTTGATTAGTCGCTGCGCCTCGCCGGAATCGCCTATTCCCGTGCGGGCTGCGTTGATGCGGGTGGTGAGCGCTGACTCCGAGACGATGCGACCGCCCCAAATTGCACCGATCATATCGTCCTTGGTCACCACCCGGGCTCGGTGGCGGATCAGATACTCGAGGAGGTCGAAAACCTGAGGCTGCAACGGAATCGGAGATCCGTCACGGCGCAGTTCCCGCTGGTCGGTGTCGAGAACGAAATCGTCGAATAAATACAGCAAAACAATGCCTTCGCGGGAGCGGCGAGGTGGATATTCAACCGGCTCGCGGGCCCGAAATCAAGGACACCGTTCAAAAATCAAGGAAACGATAAGGACAAGTTAAGCTCGCGTTAAAGCGCGGCCCGACGCCCCGTTCGATACTTCCAGCGGCATCCCGTCACTCACATAAGGTGTTCGTGTCATGCGCATGGAAGAAAAGGCCCGGCGTCTCACCCGCGTGTTCTATGGGTTGTTGTTTCACAGGATGTTTCAGTCGATCGCGGCATCCTTCGTCCCCTTGTTTGACAGCAGAGCGTCAACCGGGAGTGATGCGTCATTTTCGGCGAATTCGTTTGTCGCCTCCGAGAGTTCTTCTCGAAAGGAAGGCTCGTCTGGGCGCCTCCCTCAAGCGCTGCACCATTCTCGACGGCTGCAGGCAGAGCGCACCCTTCGACAGTATCGTCACCTGATCGACAATAGGTGGCACCAGTTTGAATCTCGGTCAGATGTTGGAGGAGGTGACAATGTCGCTCTGTGAAAAGTCGTCCGAACGCAAACTTGAGATTTCGGCACCGGGCGAGAATAGGCCGCTGGCAACGATCGCCATCTGCTTTGTCATTCTGCACATCCTTGCGGCCACGATATTGACCTCCTCCCGCCAGGCCGACGCCGGGGCGGCGGCCGAGCCGCCCGGACTGTCGTCCGGGGACTAATCGCCAAGCCGTTATTCCAGGATCTCGTCCACCGGGAGGGTTCGCTCATGGGCGACATTGCGTCGTTCTGCCTGCTCAGTATCGCCGTGTTTTGCGGCGCCTTCGTCTCGGGCCTCGCGGGCTTTGCCTTTTCGGCGGTGGCCGGCGCGATTCTCCTTCACGTTCTCCCACCACTGGAGGCGGTCCCGCTGATGATGGCCTGCAGCATCACCGTGCAGGCCGCGAATCTTTGGGCGTTGAGAAAAAGTATCCGCTGGAAGCAGAGCTCGGTATTGGTCGTCGGCGGATTGCTTGGCGTTCCGATCGCCGTCTGGTTGCTGCAAGCTGCAGACGCGCGGATCTTCAGAGAGAGCTTTGGTCTCGCCATCGCCTGCTATGCAGTCTACACGTTATTCCGGCCGGTGCTTTCTCGTCGCCTGCAGATGAATGTGGGACGCAATGCATTGATCGGCTTCGGCGGCGGCTTTGTCGGCGGGTTGACGGCAATGCCGGGTGCAATACCGACCATATGGTGCGACATCCACGGCGTGCCAAAAACGGAGCAGCGCGGGCTGGTTCAGCCTTTCATTGCTGCCATGCAGATTTTCGCGCTCGTGCTGATGCTGTGGCAAAACGATTTGTCTTCGAAGGTCTTGGTTGAGTTCGTCGCCAGTATTCCGGCACTGCTTGCCGGCGCGGCGCTGGGGATTTTCGCTTTCCGCCGTGTCAATGAAGCGTCGTTCCGGCGGATCATCCTCACGATGTTGCTATTTTCCGGATTGCTGCTGGCCTTGTAGTTACGCCAGCAGCGCGATGATGGAATAATGCCGCTGATTTGCCCGACGTGTCAAAATGTTTGCGCGGGATCGCTCAAAACATCTGGTGCGGCGCCCCTAGAGGCTGATTACTCGAGTTTGAGACTTCTGCGTCCGGATCGAAGCGGGCGATCCTTGGTTCATCGACGTCGGCCCTGGACCACAAGCGGCCCTTGAGGGATGGCAGCTTGCGGACGCTTGGATGACGTCACGAGATGCGTCGCTTGACTTGCCGGTCAGCTGCGACGCTCGAGTAAATGCACGTAGCATACGGCCCCGACACCGACCATATGGGCGAGACCGATACGTGCGTCGCGGTGCTGACGCGGTCCCGCTTCGCCCCGCAACTGCATCGCGATCTCGCCAATCTGGCCGATCCCGGTGGGGCCGATCGGGTGACCCATCGCGATTAGTCCGCCGGACGGATTGACGGCGCAACGCCCGCCGATGTCGAGCGCGCCTTCCTTGAGCATGGCCACGCCGTGGCCTTCCGGGCAAAGGCCGATGCCTTCAATGTAGTGTAATTCCTCCACTGTAAACGCATCGTGCAGTTCGATGATGTCGAGATCTCCGGGCGCGCGTTTTGCTTCTGCGAGCGCGAGCTCCACGGTTTCGCACGTCAGCGCGGCGTCAAAACCGGTGCCGGGCGGATAAACGCGTTCGCTGCGGCCGGCGGACGCGGCGACGCGAACGGCACGATCAGGGTTGATACCGAAACGTCTGATGCCGTCGTCGGAGGCAACGATCACCGCGGCTGCACCTTCGCCGATGGGCGTGCATTGCAGCGCCGTCAACGATCCCGAAACTTTCTTGCCGCCGAGCACCTCGTCCAGCGTCCTTTCCTGCTGACGTTGCGCGTTGGGGTTCTTCGAGCCATTGCGGTGGTTCTTCACCGCGACGAGCGCGATGTCATCGGTCGAAACGTTGTGACGGCTCGCATATTCATTGGTGAGCAACGCGAAATGCGTAAACGGCACGATGGCGTCGTCGGCGAGATGATCGATCCCGGTGGCTGGACGCCGAACCGGGTTGCGCTTGTCGACGCCGACCGCGAGTGCGATATCGCTGATGCCACTTGCAACCTCGATGCAGGCATGCCGGAACGCAGTCGATCCGGAAGCTGACGCGTTCTCGATGTGAAGCATCGGCGCGCCGCTCGCGCCGAGATGACGAAGCATCGGCCGGCCTGACGCCATGCCGAGCAGGGCGGTCGCGATGTAACTCGACTCGACCGCGGGCCATTCGATCCGTGCGTCCGCCAATGCGCCGCGAATGGCGGTAAGGCCAAGTGTGACGTATGGGGTTTCACTTGGATTCTGGTAGCGATGCCACCCGATGCCGACGACGTAGACCGGCCGCAGTTCACTGAGAGGGCGCGACATGGTGCAGCTCCGATAATGTTAGAAAGTTGCGGTGAAACGAAGATCGAAGACGGTTTCACCGTCGTCGTGCTGCAAGGGCACCAGCTTCGCCAGCATTCGCTGTCCAGGTGCAATGTCACCGGAGCCGTCGGCCAGCAGCGTTCGGACGACGGGGCCATCATCAAGCGCAACCTTGACGATCGTGAACGGGGTGGGCCGGTTCTTGTCGGCATGGAGATGCACGGTCGCCGAGGCCAGCAGCGTCCCGCACGTCGAAAGCTGCTGCGGCGTCAGGGCGTCGCCGTGATTGCCGCACCGCTCGCAGCCATAAGTCTGCATCGGAAAGAACACGTAGCCGCAACGGCAGCGACCGCCCTGGAGAACCGGATCGCCGGATCGTCCATCGCTGCCCGCTTCTGAATATAGATGTGACTTCAATAGCTTGGTAGGCCGCATCACTTTCTCCCTAAAATACTTGTTGACTGACCAACAAACATTATTCTAGATCGTTTACAAGCGAAAACTAACGGCGGGTGGGGAGTGAGCATGATCCGGGTGGCGCGGCGTGTGTCCGAAAAGGGGGCTGAAGCTTCCAAGCGCGAAGGGCGTACGCAGGCCGAGCGCCGCGACGAGGCTGAGCGCAAAATCCTCGAGGCTGCGGCCGACATCGTGGCTCAAGGCGGGTTCGAGGCGGTCACGTTGGCCGAAGCCGGCGCGCGGGCAGGTTACAGTCGCGGGCTGCCGTCGCATTATTTCCGGACCAAGGACGACCTGTTGTCGGCGCTTGCTGTCTTCGTCGTCGAGTCGTTCATGGCGCGCCGTCGCGCCAGCTCGAGCGGCGCGACCGGATTCGAGGGTCTGATCGAATCGTTCCGCCTCTATTTCCGAAGGCCACTGGAGAGCCCGACCCTGGTTCGCGCGTTCCATGCGGTGCTCGCCAGTGCACTCAATACGCCGGCGGTCGCGGCAACCGTCGCGCAGGTCAATCGCGACTCTGCCGCGGAGATCGCAGCGGGCATCAGGGCCGGTATCGCTGCCGGACGGCTGCGCGACGACATCGATCCCGACATGCAGGGCGTGCTGATTCTCGCAACCTTGCGCGGATCAGTCGCGCAATGGCTGGCCGATCCCGAGCGGATCGACCTGCAACGCCTCGGCGAGAATTACATCTCGTCTCTCGAGCGGAGTATTGCGAAATGAGCGCCGCGCAGCCGAAAAGTGTCGAACATTGGGCCGCGACGACGCCCGACGCGACCGCCTTTATTGAAGGCGACCGGCGCCTGACCTGGGCCGAACTCAATGACGTGGCAAATCGTCTTGCCCATGGCCTTGCGGCCCGGGGTGTCGTCGCCGGCGATATCGTCGTGGTGCGTACCCAGATCCGGATCGAGTGGCCTATTCTCGGCGAGGCAATCAGCAAGCTTGGCTGCTCGCTGCTCGGCCTCAATTGGCGGTTGACGCCCACCGAAACGCAGTACGTCCTGTCAAACAGCGGTGCGACCGTCGTGGTATGCGACGACGACGATCCTGCCGCGCTCGCGCCTGCGTTTGCCGGCCTGCCGATCAAGCTCGCTGTCTCGATCGGAAAGCAAGCCGAGGGCTTCGTTGCATTGGAAGATTTGCTGGGGGCATCTGCCGAACCACCGTTGTTTGGCAAAGGGCGCCCGCCGCTGATCCTCTACACATCAGGGACAACGGGTCTTCCCAAAGGGGTCGTCACAGCACGCCAGAGCGATCCCAAGGTCAATGAATATCTGGCCGACGTGGCGCGATCTCGACGGGGGCAGCCGGGGGGCGTGTCGCTTCTGACGCTGCCGCTGCATCACGGTGCCGGTCCGTCGCAGGTGTGGGGTGCGATCCAGCTCGGCAATCCCACCATCATGATGCGCCGGTTCGATCCGGAAGGCGCCTTACGGCTGATCGAACAGCATCGCGTCACCAGTTGGGTCGGTGTTCCCACCATGTACAAACGCCTGGCTGCACTGCCGCGCGCAGTGCTCGCCGCTTACGACGTCTCCTCTATACGCGCGCTCTCGGTCGGGGCCGCTCCGGTGCCGTTCGAGCTGAAGAGGTGGATCATCGGATATTTTGGTGCCGGCGTGCTTGGTGAAGGGTACGGCGCGACCGAAGTCGGCATGATCAGCCACCTTCCGCCCGAGATGCAGGAGAAGAAACCCGGCTCGAGCGGACTGCCGCACAAGCACGTTGAGATCAGCATACGTGACGCCAATGGAGAGGAACTGCCGCGTAATCAATCCGGCGAGATCTGGATCAGGACCCCGGCGACGATCCGCAGCTATCTCAATGCCAAGCCGCTCGGTCCCGACACGCTTGATGCAGACGGCTTCTTCCGCGTCGGCGATGTCGGCATGCTCGATAACGACGGCTATCTGTTCATCACCGATCGCGCCAAGGACATGATTATCGCCGGCGGCGTCAACATCTACCCTGCGGAGATCGAAGCGGCGATCCTGAAGCATCCCGACGTGCAGGACGTCGCTGTCATAGGCATTCCCGATGACGAGTTCGGCGAGCAGGTCAAGGCCTTCTGCGAACTGAAGCCCGGTCATCGAGCAAGCGAGAGTGCCATCATCGACTTCTGCCGGGGGCATCTGGCCTCCTACAAGCGGCCGAAGTCAGTGTCGATCGTCGACGAATTGCCGCGCAACACGATGGGCAAGTTGCTCAAGCGGGAATTGCGTGAGCCCTACTGGAAGGGACGGGAGAGGAACGTATGAGCGAGTTGTTGGATCTCAAGGACAAGGTGACGCTGATCACGGGTGCGGGGCAAGGCGTCGGACGCCAGATTGCGCTACACTTCGCGGCCCACAATGCGGCGGGTATCGTCGTCAACGACTACTTCCTCGACCGCGCCGAGCAGGTCGCAAAGGAAATCAATGACGGCGGCGGCAGGGCGATCGCCGTGCAGGCTGATGTCACGGACCTTGCGTCGGTGAAGCAGTTGGTCGGTGCTGCCGAGCGGGCCTTCGGTCCGGTCGACATCCTGGTTAACAATGCCGGCAACGCGGGCGCCGTTCCCGATCCCGATGCCCGCAAGCCGTTCTGGGAAACGGGACCTGCGGTGTGGAACAGCTTCATCGGCGTCAATCTCTATGGCGTCATCAATTGCGCGTCGGCCTGCATTCCACGCATGATCGAGCGCCAGGGTGGACGCATCATCACGATCATCTCCGATGCGGGTCGCGCCGGCGAAGCCGGACTTGAGGTCTATTCCGGTGCAAAGGCGGGCGCTGCCGGATTTACACGCGCCATCGCGCGTTCGCTCGGCCGTCATCAGATCACCGCAAATTGCGTCGCGATCGCGGCCACCATGACACCGGCGATCGAGGCGCGGCTGAAGGCCGATCCTGAACGAGCGAAGAAGATCATGGAGAAATACGTCATCCGCCGCCCGGGCCAGCCGACGGACGTCGCCAACATGGTGTTGTTCCTTGCCTCGGGCGCCAGCGCCTGGATCACGGGACAGACCTATCCGGTCAATGGCGGCTTCACCTTCGCGCTCTGAGGCGGATCGATGACAGGCAGCAACGAACAAGCGGTTCTCACCGAACGGCGCGGGCATATCCTTATTGTCACGCTCAATCGACCCGAGGCGAAGAACGCCTGCAATATCGCAGTGGCGCAGGGTGTCTCCGCGGCAATGGACCGGCTCGACGCCGAAGACGAACTCTTCGTCGGCGTGATCACTGGCGCCGGAGGGAATTTCTCGGCGGGCGCGGACTTGAAAGCGGCCGCACGGGGCGAACGTGGCACGACTGATCGCGGCGGCTTTGGATTGTTCCGCCGACCGCCGCGGAAACCCCTGATCGCAGCGGTCGAAGGTTACGCCGTCGGCGGGGGTCTGGAGCTGTGCCTGTCCTGCGATCTCATCGTGGCCGCGCGCGACGCCAGGATGGGATTGCCGGAGGTCCGGCACAACGTCGTCGCGATCGGCGGCGGACTGTTTCGGTTGCCGAAGCGGATTCCCTATCACATCGCGATGGAGCTCGCATTGACGGGGCAGTTCAAGACCGCCGAGTTCTTCGAACGGCTCGGGCTCGTCAACCGGCTGGTCGAGCCGGGGCAGGCGCTGGACGCTGCCGTGGCGTTCGGCAATGAGCTGCTGGTCAATGGGCCGACGGCGCTGGCGGCCTCGAAGGAGATCATCCTCCAGTCGGCCAATTGGACCGACGAAGTCGGCTGGGCTCAGCAGATGCCGATTGCCGCTCGTGCGCTGAATTCGGAGGATCGTACCGAGGGCCTCAAGGCCTTCGCCGAAAAGCGCAAGCCGGTCTGGAAGGGCAGGTAGCCGTGAGCGCTTTGCACCGCCACAGCGCTCTGCCGGAAGCCATCGCAACGCGGCTTCGTTTGCCCTTGATTGCAGCGCCGATGCTTCGTGTGTCGGGCGTCGATCTCGTGACGGCAGTGTGCCGTGCGGGTGCGATCGGCGCGTTTCCGACCGCGAACGCACGTTCGGTCGAAGAACTCAGCGCCTGGCTCGGCCAGATCGAGCGGAATGTCGCCGGCCTGGAGCGGCCGGCCGCCCCGCATTGCCCGAACCTCATCATCCGTCAGCCGCGCTTCAAGGACGATCTCGGCTGTCTCGTGCGTCACAAGGTAGAAATGGTGATTACCAGCGTCGGGTCGCCGGCTGCAGCGGTTGCGCCGTTACACGATATCGGCTGCCTCGTGTTCGCCGACATCGCGTCAATGCGCCATGCGGAGAAGGCGATCGAAGCCGGCGCCGACGGCCTGATCCTGCTGACGGCTGGCGCCGGAGGACAAACCGGCTGGGCCAACCCGTTTGCATTCGTGCGTGCGGTCCGCGCCATGTTCGACGGTCCTATCGTGCTTGCCGGTGGCGTCACCGACGGAGACTCGCTGGCGGCCGCCCGCGTGCTTGGCTGCGACCTCGCTTACATGGGTACGCGCTTCATCGCCGCGCGCGAGAGTATGGCAAGCGATGCGTACCGCCAGATGCTGGTCGATAGCACGCTCGATGACGTGATGCTTACGAGGGCTTTCACCGGCCTCGACGCGAGCATGCTGCGGCCATCGATCGTTGCAGCGGGTCTCGACCCCGCCAATCTGGATGAGTCGGTGTCCGAAGCCCGCGCCGGGGAAAAGTTCGGCGGCAAGGATTCCGGCGATCGACCGCGGCGCTGGATCGAGGTCTGGAGCGCGGGGCATTCCGTCTCGGGTGTGCGCTCAATGGGCGGTGCTGCCGAGCTGGTCGAGGAACTGGCCGAACAATACCAGGCGGCGTTTGAGGGCTGCGTTCCGTAGGCCTCGGCCGAGGGAGGAAACCATGACAATCAATCGTCGGACGGTGCTCGCGGGCGCGGCAAGCGGCCTGGCGGCCGGGCTCTCCAAGCAAATCGCCTTCGCAGCAGGATCCTACGATCCCGGCGCCAGCGACAAGGAGATCCGCATTGGGCAGTTCGGTCCGCTGAGCGGTCCCGTCTCCTCGTTCGGTGTGTTGGCCAACGCGATGGCTGCCTATTTCCGCATGCTCAATGACCAGGGCGGGATCAACGGGCGCAAGATCGCTTTCATCAACTATGACGATGCCTATAGCCCGGCGAAATCGGTAGAGGCGGCGCGCCGGCTAGTCGAAAGCGACGAGGTCCTGTTCATCGCCGGCGCGATGGGGACGCCCGGCAACATCGCAGTTCAGAAATACATGAATGCGCGCAAGGTGCCGCAACTGTTCCTGGCCGCCGCGGCAAGCAAGCTATCTGATTTCGTAAACAACCCATGGACGATGGTTGGCGGCACGACGTACGAGATCGAGGGATCGGTGATCGGCCGCTATATCGCAAGCAACTTTCCGGCCGCAAAGATCGCGATGCTTTATCAGAACGACGATGCCGGCAGGGCGACCCTGACGGGCCTCAAGAGTGGCCTTGCCGGCAAGACGTCGCAGATCGCCTCCGAGCTGAGCTATGCTGTCGGCGATCCCACCGTCGATTCGCAAATCGTTCAGATGAAGCTGTCGGGCGCCGACGTCGTCAACCTGATCACGATTCCCAAGATGGCGAGCCAGGCGCTTCAGAAGATGGCCGCGCTCAACTGGAAGCCCCAGGTCTTTCTCGGCTCCGGCAATTCGTCGACCCGCGCGACCTTGAAGCCGGCAGGCTTCGAGAACGCGCAGGGCGTGCTGGCCCTGGTCACCCGCCAGGACCCGGGCAATCCCTTGTGGGCCGGGCAGAAGGAGATGCAGGACTATATGGCCTTCCTCGATCGCTACGTGCCGAATGCGGATCGCGCTGATGATCTCTATGCGATCGGCTACACGATCGCAGCAACGACGTCGCATGTCGTTCGTTCTTGCGGCGATGATCTGAGCCGGGCAAACATTCTCCGGCAGGCGACGAACCTCTTGAGCTTCGCGGCCCCGCTGCTTGTTCCGGGAATCACCATGACGACAACGCCGACCGACTATGTTCCGATCAAGAAGTTTCAGTTGATGCGCTTCAAGGGTGTTGCGTACGAGAAGGTGGGCGATCTGTTGAGCGCTTCCTGATTTCAAATCGCCGCGAGCCGAAGCAGCCTTCTGGACGAAGGCATTTGCCGAGGTCCTGCGAAATGAAGATCCCATAGGTGATCGATTTATTGGCGGGCCCGGCGGGACTTGCAGCCAGACCCCCCATGAGCGGCCCGCAATGTTCGTCCCAGCCAAAACAGATCATTTCATCTCTTGCAGCAACTTCCGGGCGTTAGCCAACAAGGCCTGAAGCTGCCTTCGCTCGGCGATTGCAACCTTCGTGAAGAGGCCGTGCTTAGGGATTTTTTGCCTGCAATCGTGCCGAAGAGCCCGTTGTCGGGCAGGGCCATGGGCGTTACGCCAATAGCGCGATGATGGAATAATGCCGCTGATTTGCCCGACGTGTCAAAATGTTTGCGCGGGATCGCTAAAAAACATCGATGCCGGCGACCACCGGCTACGTTGCATGGGGTTGTTTTCGATATTTTAGTTGGGGGCGGCACGGCTGCCGGGAAGCGTGGCTGACTTGGTCTGATGGGTGGGTACACGGCCCGCCTTCGCCCAAGTGGGCTTCGGCGCGGCCTATTCCTTTATCACCATTTCCATTTTGTTGTCGCGACGGAACAACACACAAGTGTTGAGATATCCACCTGCAAAAGCTCATTGTCAGGTGGGACATCTCGATCTGTCCTTTTTCGGTGGCTCGATAACGCCCGCGGTGTTGCGCGCCGCGCATGAAAGGCGGATGATCGTCAGGGCAATCAGAGGAAGGCTGCGAAGTGGCATGAATGCTTGAATGATGCCGTCAATTGGCAGGTCACGTTTCATCGCGCAGCGACATTTGGGGAAGTGAGGCCGGCTCGCTGGATCGACCCGGTATCGGCTCGGCGACCGAACAGAGGGGGAATGTGAAATGAGCCAGGTACAAAGTGCCACGGGAGCGGTTCTTTCGGGCTCGGTCTCGGAGATCGACAGCAACGCTCGCAGAGCCATGTGGGGCTCTGCCATCGGTTATGCGATGGATGGCTTTGATCTCCTGATACTCGGTTTCATGTTGAATGCGATTTCGAGTGATTTGCATCTTACTTCCGTGCAAGCCGCATCGCTGGTGACCGCGACGCTTGTGGGGGCGGTCGTCGGGGGACTTGGATTTGGAATGCTGTCGGATCGATTGGGCCGGGTGCGCGTTCTCACCTGGACCATCGTCGTGTTCGCCGTGTTTACGGGAATGTGCGCGCTTGCGCAGGGCTATTGGGACCTCCTTGTCTACCGAAGCATTGCCGGTCTCGGCTTGGGCGGCGAATTTGGTATCGGGATGGCGCTGGTGGCCGAGGCCTGGCCCAGTTCGAAACGTGCGCGCGCTTGCTCGTATGTAGGATTGGGATGGCAACTCGGTGTCCTGGCCGCCGCCTTGCTCACGCCGCTCCTGTTGCCGGTGATTGGCTGGCGCGGCATGTTTGTCGTCGGTATTTTTCCGGCGATCGTGAGTTACTTTATCAGGCGCGTTCTGCACGAGCCGGAGTTATTCAAGTCTCACAGAACCCGCGAGCCGGATGCAACGTCTCCGCTGCGATTGCTTGTCGCGGATAGACAGACGATCAAAACCAGCCTTGGGATGATCATCCTCTGCTCGGTGCAGAATTTCGGGTACTACGGAATTATGATCTGGTTGCCGAATTATCTATCGACGCGGTTCGGCTACGGTCTTACTCGATCGGCAATCTGGACCGCCGTTACGATCAGCGGCATGGCGCTTGGTATCTTCTTGTTTGGACACATCGCGGACCGGATCGGCCGCCGTCCAGCCTTCCTTGGCTACATGCTCGGTGCGGCAATCATGGTTGTGGTCTATTCGCAGCTGGTCGACCCGCTGCATCTGCTTGTCGGCGGTGCGGTCATGGGCTTCTTCGTGAATGGCATGTTGGGTGGTTACGGAGCGCTTACCAGCGAACTCTATCCGACGGTGGCCCGCGCGACTGCGCAGAACGTATTCTTCAACATTGGGCGGGCCGTTGCCGGCTTTGGCCCATTGGCTGTGGGCGCCGTCAGTGCCGTCTATGGTTTTCAAACGGCCATCGCGTTGCTTGCCCTGCTGTACATTCTGGATATTGCAGCGTTGCTTCTTCTCATTCCCGAACGGAAGGGAGCCGAGCTGGTCTGAGGCTGATCGCCATCAGAAAGTCCGCAAGGCGTCCCGTTCCACATTGGACCGGATAAGACTCTCTAATCAGCCGGGCAGGTTGTTCTAATTGCAGGTTGTTTTAATTGCACTGGGGGGCGATGCCAGGCAGGACCGGGGCCTCACGGATCGCGCGATTTTGCTATTCTGCCGTTGATTTGCCCGACGTGTCAAAATGTTTTCGCGGGATTTTGCGTCGGGAATCCGACCACGCGGCTACTTTGCATGGGGTTGTTTTCGATATTTTGGTTTTGGGGGCATGGCCTTCCCGGTGGCAGCCCCGTCCGTCTTCGCTCTCGCCACGCTCGGCTACGCCGGACACCACGCTTCGCCCTGTGGTCTCCGCTTGGCTGCGCCACGCGTAGCCCGCAGGGCGAAGCGTGGTGGGCCCGGCAGGACTCGAACCTGCAACCAGACCGTTATGAGCGGTGGAAATTCGCAGTATTCCCACTAGAAGTGCCCATTTTCATTGAATTTTGACGACGTTCGTTTTCCTCTTTTCGACTTGTTTCTGAGGCGAAGCTGAGGCGGTGGGCTTGGCCGTCATCTTGGCGACGGCGTCCTTCAGGTGGTCCGGGTGGTGGTGCCCGTACACCCGCAACAGCGTTTCGACACTCATGCCGAGATACCCGGCGGCCTGCCATGGGTCGGTACCATTCTGCATCAACCACGTCGCTGCGGTGTGCCGTAGCGTATGCGGTGAAACGCCGGGCCCGAGCTTGGTCAGCGTCACCGCGTGTTTGAACGCAGTCTTGACGGAAGACACACCTTCGCCGTTGAACTCGACGAAGTGCCGCGCGATGATCTTGCGCTCCTTCCAGCGTCGCAGGTGTGCCAGCAGGCGCGGTGGGATCGGCATCGGCGGCTGCCGTTTGTTGGTCTCCTGCTTTCCCTGGGCGCGTCGGTAGTAGACGCCACGTTCAAGGTCGACAAAGGACCGCCCGATGGCCGCGGTCGGCGACGCTGATGCAATCGCCCCGGCGCGGGTCCCGCTATAGACGCCGATCAGGATGAACCGGGCGAGATGGCGGAGCGGCCGCTTATTCGTTTCCACCTGCTGTCCTTTATTCGGTCCGCGGTGCACGGTCTGTATCTCGCGGGCGCGCCAACACGTCCAGATTAGGTGGGCGGCTTCGTCACGAGTCAGCCATCGATCGCGGGCAGGGCCCTTCTTGGGGAGTGTGACCTTCACAATGCCACGGTGCAGCCCTTCCGCCGCATGATTGGCGATGGCTGCCCTGAGATCCTCAAGATCTCGGCGGGCGCCGCCTTTATTGCCACGGTGTTGTTGGTACTCGCGGCACTTAGTCCGGGTCACCTCGGACAACATGAGCTTTCCCCAGAATTCTTTGAGGCGCCCGATCCGATTGAGATACTTCTGAGCGTCGGAGTTCTCGACGTAGAGATCTGGGCGGTCGTCGATGAAAATCGAAAGCACGTCCGCGATGGGGATTTTCTCTAAATCTTGTTCCTTGCGCGCCGGCGCGTATTTCTTTGCAATATAGTCCTTGAGGACTTGCTCAGCCGCTGCAACTTCGCGTTCAGTGCATCCAGTGGCGTGATATCCCGTGCCGTCCCGGATGACCCAAGTGGCTTGATGGGTGAGTGTTCCGGCCTTGTAGCGGGCTGGTCTGAGGTGGAGGCGGGCACCTTTACTTCTACGCGGCATCGGCCACGCATCCTTTCAATTTCATTGAGAGTCGTAAACGCCTTGCCTGCAATAATCTCGACTGTAAGCCGCCCGCGCTTGGCTTCTCGTCTCAAGCTGCTTTCGGAAATACTCTGATCCGGAAAAGCGATTGCAGCTGCTACGGACAGCCTCAGCGGTGTATCGGGTCCTACATTCTCGGACGATGTTAGCGCTGGTTTGCGCAAAGGTCATCTCACAAATGATTCAAGCGAGCAAGCGGCCTACACGTAAATTTCTGCGGGATCCCTCAACTCCGCTCGGATGTCTCCGAGTCAATACGTTCGAGCCAAGCGCCGCATTTGCTCAGAACGTCCACCACATTGCCCAGCGATTCCGAGCAGAAAGCCGGAACGGCTTTGCGATCGTCGATTTCTATGAACCAACTCAAGCGCCTTTTTTGCTTGTCCCTCAACTGCAAGCAGGAGAAATTTGCCACATCATAACCCTGGGCCAAAGAAAGCGAGTTTCATTTCGTATGGTTTGACGCAACTAGAGCCGTGCGATCATATTTTTGTAATCAATATCCATTTCAACCCTCACTCTTGGGGAGTCGTCTGGGATTGGCCGACGCCCGTTCAGTCCAATGATGGATTGGAACGAGAGTTTAATTCTTTCAAATAGTTAGAGGGCGGCGTGTGCACGATGTGTGCACCGAGAGATCGAAGGAAATCTAGCGACAACCAATGTGGGCAGGCCGAACTGAACGTGCTGCGGTGTCGGCGGTGGACTGATGTTTTGGGCGCGGAGTGCTCGCTCTCGGCGAGCGACAAGTTTGCGCCGGCTAATTGCCGAGAGCTCAATTCGTATGATCAGCGGTTATCCTCGCCGGGGGCAGCGAAGAATTGACTTCCGGAGCATTGAGCAGACTTGGGAAGGATGATGGCGCAACTAGCTTGGTGTATCGCGCAGACTGCTTTGATCGGAATCTCAAGTTGAGTGGTGCGCTCCTTGCCTAATGATTTCAGCGCCCCTTCTCTATCACTTGGAGATGCCCTCTTGCTTGTAATAGCGCTGTGCTCCCAGATGCAGCGGCACTCCGTCGGTGCCTTGTGTCGCTCGCTCTTTTATTACCGCCTGACCATTCGGGAATCCTGCAAGCAATTCGATCCGTGTTTGATCGTTCCACAAGCCGGTGGTCAAATCAAAAACGAGATCCTCAGCGCGATCTGTTGTGGTTAGCCACTGACACCCGATCCCAACTGCAAGAACGGGCGGGCTGGTAAAGTATGTGTCCGCACCAACGACGTCAGATGAAAAATATGGAGACGTTTTTATCAAGTGCTCGCGCGCGCTGGCATCAAGAGGGACTAGATTGAATGCGAAGCCGGATTTGGCCAGTGCGGTCACCTCTTTCGAGCGCTGCGCCGCGGTTATGAAAACAGCATCGACGGCTCCCGATACAAATTGCTGAATGCAAACGCTGGGCGCCATGGCCTGTGGGGTGACATCTGAAGGCTTCAGACCGTGGGCGGCCAGAATCAGTATTGCATTTCGAAGTTCTCCATCGTTCGTCGCATATACAGCGACCTTCCGTCCTTTGAGACCGGACGCATCGGCGAGGTTTAATGCTTTCCGACAGAGGATGTGCACAGTCTCGGTGTAACAATTCGCGATAAGACGCAGATCAGCATTTTTCAAGGTGCTGAACAATTCGGTCCCGGTGTACGCCCAAAATGCAAGATCGGCTTGGCAGAAAGCTGTATCCGCCAATAGCGCACCGACGTGCCCGACATTTGAAAACGCTCCGTTCGAAGAAATCGCCGAAATCAGTCGGTTTTGCGTTGTTAGGGCGTTCGCCAACACTCTCCCAAGCGAGTAGTAAGACCCGGTAACAGGGCCGGTCAGAATACCGATTTGTTGCGGTCCCGAATATGCGTTTGAACTGAACAAGGCACCTGAAAGTCCACCTAGCCCGATGCGAATTGCGCTCCGCCGGTTGAACGAAGCCATTTTGCCTCCCATTCACTGGCCTTGATGTCGAAACAGCCAAGCAGACACTAATTGGCTTTTTCAGCCCTTGCAACTAGAGGTAAAGTTTGTCAGCATTGACGCGTTGATTTATCGTTTTCCAGCAGTGGTATGAACACCCTTGGCAGGAAGGGGGCCATATTGCGTTTGTCTTTTAAGCGCGTATTCGATTTAGCCGTCCGGTTGGGATCATCAATCGTCATAGTTATCGGGACGTGGCCTGTTGCGGCACGCCAGCAGAGCGTGCCTAGCGGCTATCAAGCGTCGAACATACCTGACGTCGGGGGGCGGTCAACGCTCGTGAGGCTCTCGCCTGGTATGGAGGAGGCGACTGCCTTTGGAATGACCGTCCGACGGCGTGCCGTTTTGTCAAAGAGCGCAGCGCAAATAGATGTCAGCGTGTTGGTAAGTTGCGAGGAAGATGGCAACCGGAATTCCGACTCAAAGGTTCTGAACGTCACCAAGCAGTGCGCCTCGTTTTCGGTGCTCTCACAAGAACCCGTCAAGATCGAGGTTCCTTTTGATCGGTCCCTGCTTCCGGACGATGTGTCTCCATCCGAAGTTCAATTGTTTCGGATTGACTATGCTGCGGCGACGATCAAGTCGATGGACGCATTTGTCGACATCGAGAACAAGAAAACTGTCGCCACCCTGAATGATCAGGTTGGACGGTTTTTCAATGGAGTCCTCAAAAGCGGAGAGCGACCCGAAAGGCCGCCAGCATCATTTTCCACGGACTCGATGAAGCAGTTACGTTCTGCCAATCCGCTCGGTGGAATATCGATGGTTTCGGCCCCAGCGCCAAATCAAACCGGTGAGCTCAAGCTGCAATTTCCGATCGACTTACCAGCCGCCAACCGGGGAGAGCTAAAGCCCAATTTCGCTGTTTCGTATGTGTCTGGATCGGGATACGGAAACCTGGGAGAAGGTTGGAGTCTGAGCACTCCCTCAATTTCGATTGAAACACGATGGGGTGTGCCCGTCTTTGATCCCAAACTTGAAACGGAAACCTATCTGTTTAACGGCGAGCAGCTTGTCGCAGAAGCTGGTGACTTTCTTCCGGATGCTGCGATTGCGTCATTGCCTCCTTCCCAGTCAGATGGCTCGACGGCCGACATAAGGGCCGCGTCCCTGGAGTTGGTTCCGCAACCGCATCGCGCGACGAAGCTTCGTCCGCGAAAAACCGGCAAAGCTCAATTCGTTCTAAGGCGCGACGAAGGGCTTTGGCGATTTAACCGGTATGGCGATGATCCCGCCCAATACTGGTGGGAGGCCTGGCAAGAGAACGGTCAAGGCGAAATCGTCAAGGTGATGTATTTCGGCAAGGCACCCGGGCGACTACCGAGTGCTTTCGCTGGTGATCTCGGCACGGCGGACTCGCCCACATTCGAGAGCCAAGCGACGCTGCGCACTGGTCCACTTTCAGTTGCCGCAACCCCAAACGCGATTGTCCGCTGGGGGCTCGCGCGGGAGGTGGACGCGTTCGGAAACATTATTGATTACGATTGGCACTACAAATGCCAGATCGCCGGCGGCCCATGTCAGGGGCCCGATACCAATGCAGATTTGCGCGCTAATGATCTTTATTTGACTCGGGTGACTTACTACGGACACCGCGCCCTGGAAGAGACAATCCTCAGGTGCCGAGAAGCGCGACAGGACTTGGCGGGCTGCAAGCGCGACCTGGCGCTTTACGAGGTGAACTTCTCGTGGAAGCCGGGTGAAGGCAAGTTTCAACGGACGGATGGCCGGCTCGGCGGCATGTTGAAATCCGGTGACTTGCTTGGGGCCATTGACGTTCGTTTTCGCAGCAAGTCGGGCGATATCATAAGTCCGGCTTGGGCATGCTCGGCGCCGTTCGTCCGCTACAGTTTCGGTTACGCGGCCGATCCTCTCTACACTGGGAGCAATGCGGCGAAGCAGCGGCTCACGACCGTAACCAAGAGCGTATCGGAAGATGATGCGGGGTCGAAAATTGCCGTATCACTCGCGTCGAATGAAGCGCTGCTTCCAGTTGCCGGTTCGGATTGCAGTCTTCCGAAAAGCGACGCCCCGCTTGCCGGGTCGCAAGCGACCACGAGATTTGAGTATAACAATCGGCAGTTCGTCGGTTCGAGCGATGGACACAGCGAGCACTTTCGCCTGGCTTCAAGCCAACCTTTTGATGTCGATCTGGGAACTCGTATCAACGCGCTGCACGACCTGTTTGGTCTCGGAGCCCAGGGTCCGTTCAATGCGAGCCTTCTCGGAAGCTCCGCCGTATCCGAAACGACCGGCGGATTGTATGCCGGCATAGCTTTGATATCTCCGGAGAAGAGTTTCTCGGCCGGGTTCCGATATTCGTTTGCGTCAAGGGACGGCTACCTGGATCCGACGCTATTGTTCGACGTGACCGGGGACGGCATTCCGGATCTGATCATTAGAGGTAGAGACGGCTATTCGATTTTAGCTGGAACGTTGAACAGTGCCGGGCTGCTTACGTTTAGAGACAGCCCGATTCAAAAGACGCTTCCTAGCGATTTCGCGTTCCAGAGAGAACCTGTTCATTATTGGGACAGTTGGTCTGTCGAGGCTCATCCGTTCTCGCTATTCTTCGGCATTTCTGGCGGCTCATCGAGCACGATCCAGACCAACTATCTCGTCGATATGGACGGCGATGGGAAGGTGGACGCGGTCTCTCCCGGATCCGTGCTTTTCAACGCGAGCCGGACAGGGGCTAGTCCCGCCGGCGGCGAAGTTAAATTTGAGTCGCAATCGCCATACATTGACGGGCTCGTAAGGGATCTAAACCCGATCCCTGACGCCAACTCGGTGGCCGATAACATGACTAAGAGGGTGCAGGTCCCACAGAGCCATAAACATCCGAGATACGACACGGTCCGCTATTGGAAGGCTCCGTTCGACGGTGAGATTGTCGTGAAGGGCACGCCAACGCTGCTGCCGCAGCCAGCAGTCGGCGACCGACCCTATGGTAACCAGGACGGGGTGATTGTCTCGATCGAGCGTGGCAGTCCGAGCGATGCTTTGTCGTCGATTTGCGAAAGCAACAAGCTGACGGAGCAGGCTGGATGGCCAGCAGATCTTCAGAACAAATGCTTCGAAGGGAATCTCGCCGCGCTCAAGAGCAGTATTGGCGCCGTTGAGGGTTCAGCTGTCACAGTTCGCAAGGGCGACGTCATCGCTTTTCGTGTCGATGCGATCGACAATGGCTCGCTCGACGTCATCCGGTGGGACCCGAAGGTTTACTACATAAAAGCGACGGACCTAAACACAAACGGGGCTACCGGCGGCGTTTCCCGGCGCCTCTTCCTCGATTACACGCGGACAGGATCGGGTTCTGGCGAGGCCACCCAGGGATTGGACGTTGTGTTGGCTTCGCTGCGCACCGGTGGATCGGATTGCGCATCTGTTGGAACCAAGGACGAAACAGGAGCCAGTTGGCCAGTCGGCGAGGCTGATGTCGGACTATGTGACCCCTGGGGGCGCAGTTTGGTTCGTTACGGCGCGTCGGCCGAGGCGACACCGCAAGCGTCAACGTTAGGGGCCTGGTCTTCACCGAAGACCGGTAAAGTCAATTTCGCGGGTTCACTCGTCAAACCGCAAACGAGCGGACGTGTCAGGCTGACCTACCAACTAATCGATCCGCCAAAGGATCAGAATGAGCTCGATAACGCAAGAAACCAGGGAAGCACAAAGTTCTCCTGCGATCCGGCCCGCAGCACGACACCGTTCCAAATGGAGCGGTTGATTGGAGGAACGTCTTCCTGGGTGCCCGCAGTGTGGATGGAGCGGGATCCAGGTCGCTATCGGCTCTCTTCCGATTCGAGTTCGAAAACCCAATTGTTCGTAAGAAGCAGCCAGTTGCTGTGCATATTTCTGCAGAGTACGATTCCTGCGTCTGCCGATGACTTGCAGAATCTATTCGCTCAAAGCTACGGGTTTTGGCCGGAAGATGGCAGTCGTTGGAAGTGGATCAGGTCCCTTGGTGCCGGCAACAAGGAGGGGGCGGATCCGTTCACGGTTTCCTTTACAGCCGCTATCGAGGTTGTTGAACAAACCGTTGCGAGTTCGGGCGAAAGAACCGATCGTTCCAGTCCAAGAATACCTGGAAAAGGCCAGGAACTGGCTTTGTCCGAATGCTTTTCAGGCGCCGCACCGCAAATCTACTTGGATCCCGCGTTTCAGAAACTGGACGCCGCTGATCGCGAAAAATTCACGGCCGATCATCCGGCACGACTTGCCTGTCGTGGGGCCTACGAAGAGTATTTTGTGTTGCCACGGTTCGGAGCGGCGGTGGGGTCGACGACTTCGTTTGGCAACTCAAACAGCATCCCACCGAACCCGCTTAGAATCGAGCGACGCCATTCGGAGTTCCGACTGGCGCCCGACGCAAGATCAGACTCGTCGATCCTTCGATGCTGGGCTGAGCCGGGCGCGACACCATTACGTGAGTATCGGTTTTCGCTGCGAGAAAAAATCGTCGGCGGCGCGGCGTCGAACACTACGCTGGACGCTGTCGTTGCTCAACTAAGGACGTCCGCGTACATCAGAACCGATGCGGGATTGATGCCTTTGCCGGTGACCCCTTTTGCTATCTTTAACGAGGCTACGAATAAAACTGTTCCTGTAAAGTTAAGCCACTTGCGTGGTGGGCTCGAGGCGAATGAACGTGCATTCGCCGATACGCGGGTCGCCGGAGAGGCAGTGTTGCAACACGCGCGTCTTCGTAACGGAGGCCTCCAGCGACTAGCCGGAACGGCATTTACGTCGAACTTCAAATTCCCGGTACTTCCCAATTTCGACGGTTCCCGCCTGCCGCAAATACTCGATCAAGCGGAAACTGGCTATGCAATCTGCGCCCCTGAGACTGGCGCCCAGATTGTGCTGGAGACGGTCATCGAGGATACCGGAAAGGTAGGCGAATTCGATTACGCGGCTGCTGCCGGATTGTCCGGCGCGCAGGTGTGTCAGGACGCGATTGCGCGTCCGGCGCCGACGGATCAAAATGCGGAACGCGGGAGGATTTGTCCGATTGGGGGTGCCGTGGTCGAGTATCCCGGGCGAGCCCCGACCGTATCGCCGACCTCGCCTTTGACGCTGCTTGCTGAAGACCTCGTGACTTACAATCAGCGATCCGAGGCGTTGTCGCCTGAAGGCCTTCGCGGGTGGGGAGGCATGGCGGTACGGTACGAAGATCCTCCAACTGCATCAGGAGCCGTTTCGCCCCCAATCGCGATGCAGGCGTCGGATCTCAGGCCGCTGGCAACGTTCGCAGCACTGAGCGAGAAAAGTTCAAGATTCAGCACCCAGTTGCAGAAAGAAGTTGGCGGCCTCCAGAACGGTACGGGGGACTGCCAGTTAAAGCCCGCAAATTCCGGAGACGAGACAAACGAGGGCAAATGCAAGGATCTATCCAACAGTTCTGGGGGGGCCGCGGTGCCCGTCTACCCGCTCTCGGTCCAGTATCGTGTACCAAAGGCGACCAGTGACAATTCTCTGGATACTCCGGACTCGAGACAGGCGTGTCAATTTAACCCTCGCCGCAACTATCCCAAGGCGGCGAACATGCGGGCCCAACTCAGCGTCCCGGATGCCTTGAAGACGCTCGGCCGGACAACAACGTTCACTTCCACTGATAATGCGCAGATTGGCGCTGCGTCGGAAGCCATGCTGGATCCATCGATCTGCAGTATGGGTCCGGACAACGCGATCTGGATTTCCGACGATTTAATGAGCGCCTCGCGTATAGGCCTGAAGGACCTGCACATTGGCGTTGAGAAGGAGTTGTCGAATGTTCGGGCGCAAATTGCTGCGCCTACCGCAGTCGGGTTGCGCGGCATAGCCAAATTGTCGACAGCAGAGGTCCACAGTGAAGCTGCATCTTTCTCCCCCGGCGGAATTTCACATTCCCGGACGGATACGACCACGAAAACAGACATTATCGATCTTAATGGTGATGGATTTCCGGATATCCTTGTTGATGGAAAAATCTATTTTACCGGACCTGGTGGATATTTTCGGTGTGGCGCAAATAGTCCGTGGAACGGGCATGCGACGGCGTGCAACAGCAATGCAGTGCCTGGCTCTGACGTCGTACGAAATACATACGCAAACACATATGGCGGAAGCATCAGCATCGGATCGCCGCCGCATACGTATCCAAAGGATACCAACGGAGGACGCGGCAACACGGGAGGCAGTGCTGGCGGCATAACGCTGAACGAACCTACTAAAGGCAAAGATCCCAGCTTCGCGACATACGGTCTGACTGCAAACCTGAACAAGGGCGCGTCCATGCGCCGCCGCGACTTCATCGATATGAATGGCGACGGCCTCGCCGACCTTGTTGAGGGCGGAGACTGTATTGACCCGCTCAAGGATGGGGAGCCGAGCCCATGCGCGGTGAAGGTCTGGCTGAATCTGGGTTACGGGTTCTCCAATCCGGTCGACTGGCTCGGCGCAAGAGGGGTGTTGGGGGAGCGATCGAACTCTACCGGATTCGGAATCTCGGCGGGTTATTCCAACAGCGAAAACGACGGGGGATATCAGGGTGGGATTTCCGCCAATCTGAATACGTCGCGTCAGGATCGTGTGCTTTTGGATGTCAATGGCGACGGACTCCCGGATCTTGTCTATCTTGCAGGGGACAAGATCAAGGCATTGTTGAATACCGGAACGGGGTTTACGGCGAATCCTGTTGAGATTGGTACAATTCCATCTGGACTAAAGCCAGGGGGGTTGGGACGAACCGAAGCTGACTCGACGTCAGCTGGCGGCGCCTTCTCCTATTTTATTCCCGTTTGGTGGTTGCCGCCGATCTATATTGCCATCAACCCGAACGTCGCGGTCTCGGATTCGGTGACGCGCCAACCGGTCGCGTTCAGAGACGTGGACGGAGATGGATTGCCGGATCTCGTGGTTGGCGAAGGCCTCGGCAACGGTGCCGGCGCTCTCGGATTCGACAACAACAAGGCCGAGGTTGTGCCGAATAACCTTGGCTCGCATGGTCTCTTAAGTGGCGTGTTCCTGCCGACCAACAGGACCGGTACGCCTAATTTCGCTTTCGAATTTCGTCGGACCATGCCAAGCGATCGTGATCCCACCAGCCATTGGGTGCTGTCCTCGATCTCGACCAACAGAGGGTTTTCCGCGGCCGATGCTTCGGCTGAAGGTGAGCGAGTCACCTGCCTATTGTACGGAGACGGCCTGCACGAGCGATTCGAGCGGCGCTTTCTGGGCTTTGGGCGAGTCGAAATGGTCGAGGGTTGTCGCCTCAAGCCCGGCAAAGCCAGGTCGTTGATCGAAGTTGCCGGGGATCCGAAGCAGGATGAAATAATTGACGGTATCCGCAAGACCGTCCGTCACTATTCTAATGGCACTGTTTACGAGAGTGGGCTGCTTCTGTCGGAAGAAGTCTACGACCTGACGGCTGGCGCCGCTGCGTCAAGGATACCGCTGAGAGTAATACGCAATCGTTACGTTCTGGTCGATACTGCGCTTTCCAGTCCCGCGCGCTTCGTCTGTCATAACGTCCGGATCGGCCGAACTGACGTGTTGGATGCCGGCCTCATTTCGAGCGATCGCCTGCCGGCTCGCTGCAGAGACGATTTGCGGCCACCGAATGATGATCTGGAGAACCCTTTGCTTGACCGGAGTCCACGAAGACTGACCCCGGCTCTAGTCCAAACCGTTCGTCTGACTCGGGAAGTAAATTCTGCCGCTAACTGGCCGCTTCGAACGGCTGTCCAATTCAAACCGGATCAATATGGACGCAGCGAGGAGGTTTGCGATTTAGGCGATTTAAGCGGCGCCGGTCTTGAGGACGAACCCGCTACCGAGCCGTCGAATCGTCTGATTCCGGTGACCGCGTTGCGAGCAGCGGTTTGCTCGAAATTGATCTACGAAACGGGCGTGCGACCGATCTTCACGCACGGGGCCAGTGGAGGTGGAACTCTCCTTGTTGAGCAACGCAATCTTGTGCGCGAAGTCACGATCTCGAGCTTTGCCAAGAAGGTGGCGGCGCCAGCCCTGGACGCGCCTGCCGCTCAAGCTCAAGAGTTTTCGTTTGGCGCTGCCGATGCCACCGATCTTGCTTCGTCGTCAAGGATTCGGGTCGCAGAGCGACATCGTTCGGCGGCTTACGATCGACGCACGGGTGCCCGAACGGCACTCTGCTCGTTTGAAAATTTGAATGGGCCAGACCCTTGTGAGAAGGCGCCGAACTATCCTGGACGCGGAGCTTCAATGCTGGCTGCGTCCCGTGCGGGTGTTGTCAAAAAATCCTATTCGTATGACGCGCTTGGAAACCTGGTGCGATATGCAGGCCCCGTGGGCTCCCGCCGTACATTTGTCGCGAAAACATATCGGTACGATCGATATTTGAGTATCGTGGAATCCGGCGAACAAACAGACTATTGCCGTCTTGGCGGCGACGAAGATGGCTCCGTGCCAGATCCTCTATTTCCGCCGGACGCTCCGTGCCTCGATGGCGTGAGCGAGATTGGAGGCATAATCTCGCGATCGGTCATAGTCGACTACCGGCATGCGGTCCCGACTTTATCGATTGATCCGAACCGGAACTTGCTCCTCACACGGCTGGATGGTTTTGGCCGGCCCAAGGATGTCTTGGGTTCGTGGGCATCGCTCGGCGCCGCCTGCTCGATAGATTGTCCGGATTGGTCGAAGGCACCTTTCGATAGCTATTTGGCCGGCAAGTTTGCCGGAACCAACGCCGCGCTGAGGCCGCTTATTAACTTCACAAATCGACTAGACGGCGATGCCGGTCATTCTGTTGGCCCAACAGCGATCGTTACGATTCATGTGACGGCTGGTTTGTACAATTCCACCGGCAGTTTCAGCGTTGCGAACGATGTTCTGTCGTTGCCGACCAAGCACCTCTTCGATCAGTTAGGACAATCGTTGCAAACTATCTCGCCAGCCGCGGTATGTGAGCCAAGTGGCGAGGCTTGGCGTCCAGGCAGCTGTACCGCCACCGCCGAATTTACCGTTACAGGCGCGGTTCTGAAGGACCGGCTGTTCAGGCCAGTTCAGGAGTTCTTGCCCAAAGCTCTCGAAGGAAAGGTCGCCGCCGACATCCAGGCGATTGGATATACAATCGACACGACTGCTCCGTCTACGAAGTTGTCCTTAGACGGTTTCGACCGGACGCTGTCGACCAGACTTCCGGACGGCAACACTTACCAATTCAAATACTCGGTCGCGACAGAAGCGGGACGGGCAGGGGCTCAACTCAGGCATCGAACGACAGCTCGAAACTCACTCTGCGTACCCTCAGTTATTGATCGCGACATCCGCGGCAACATTCGATCTGTTGCGGAAGTGTTTACACCCGGCAGCGCGAAGGTGGGATTAGGCAGCAGTCCGCTGGCCGGGGAGGTCCTCACGGGTGCAAATGAGCGCATCAAGTCCGTTGGCGCCGCTGATGGCGAGCAACAGGCCTATGACTGCAATGACGACGGAGCGATCGACAAAGGCGTCGTCTCGCTTACCGCCTACAATTTCGATGCGCTAAATCAGCTGGTTTCCGTGCGGTTGCCGAATCGGGTTGCCGCTGCCTCGCTGTCTGCCGCTAGCACATCAGACGCAGCTATCCAGCTGGGATATGATCGTCTCGGCCGGCGATTGTTCGTGAACGATCCGGACCGCGGCTTCCAGTTCCGGGCGTATGACGCAGCCAGTAATGTCGTTTGTGACCGGTACGGGCCGCACCGCGACAAGATCGCGAGCAACGAGCTCACTCCAACTGATTGGGCTGTCGAGACAGCGGGACAACCGTCGCCTGGCGCCGGGCCGGCTTGTCGAACTCCGGAAGCGAAAGATCAGGCTCGCCTGACGCGGGTGGTGCAATCCTCGTATATCGGCCCGCTGGTCAAGGAAACACGCTACGTTTGGCCACAGGAGCCCGCCCCACGCGGATCCATCATGCGGTATGGCTCGTCATCGGACGTTGATGGCTTCAAGCGAAACGTCGTGGGGAGGGTACTCGAAGTAGAAGACAATGCAGGCAAGGCGCTTTTTGCCTATGACGCCTTGGGATTGCCAGCGAGTACCAGCAGGGCGCTCATAGCAAGCTTAGCCGAGCTCGTTCCTGGAAAAACAAATCACGTCACGACAAGATACGAGCGCGACGCCTGGGGATCACTGGCGAAGACAAGCGTCTCCGCTGACGTCCCGGCATTTCGCGGCAAGCCGGACGATAGTATGTCGGTGACCCGCGAGATCTCGCAAGCCTACACCGTGGCCGGACAGCTACAGTCGGTGTCGATTGCGAGTGCTGGTACGACGCCAATCGCCGTCCTGAAAGACGTAAAATACGATTCCCGCGGAAATGTTGTCCGGGTTCAATATGAGAACGGCGTGACGACGGAAAATCGATACAATGCGGCATCCAGTCGCCTGATCGCATCTTCTTCCCAGATCGGAATCGGTTGTAATGATCCAGGCGCGTCGTCCGACTGCGTGACGCGGCCATCGCCCATCCTATTCCAGAACCTCACCTACCGTTATGACCCGGGCGGGAATGTCCTGACATATACGAACAAGCCTCGTTACCGGGCAGATTGCCGTGAGATCTCAATCGGCGAAAATTGCGACTCTATCTCGCCTGATGATGCTCGAAACTGGGGCCTGCTGATAACCGGCTCTGACAATGCCTTCCGTTACGATGAACTGAATAGAGTCAGATCCGCTTCAAAAAAGATCGGAACGTTTGAGAGTTCGGCGAAGAGTGATCCGTTGACCACAGCCACGGTAAATTCTGCAGCCCCGTTCGAATTGAAGTTTGAGGAAACTTTCTCATTTTTGGCCGACCACACGGTCGAACGGATGCATCGAACGGCAGAACGGCGACAACTGGGATCGACCGAAGTCAGGAATAGCCTCCGGTCCCTCGCATATTCCTATAGCGATAACGCGGATTATCCGCGTCACGCGCCATGGACAATATCGCGTTCGACAAAAGAGGGGCCGGCCGCTGCGCAGGGCTTCGGGATCAAAATGGGCTTCGACAACTACGGTCGTATGACGGCTGTGGTCTGCGACAAAAAGGTACTTTGCGCCGAGGATCAGCTTGAGCGGCGCTATCACTGGTATGCCGAAGATACCCTCCGCCAAACGCTCGCCGGCAAGGAAAAGTCCGAATTTACAAAGAACGACAAGCGGATCTCTGCCTGGTACGACCGCATAGACTCCGAATACAGCTTCGATGGACAGCGACTTTACAAGTCTCGAAATGAGGAGGGATGGGCCGCGCCGCCTACCACGCCCAAGGACACGCGCCTTACCGATGTCCGCATATCAGACACGTTATACCTTGATCCGCTATTGACTGTAACACGGCGCGGAAACGGCAAGCCCCAGGCGCTGCTACACCTGTTTGCGGGAAGCGCCCGACTTGCCTCCGTCTGGTTGCCCGATAAAGGTGGCGACGAAACTCAGGTGTTTACTTATCACGCGCAACTGCAAACCCGAAACGTCTCCGATGTGTTACGTTCGACACTGGGCAAGCCGCAGACGGCGCGTCTACACCAGCAGGTCGAATATGCGACCTTTGGCGAGATCCTAAACGAACGCGAAAGGTCGCTTGACGACAATTTGGTTGTATTTCCAGGCGGGGGGAAGCGCCCCCAGACAAGCCGGGAAGCGGCGGGGCTGCCCCACTATCGATTTAACGGCAAGGAGGAAGACGAGGCTGGGATCATCGATTTTGGGATGAGGTCCTACGACAACCGCCTGTCGATCTGGTTGCGCCCGGATCCCGCTCTAGGCGCTTATCTCTCGGGCGGCCTGAATGGCGGTGTTTATGCATCAAAGAACCTGGCAAGCTACCAGTTTGCAGGCCAAAACCCGATTTCAAATGTCGATGTCGGAGGAGCTTACACTTGCGCAAATGAGGACTGCAGTATGGCGACTATTGATGCGTATCCACAAGAGTCGGGAATACGATCAGGTCTGTCGCGGAGCCAGTCTTCGTTTTCGATGGCGGAACCTCAATTTTGGAGGTCAGTCATCGCTTCCGTCCTGGCAGGGCCAAATCATCATGCCGGCGTTCAAATTTCATTCCGGAATGATGTGCCCGGTGGTCCATCTACGCATCGCCCAATGCGAACTGCGACCGCACGCATGGTCGAGCGGGCTGTCATTCAAGCACCAGGGGTGTGGTCTGTGAACATCAACAGCAGCGTGGGTGGCCACGACGCCGGACGCCATCCAACCGGAAATGCTGTGGATATAAATCTGGTGAATGGTCATCCAGTCTACGACCCCGGAAATCATAATGCGAGTTCGTCTCTTTTCCAATCCTTTCGGGCGCAACCGGATATCGACGAGTACTATGGCCCAGACTTGCTCGAAAGGATGACAAAGCCTGGAACTATCGATCGTTTGAACAAACCGTGGGACAAATTTAATACGAAGTTGCGTAATGAGCATAAAAATCACCAGCATTACAGCAGGATGCCGAGGAATGCCGAAGAGAATACGCAAGTGATCGCGCCACCAAACTAAGCGCCTTGATGCGCAATCGGAGGTCGACCTAGATGAAGCGATTTTCGGTGCTGCTTTTTATGGGCGCGCTTTCGAGCTCCATTTCGTGCGTCGCCTTTGCAGCTGAAGGGCCCGACAGGCGTCTCAATAGAGACGTCTGGAGAGGCATATTTGAGTACACGACGTTCAACGACAAAATGTCGCAATACAAGATCATCGCGCTGGCGCGTTCCCCGATTTCGGGCGCGGGAATCGTCGGTCGTGCCGATCAAGCCGGACAGTCGTCCAATCGGATTAGCGTTCCGGCTCGCTCCCTCCTGACCAAGGTATTCAAGAAGTGCATGGAGGCGAACAAATTGCCGTCTTCTTCGATCCCGGCCGATAGCTCCATTTCCGATACAATTAATGGATTGCGCGGCGGTACGGTTGCCGGAGGCGGACTGTGGGGGCCACAGTTGTTGCGGGTTCGTGGAACCGCCCTCGAGCCGAAGCACGACTTCGTGGCACAATGCATGTCGGCCGACGTCGGACTTCCTACGTTCTTCGTGACGTTTGCCGATTTTACCAATGTTTCGGATCCCGCGGTTGTTTACACAGAACTGGCCAACGAGTTTGCGCGCATTGGCCTGATGAGAAAAAATCCGAAGAAATGGGTCGGTGACATCAAACGCGTTTATGCAGAACGAGACATTCCGATTTCAGAAGGCGAGGCCGTCCGGGAACTGCTCAACGGTCTGCCGCCACCCTTCGAGGACCAGCTTGCGCGGTTCGACAATGCCAATGGGCCTGCGGAGGTGGAGACGACATTGTCAGGCATTATCGATGAAATGGCCGACGTGGGGATCATTAACGTGAAGCCGCGGGCAGCGGATTTGTTTGATGCGTCAGCGCTGAAAGCAATTGCGAGCGATCCCAGGCTGCGGAAAATAGCGACGTCAAATGACTGACAGTCGCGGCTCGCTCGACTACTCCTCGATCTAAGAATGGACGGCAGAAGCAATTGCTGGGGCTATGGATCTATCAGCAGATTAGCATGAAAACATGCGAAACGAGCCAGCCCGCCAATTTACGAAGTGTTTGTAAGGATGGAGTCATTGGGCGAACTGGCAAGCAAATATGTGAAATGGAGTCAGTCTGCCAACCAACAATCAAATCGTACAAATGGAGCCAGTCTGCTGGCTCAGAAGGCTTCATACGAAAGCTTATCAGTCTATCGATCGAGAACCGATCGTTGCAGACTGGTAAGGTTTGGCCGTGATGATCAGCCGCGGTTCGATCTGCTCCGCAAACTTTAGGCTTCGCTGGTGGGTCGCAGCCGCGCCGGCTGGTCGTTAAGCTTGCTCGAGCTGCCCCTGTTTGGCGTGGGGTAGCTCAAATTGGCCCATGATGGATTGGAGCGAGAGTCGAAGATTTTCAATTGGTTAGAAGTTGTCGTGTGCACGACGTGTGCACCGGGAGATCAAGAAAAATCCCATCACGGTCAATGTGGGATTGCGAACAGGGCAGGCCGAATGGATGGAATAGAGGCAGGGGAATTATTCGGGGGTCACCGAAGGAGAGGTTCAGCTTGAGAATATTCTCTAAATCGACCGATATGCGGCATCAGCCGCGCTCAGGACGTCAGATATTTCGTCTCGACTTCGGTTATGATTCCCACAGTGAATGTAGAGCAGGAGCATGTCCCATGTTGGCGGGATTGGGCCTTCTCCAAGCCCACAAGCTCGATCCCATCTCCACCGGGCAGATATGGGACGGCCTCGACGATCGTGGCTAAGCTGCGAGTCTTGATCAGAAATCGCTTGGCGAAGCGACGCAATTCCTACGGGACGGCATGCCTGACGCGGTGGTGTCACCCGTAGGCCATGAGCGTTGATGATCTTTCGTGCGGCCCTTTCCCAGGCAGATGGCCTCGAATTCCATCACCGTGAGACCCCGTTAGACATGTGCGGAAAGACCGCGGGTCGACAATTCCCTGCCGCTTTTGTCTACTGGAATGAGCGACCGCGTAGAGTTGCGTGGGCTTCTAGGTCTGAGAGCCAACTTCGTTATCGTGCACAGCTAGCGTCGAAGATGTTAACCCCGCAGTCGTGTCTTGGGGACGGTGAAACGTTTGCAAAGGAAGAGGTACTCAATGGCTCATAGCGAAGCTAGCCCCGGCGAAAGCGTCGGATAGCCGGAAACTGGGTAGTGTTCTTGTCTAACGTCGCGCCCTGCTTGCAATTTTGATTTGCTACAACTAGGCTCCTTTCTTGGGGCAACCGGTGGATTTGAGGTTGCATTCGGCTTCGCGCGGGGGCGGGATGTCTGTTGGATATTTGTTGACGCTCGCATTCAGTTTTGTCGGACATGCACTTTCGTTCCTATCCATATTATCATTTCTCTTAGTCTCCAATCTGGACCTAGTCCGCCCGGCCTATGCAGCCAGCGTTGTCCGGCCGATTGCTCCGCAGAGGGCGGATAGTCCGACGACTCAATTGCAGTCCTTCTTTTTTGATCTGCCGATTGATCCAGCTGCGATCGAGCGGGCCGAACTTGTTTATGACGCGCCGACCGCACGGACACCCGCCGGAACCCGACGTTCGCTGAATGGCAGAACTGCCTTCGGCGGATTCCTGGATGAAGGTGCTACAGGAACGACCGAGATTGTTGAACCGATCGCTGCAGGTGCACTGCGTCGAGGCGTGAACTCAGTCGTCTTTTCACCGAACGCTTTTGGTGACGCGTCGTTAGTCCAAAAACCTCGGTTGCAGGTGCAAGCGGCTGATGCCTCAGGGAAACCAGGTACGCAGATCATTCAACCTCTCGGATTTGAGACCGACCGGCGGATGCGGACGCTCCGATTTTCCGACAGCTCGCCGTCCCTAAATCGTCTGATTGCGGCAATTGACGTCAAGGAGCGGCCGAAGCAGGCGATCGACATAACCTATCTCATATTTCGGTAACCGGGCTCTTGTCCGTGGAATTGTGCACGGTGATGCGGTGGGGGCGGGCTTGGCGCTCACGATTGGTGGTCGCCGGATACCCCATGATCTCGGCATGTTTGAAGCAATTATCGAACGTCCGACAGGCAATCTTTCGCAGGGCCGTGAAAGCGCTGCCGATCAAACCGAATGGTCGGTTGCGGTCGAGGCGTCATTCGCCGATGGCAGGACCGCCAGTCGCACCCTGACGTTTACCCGCCCCCAACGCGAGACGTCCCTCAGTCAAGTGCCAGAGGTAGTCGCGACGTCGGCACGGTGATGCCCAGGGCCTTCGCCGTTCGCTGGTTAGTGACAAAGTCGAAAATCATTCATGATCTCGTCCTGCCGCCTCGCCGCGGCGGCCGGATAGTCGGGTGCAGCCTTTCCATCTACCCCTAAGCGCTTGCGCTCGGCTGTTTCGGCAATGACTGATAATCTGTTGCCAATTTGACGCAGTCGGGAAAACTCGGCAAAGCCGCTTTCGCCGTCGACTGCAATCGCTCGACATATCCCTCAACAGGCAGATACGTTCGTGTTTTATTTTGCGTATTGTCATCAGTTGTTGCGGGGCGTGGCGTGAGCATTCAGATCACGACGTTGAAGGTCTTGGCGGGACACCCGGAAGGGCGAGCAACGCACGCTGACGTCACGAGATCTGCCGCCATCCTAATGTCTAGCGGCGTGGATTGGTCAGACCGCATGAAGCGCCTGGCGGCGCGCGCGCCGGACCTGAGCATCTTTTCCAGCGGCTATGTGATCCGAGACGACAGCGGGTGGCAGATCACCGATGCCGGCCGCGCCTTCCTTACATCAATCGAAGTGGCAACCTGCGAGTCGGCAGTTATTGAACTCGAGGTCGCTCAGCCAGCGCTCACCGCCGAGGCTGATCTTCCGCCGAATGTTGTTCGTATCACGGACTTGGCGGAGCGACGTCGCCAGCGCGAAGCCGCCTAAAAGAGTTGCGCGACGCATAAGCTGTCATTGTCATGATTCTGAATTGAAGAGAGGTCGATGTCAGGGCGCTTATTTCCACGCGTTGCACAGGTTGCGGTGGTCGGCCGCGACGTCTCCGGCAACGAGGGGTGGTGTCGTTCGTGAGCCGGCATCACACTGTTGAGGTCGGCGCGCTGATGCGATGGGGCGCCGAGTGGCTGCCACCCTACAAGCGTCCCGCCGAGATCATTGTCAAAGCAGAGTAGCGAATTGGGCTAACCCAAGATCTTTAAGATCCAGCTCAAGCAAATGGGCGTATCCAAGTAAAACGGGTGGTGAAACCTGGCAATGTCTGCTAGTGGGAGGATAACTTTATTACCATCGGCAAGGGTTCGTTTCCTGACCAAACGGTTGAAATCGACGGTTTCGCCACTCTCCCACGCGTTGAAGGCCATTGGCGACCCATGGAGCTTCCTCATCCACCAGGAAGCGTTCTTTGGAGTGCGGCGGTTCGACGATTTCCAGCGAAACTTGAATATTGCTCGGAATACTTTGACGGACCGTCTCGCGCTCCTGATCAGTTGCGATCTTCTCAAGAAAAAGGGTTATCAGACGCGTCCCCGCCGATACGAGTACCGGCTGACGGAACGCGGCCTTGATACCTACCCCTACGCCCTTTCGCTGATGAAATGGGGCGACGAATGGCTTCCGCATGAGAAGGGACCGCCGGTTCGCCTTCGTCACAAGACGTGCAACAAGCCGCTTCATCCTTCCGCCATTTGTGAAGCATGCCGGAGGGAAGTTCGGGCGGAAGATGTCTCGATCAATCCCCTTAGTGCCAAGGATCCTGCACCGGAAGACGGCGCGCAAGTGAGATACTCCTCGCGTCCGGAATTATACACCGGTGGCAGGCCCACGTCGGTCGGCGGGACCTTGGCGGCGATCGGCGACAGGTGGGGCTTTTTTGTTCTCTGGCTCGCTTTTGCCGGAATAACCAAGTTCGACCATTTCCATCGTATCCTTGGGATCGCGCGAACGACACTGACGGCACGGCTTGATCGGCTCGTGCAACAAGGCTTGCTCGATCGTATTCAGTATCAGGACCGGCCACCCAGGCACGATTACCATCTCACTTCGAAGGGCAAGGCCCTCTGTCCCGTCCTTCTGACCCTGTTCGACTGGGGCAAGCGCGGGTTGGGAACCGAAATGACGGACGCCTCCGTTTTGCATAAGTCTTGCGGCCAGCCACTCCGGGTACTCGTGGTTTGCGAGAACTGCAAAGAAGTTCCAAACCCTCATGACGTCGAAGTCATCACGAGAAATGAAGCAAGGCAATCCACCGTTCAAAATACCGGGTCGCCAAGCTTGTCGCGCATTTCGTCATCCGCTCAGACCAAGAGTGGCTCTCGAACGAAGGCCATCAGCTCTGACAGTTAAAAACACTTCGTAGTCGAGATGGACGCCTGTCGTACGGAACAGCCGCTATTTCCCTGCTTCGTCACTGCCGTTGATGACATCGCCGAAAAGCTCCCACTTTTCACCTTTCAAGCGAATCATCCGCATCTGTTCAATCGGGGCGAAGTCTGAAGCGCTGGTGTTGATCGAGATTCCCGGCAGCAGCACGTCGGGCATGAAATTAGTCAGGCTGGCGGCTTGCCTCATGACGTTTTCGCGCGTGAGGTCATCACCGCATTGCTGCAGCACCTTTGTCATCGTCTGCGCGATACCATAGCCATATACGACAAAGAAATCCGCTTTGTTGGCGTCAGGCGCATACTTCGCAAGGAAAGCGTAGAACTTCTTCATGCCCTCGTCGTCGTTCCATTGCGGATCGGAACTGTCCTTCAGATAGGCCGTGGAAATAAGGCCTTGCGCTTTGTCGAAGCCCACAGGTTGAATTACCGTGCCGATCGAAGATCCAATGCTGGACAGGATGAATAGCGGATTCCATCCAATCTCCGCGACCTTGCGGATCGATTGCGCGGCGACCTTGGTCAACGCAACAGCGATGAAGACATCGGCGCCCGTGGACCTGAGATTGACAATATGCGAATCGACCGTCGGCTCCGACGTTTCATAACCTTCTGCGGCAACGATCATCGAGGCCTTTTGACCAAGGCCGTCTTTCAAGCCCTTTAGATAGTCTTTCCCCAGATCATCGTTCTGATACAGGACGGCGATCCTGGCGTCCGGTTTTTCCCTCAGCAAATACTTTGCATAGATGCGTCCTTCGTTCTGGTAATTCGGTTGGTAGCCCATCGTCCAGGGAAAATCCTTGGGGTCATTCCATCTTGTAGCGCCGCTGCCAACAAAGAGCTGCGGAACCTTCTTGGCATTCAGGTATTTCTGGATCGCTACATTCGACGGAGTGCCGACCGGGTTAAAAACCAACAAGACCTCGTCACTTTCCACGAGCTTGCGAGCCTGTTCCACCGATTTAGGCGGACTGTATGCATCGTCATAGGAAATGAACTTTATCTTGCGGCCATTGATACCGCCTTCATCATTGACCTTTCTGAAATAAGCGTCCTCGATTTTGGCGATTACGCCCAAACTCGAGACGGGGCCGCTGTAGGCGACGATATTCCCGATCTTGATCTCGGTGTCCGTCGCGCCGACGTCGTACTTCTTCTGGGCAGATGCGGCGCCGTTCAGCGCGGCCGTGAGCAGCAACGGAATTGCAAATCTGACGTGGCGGAGACGCGCGGGTGTCCTGAACATTCTTCCCTCCAAGGCGTTCGGTTTTTCCTCTATTCGCCTGCCGGTATCCGGTTCTGCAGCGAGGAGGCGGCTTTCTCGATGTGGTCAGTTGCCTAACGCTACAATACATTGTAAGTAGCTTTAAGCAACTATAAACCACGGTGGGGCTAATAGCCCGGGAGCGCGGACGCTTATGTCGGAGAGGGCGAAAGGTTCGGGCGTTAGCTACGTCCGCGGCGACGTCGATGTTCCATTGCTGTCAGATACGATCGGAACAGCCTTCGACCGCACCGTTGAATGCCATGGCGATCGCACCGCGCTTGTTGTCAGCCACCAGCAGATTGTTTGGACCTATGCAGAATTGGCAAGCAAGGTCGAAGCCTTCGCTTCCGGCCTGCTCAGGCTTGGTCTGGTGCAAGGCGACCGCATCGGCATATGGGCGCCGAATTGCGCCGAATGGACGGTTACCCAATATGCGGCCGCCAAGCTCGGGCTTGTCCTCGTCAACCTGAATCCGGCCTATCGCGTTGCCGAGATAGAGTTCGCTCTCAACAAAGCGGGCTGCAGGGCGTTAGTGCTGGCAGATCGCTTCAAGGGAAGCGACTACATCCAAATGGTCCGGACCCTTGCACCGGAACTGAACGCCTCAGTAGCCGGCAAGCTGAAAGCCGCGCGGCTTCCGAAACTCGAAATCGTAATTCAATTGGGAGCTGAACGCCTCGGCGGATTCTTCCGATTCGACGAGATTGCAGCATTCGGTGAGGAAGTGGATCGGCAGCTGCTTGTCGATGTCGCAGCCAGGTTGAACTGCGACGATCCGATCAATATCCAGTTCACGAGCGGCACGACAGGAAGCCCCAAGGGAGCAACCCTAAGTCACCGCAATCTGCTCAACAGCTCGTACTTCACCGGAAAGATCTGCGGGATTTCCTCGTCGGACGCCATTTGTGTGCCGCTGCCGCTCTACCATGTCTTCGGAATGGCAAGCGGCAATCTGCTAGCAATGTTATTCGGCGCCAAAGTCGTTCATCCCTGCGAAGCCTTTGAGCCGGATGCGGTGCTGAAAGCCGTGGAGCGGGAGCGCTGCACGTCGCTTTATGGTGTGCCGACGATGTTCATCGCCGAACTCGCGAGCCCGGACTTCAAGCAGCGGAACTTGTCGTCATTGCGCACCGGGATCATCGCTGGCGCTTCGGTACCCATGGAGCTGATGCGGCGCGTTATCACTGACATGCACATGGAGCAGGTCGTTATCGGCTATGGAATGACGGAAACCAGCGCCACAATCATGATCACGTCGCCGACCGACTCGGCGGAGCGGCGGGTTTCCACGGTCGGCAAGGTGGTGCCGCATGTCGAAGCTAAAGTTGTCAATGAGCGATCGGAGATTGTCCCGCGAGGACAAGTCGGCGAAATCTGCGTTCGCGGATACTCGGTTATGCTGGGATATTGGGAAGATCCGCAGAAGACAGCCGAAGCGATTGACGCAGATGGATGGATGCATACCGGAGATCTCGGGATGATAGACCAGGATGGTTGTGGCAAAATCGTCGGCCGCCTGAAGGAACTGGTCATCCGGGGCGGTGAGAATATTTCACCGGCGGAGATAGAGGAGTTCCTGCACCGGCATCCGCAGGTCGAGATGGCCCAGGTCGTCGGAGTTCCTGATGAAAAATACGGCGAGGAATTGTGCGCATGCGTCAAGCTGAAGAACGGACCACGGCCCTCCGACGCGGAACTGAGAGAATTTTGCCGTGGTCAAATCGCGCATTTTAAGATCCCGCGTTACGTTCGATTTGTCGACGTGTTCCCGATGACCGCGAGCGGAAAGGTCCAGAAATATCTGCTCGCGGAGCAGTCGGCGCAGGAACTCGGACTTCGCCCGCCGTCTTTGCATCAGTTGCCCCAGGCTGACCGGCCTGCGTAGTTTCGACGTGCGGCGGAATCGCTGCCTTGCGCAAACAGGGTTGATGGAGAACATGCGATGATTGAGGTCATTCCTCCGATCGAGCGCGAGCCCCGACTCCTGGCGGCCGGACTTCCGCCAGACGGCGTTCGCTGCTTTGTTGAAAGCCTGCAGAGCAGCCCCACCCGGGCTTCTGCAAGCAGCAATCCCGGCGCAGTCAGCTTTGAACCCGATCTCTCGGCAGCGCAGCGCGTGTGCGAAGTGGGAAGGGGGCTGCTGCAGGCCCTTCCCCTGAGATCCACCCGCACCGGGGACGAACTACGTGCCGGCAACACAATTGTGCATCTGCTCGCGGATACGACATGGAAGTTCTTCCGCAATCACGCCGGTGAGGTCTATCGCGAGCTTACCAATGACGGCGCGTCTCCCATGCGCATCGAACAGTTGGCAATCCAGGCGGCAGGCCGTCTTCCAGGGTTGCTACCCACTGCGGCTGACTTGGCCGGTGAACGCGAACTTTTTCAGAAGGACAAGGATGGTCTCGAAATTAGCCAGGGGCTTTTCTTCAGTCAGATACTGAGTGATCCCATCTTGGGCCATCATCTGATCAAAAGCCTGTTGTTGCCGCGTGCGGAGTCCCTCGAACTTCTCAACGCGTTCAAGCGTGAGAGGCGTTTGGATCTCGGAACTGTTCAGGTCGAAGCGAAGGGCAATGCGGGGTACATCTATTTCAACAATAGCGCCTACCTGAATGCCGAGGACGATTCGACATTCCTGCCGCTGGAGATCGCAGCCGACCTGATCTTGCTGCACCCTGATCTTCAGGTTGGCGTGCTCCGGGGTGGCTATGTGGATCATCCGCGATATGCCGGGAAGCGCGTGTTCTCCGCGGGAGCGAATCTCACGCAGATCTATAACGGCCAATTTTCGTATCTGCAGTACCTGATCCGGGACATGGGTTTTGCCCACAAGATGTATCGCGGCGTTTTAAGTCCGGATCAGATCGGCGGTTTGGTAGAACCGAATGATGAACCCGAGCAGACGCTCGAGAAGCCCTGGATAGCTGCCGTCGAATCCTTTGCGATCGGAGGAGGGTGCCAGCTTCTGCTCGTCGTTGACTATGTTGTTGCGGAGGCCGGGTCGTACTTCAGTTTACCTGCCAGAAAGGAGGGCATCATCCCGGCAGCGGCGAACTTGCGGCTCGCTCGCTTCGTTGGCGAAAGGCTTGCCCGGGAGGCAATCCTTTTTGACAGGATTTTCTACGTAGACGACCCGGAATCCCGTGGCCTGGTGAATGAAGTCGTTCCGCGGTCGGAGATCGACGCTGCGATCGAGAGATGTGTCACCGGCGTGGTCGGGTCGGGCCTGGTGAGCGCCGGTGCAAACCGAAAGGCAATGCGCGTTCGAACGGAGCCACTTGATCTTTTTCGAAGGTACATGGCGACCTACGCCTATCAGCAGGTGTTTTGTCACCTGAGTGAGCAACTCATCAGGAATCTCGAACGTCATTGGATTGGACGGCAAAGGAGCGTCGCCTGAAGGGCGGAGGATCGAAGTCAGAGGAAAATAAGTTGCGTAGCGCTACTTGGTACGCTAGACCAGCTAGGTGAGTAGCACTAAACAACTGATAAATCAGCGAAGGAGAATGCGGTGTCCAAATACAACAAGATCCTTTTTGACCGGTCGGGAACAATCACCACGATTACATTCAACCGTCCCACCGCGCACAACGCGCTGGACAAGGAGATGTCGGACGAACTCGCGGATGCGGTCCGGGTGGTAAAGAGGGACCGCGAGTGCCGGTTTTTAATCTTCCGGGGTGCGGGCGATACCTTCTGCGCCGGCGACGACATCAAGGATTTCCTTACCTGGACAGATGACGACCCGTACTGGCAGGCGCGTCAGTATCAGGAGACCGCGCAGATGATCGAGGATCTGACCTGCATCACGATTGCCGCCGTGGACGGCGTTTGCACCGGCGGCGGCCTCGAACTGACGTTGACGTGTGATTTCGTCATTGCAACCGATCGAAGCCGCTGGGGAATGCCGGAGATCGACTGGGATATTACGCCCGGTTGGGGCGGCGTTACACGCCTCGCGCGCTTCGCCGGACGTCGCAAGGCGAAGGAATGGAATCTGATCGGTCAGTTGTTCGATGCCAGGACGGCGGAGCGGCACGACATGGTCAACCGCATTTGCAAGCCGGCTGATCTCAATAAGGAAGTCGATGCGCTTGTTGCCGTGATGGCCGCAAAGAACCCCATCACCGTCCGGCGGTCGAAATTCGCCCTAAACAAGGGTGCCGATCTGCCGCTCTCTGGAGCGATGGCGTTCGAGGTTCCAATCCAGCCGTTCGCGAACAAGCCCGGCCGCTTTGCGACCGCCGGCATGGAAGATTTTGCCAAACCGGACACGCGCGCGGCTCGGCGCAAGATCTCCAAGACCTTCTGGCAGGACCAGAAATAAGGCCGAAGGCCGGTCCTTCGGATGAAGGATCGGCTATTCTTCTTTCGACCGACGCGGGGCTATTTGCGATTTGCTGAGGTTCCGTTCGAATCCCACCCTGCTTGCGGGGTCTTCGCAAGGTCACATCCCGGAAAAACATCCTTCGATAATGCACAAGCAATCGAGACCGAATCTCATATGAGCCAGGAACTGCAGTTCGAGAAGAAGAGGGTTTTGGTTGTGGGCGGAAGCAGTGGCATCGGAAATGCCATCGCTCGAGCTTTTCGTTCGAAGGGCGCCTCTGTCCATATATGGGGGACCCGAGCAAATGCGGTCGAATATGCAAATTCCGGGGACTCCGACTTGAGCGGTCTACACTACAAACAGGTCGACGTTTCGGTCGCGGAGCAGGTTCGGAGGTGTGATGCAGAGTTTGAAACGCTCGACGTATTGGTGCTCTCGCAAGGGATTGCGCTCTACAGTCAGGCGGAATTCGAACCTGGGCGGTTTCGGCACGTTGTCGACGTCAACTTGAACAGCCTGATGGAATGCTGCGCGCGCTTTTATACAATGCTGAAAGCCAGTGCGGGCTCGATCATCATTATCAGTTCAACCGCAGCACTTCACTCCACGCGTGGTAACCCTGCCTACGGCGCTTCTAAGACCGGCGCCTTGGGTCTGACACGGACTCTCGGCGACGCCTGGGCGCCCGACGGCATCCGTGTCAATGGTATCGCGCCGGGCATGATACCGACGAAGATGACGAGGGTTACGACCGACAATCCAAACCGCGTTGAAGCCTGGAAAAAACAAATTCCCCTGGGACGTTTAGGGACGACCAGCGAGATTGCCGGCGTAGCACTATTTTTGGCGTCTCCGCTCGCTTCGTATGTAATCGGACAGACCATTCCTGTCGATGGCGGTCTGACTTTGCGTTAAAGCGCTTCGGAAGAGCGCCACGATGGGTCGTGACGCGTGGCGTGAATTGGTCGACGTCGATTGCCTTGCAGCGCGGACGGCGCGATCATCAGGGCCCAACTTCTAGCCCTCTCGCGCGTGCTCGAAGCGGTCGACCGGCCCAGATCGACGGCTGCCCGTAGTCAAGGAGTTTGTTGCCCCTGCGCGCTATCCTGCAGCCGCATTGATTTCGTGCGGTGCAGCCGTCTGACTCGATCGGACACCCTCCTCATCTTGCCTCCTTATCGGGGGAAGCCCGGCGAACCGGCGCAAAGCTTCGGACATCTGCACGCGCCCGCTGACGCCGGTGATCACCACGTCGACCATGGTCAAGGACGAGTGGAAGTGGCCGCGAGCGTCAAGTTGCTCAACCGGCACACCCGCGGCAGCCAGGGCTTCGGCGTAAGCGACACCCTCGTCGTGCAGCGGATCGAACTCGCAGGTCGCCACGAATGCCTGAGGCAAGCCCTCGAGTCTGCCGCGCAGTGGCGAGACGCGCGGATCGGTTCGGTCGCCGGGCGAACAGTACAGGTCCCAGAACCAGTACATCAACGAGCGCGTCACGAAATAGCCCGTCGCATTGTCGGTGTAGGAAGGACGATCGAACGTGCAGTCAGTGACGGGACATACCAAAAGCTGGCCTGAGATCTGCGGGCCACCGCGGTCGCGCGCCAGTTGGCAGGTAACGGCGGCGATGTTGGCGCCTGCGCTCCAGCCCGCGACCATCACCGGTCCCGGTCTGCCGCCGAGATCAGGGGCATGCTCGGCGATCCAGTGCGTCGCAGCAAAGCCGTCCTCTGCCGCTGTCGGGAAGCGGTGTTCGGGCGCATGCCGGTAACCGACGCTGACGAAGATCATCCCGGTACGCCGGCACAGGTCACGGCACAACGGATCGTCGGATTGCTCGTCGCCCAACACCCAGCCGCCGCCATGGAAATAGACCACGATCGGATGTGGTCCCGGCGTCGCTGGCCGATAGAGACGGTAGGGCAGCGGTCCATCGGTGCCGGGGAGTGTGCCGTCGACAATGTCACCGACCGGTCGGCCAGCAGGACGGGCGGCATTGAATTCAGCCAGGAAGTCGCGCGCGCCCTGGGCTCCGAACGATTCCAGTGGCGCCAACTTCATGTCCGCCAGCATGTTCAGCACCAACCGCACATCCGGTTGCAGGCGAACGACCTCGCCGTCGTTGCATTGCTCGGCGACGTTGGGGCCGGTGAGCCTGAAACCGAGCATACCGCGGCTGACGACGTCGTTGCAGATACTGCGGTAGGGACCGACGCCGCCGGTATAGGGCATCACACCCTGCGCCTTGCCGGGAACGTTGGCGCCAGTGTACCAGGTGTTCGCCAACCGATGCAGCGTGAGCGTTGCACAGTCGGCCATGTGTTGGGCCCAGCCGGCCTGCGCCGTTGCGGTCGCCTCGATTGTCGTGAAGCCGGCCTCTCGCGCCGCGATCAGCCGGTCGACGACCCAGTCGACGTGCTGCTCGATCGATACGGCCATATTCGACAGTACGGACGGGCTGCCCGGACCGGTGATCATGAACAGGTTGGGAAAGCCGGCCACTGTAAGTCCAAGATAGGTCTGCGGGCCGTTGGCCCAGATGTCGGATAGCGATTTTCCGCCGCGCCCCGTGATCGGATGAACGGCCATGATGGCACCGGTCATGGCGTCGAAGCCCGTGGCGAACACGATTGTCTCGACATCGAACGTGCGGTTGTCGGTGTTGATTCCGGAGGCCGTGATCGACCTGATGTGCTCCTGCCGGAGGTTTACCAGCGTAACGTTGGGACGGTTATAGGTGGCGTAGTAGTTGGTATCGAGGCAAGGACGCTTGGCTCCAAACGGATGATCGTGGGGGCTCAGCGCCGCAGCCGTTTCGGGTTGTTTCACCGTCGCGCGGATTTTCTCGCGGATCAGCTCGCCGACCAGCGCGTTGCCCTCGACGTCCACGGCCTGATCGGCCCAAAGCTGGGTCAGGATGTGGACGAGATCGCCCGCGGCCCACGCCTGCTCGAACCGCTCGCGGCGCTCGGCGTCACTCAATTGCCAGCTCACCGCCGTTTGTTGCGGATACGGGACGCCCGCGAGCGACCAGCGAGCCTGCTCGCGGTAGCCAGCGCGGTGGTCGCCTTCCAGCAAGCTAATACGATCGGCCGGCACGGCACCATTGTGGGCGGGCAACGCAAAGTTCGGCGTGCGTTGGAAGACGGTCAGATGGGCCGCCTGTTCAGCGATCAACGGGATCGACTGGATCCCGGACGATCCGGTGCCGATAACCGCGACTCGCTTGCCGGCGAGCTTGACCTCGTCATGCGGCCAGCGGCCGGTGAAATAGACCTCGCCCTTGAAGTCCTTGACGCCATCGATCTCCGGCGGCTTGGGAGCGGAGAGACAGCCGGTGGCCATGATGTAGTTGTGGCAGGACACAACCGCGCCACCGTCGGTCGTGAGCCGCCAGCGTTCCGCGGCCTCGTCCCACGTCGCCGCCGTGACCTTGGTGGCAAAGCGGATATCGCGCCTCAGATCATAGCGATCGGCGACGAAACCGAGGTAGCGCAGGATTTCCGGCTGGGTTGCGTATTTCTCCGACCATTTCCACGCGTTCTCCAACTCCGGATCGAAGGTGTAGCTGTAGTCGATGGTCTGAATGTCGCAGCGTGCGCCGGGATAGCGGTTCCAGTACCAGGTTCCACCGACGTCGTTGGCCTCCTCCAGCACGACTGCGGTGAAGCCGGCCTTTCGCAACCGATGCAGAAGGTACAGTCCGGCAAACCCGGCACCCACCACCGCGACGTCGACCTGTTGCGTCGTACCGCCGTTCGTTGCTTCTGAAAGAGATGCTGCAACCATTGCGTCTGGCACGCCATCCTCCCGTGCATTTTGTTTTGCCGTAGCCTATAGCCGCGCATCCGATTTGTCATTCGGCAATTCAATCTTCGATAGCCGTGTGGGCGGCATGGGCCTGGTTCCCGCCAAGGCGACTGCGCGTTCGTGGTGCTTTGGCTGGGTCGCTTCTGGTACGAAACTGATGCGGTAAGCGAACGCGCGCTGGAACTCATTCTGTATATTCATTCGGCAAAAGCGGATCTGATTCATTGGCCTTCCATTGTTCTGGCAACGTCGCTGGCCAAGTCGACCTGCGGCCAGTGCCCGGCCTGAATGACGTCTAGCGAGGCATTCTTTGCCTGGAATTGCAAATCGTCGGCCATACCAACGTTCAAATGGGGGTTCTCTTTGCCACAATGGGTCTGCGCGTGCCTGTTTGCCCGTCGACCGTCAGGCACCTGGTTTAATCGGAGACCACAATTGTTGGCGTTCCTGAAGTGCACGCCACGCCCTTACGCGATCGGGCTGTTTGGCATCATCGGAAGGACAAGTAGGTCCAAAAGTCCCACACATGGGAGCCCTGCGCCATACGCGATGTCGATCGTGCCGACTCGCTCATACGAATTCAAAACTGACGGCATCGTCCGACCGTTTGAGCTTGCAAACCGAACTGGAAGTGAAATGAGAGCTGAAGAAAGTGGCGTCGTTCTTCAGGCAATAATCCATCGCCCACCGTCGGGACAGTTCAGCCGCTTCGTGGGAGGCGCAATAAACCGAACTCCATTCCGGTTTATGAAACTGGATCGGATGATGCATTACATCGCCGGCGAAGAAGCCCGTATCTCCCCTAGACCGCAGCGCTATCGACATGTGATCGATGCTGTGGCCTGCGGTCGGATGATACTGGAACATGCCTAAAACGTCCCGACCATCCGACGGGACGAGTTCAGCCTGACCGCTCTTCAGCACGGGTACTACGCTGTCTCGAAACATGTCCGCGTTCGGACGCGCGGAGCCCTCAAGGCCGGAGAAAAAGTCGCAACCCGCCTTCGGAATATAGTACTTCGCGTTGGGAAAGGTCGGCTGCCAGGTGTCGCCAACCAGGATGGTATTCCAGCCCACGTGATCGGTGTGGACATGTGTTATCAAGACGTGTCGCACGTCAGCAGGTTCGACGCCCGCGGCGACCAAATTTGCAAGGAACTGTGTCTCCAGCATGTGAAACGGCGGAAAGGCTGGGCGTTGTTTCCCGTTGCCGACTCCTGCATCGATGAGAACGGCGCCATGAGGAGTTTTCGCAAGCCATACATGCACGCTGCTTCGGAGTTGCTCGGTGTCGGTTATCAGATGCGGTGTCATCGCCGGTAGGCAATGCGCGACACTTCCACGGTCCCACGACCGGAACAGGGATTTTGGATCGATCGTAAGACGAAGTTCGTCGATGCGCGTAATTTTGACGTCGCCGATATCGTACCAGGCCCGTTCCATCTATACCCGCTCCGGGACGCATTCTGACGCGCTGGATGCGCAGCCCGTAAGTTGCAGCGCTAGCGTCGATTGAAGAAGCGGACAGACAGGCGCAAAAATCAATCGGTATATGCAACAGATCTCAGATTTCCATGTATATGGAAGTCGCCAAGCTTCCATATTAAGCTGTCACCCTTGCGTGTATCTGACTTGCCTCGAACATAACAGCGAGGAAAGCGTCGATGGCCGATACCAAGCCGAGGCCGACTGCGTCGGTTGGATCAATCGAGCATCCGGTCCGGAGAGGCTCTTACTCCTACCCGCGTACGGATATTGTTCACTATGGCCTGCCTTGGGCGGCGAAGCTGAACGCAGAGGTGGATCGGCTCGGCGCGCGACGCGTTTTTGTCGTCGCCAGTTCCACTCTATTACGCTCGACGTCGCTGAACGCGGACCTTTCCCGCACATTGGGTGCTAAGCTTGTCGGACTGGAGCATGGGATACGTGCCCATACGCCCCTGAACGACGTTTTTGTACTATTGCAGGCGGTGAAGCTTCGCGATGCGGATATTCTTGTTGCAATCGGCGGAGGGTCCGTAATCGACGGTGTAAAAATCATGCAGTTGGCGGCGGCGTTGAACGCCTCCGGCCCAAACGATCTCGCACGATTCAAGAGAAAGCGTGCCGAACCGACCGAGGCAGTGCCGCTCCGCTTACGAATGATAGCAATACCGACAACCCTGTCCGGCGCGGAATTTACAGCTTATGCCGGCGGATCGGATTTGGACCAAGGTATCAAGGAGGGGTATGGCCATCCCGAGATGATTCCTTTGTCGGTCATCCTGGACCCCGCGATCACGACGCATACGCCCGAGCAGCTTTGGCTCTCGACCGGAATCAGAGCGGTGGACCACGCCGTGGAGGACATTTGTTCGGTAAGCGGCCAGCCGCTTTCGGATGCAGCGTCGATCCACGCGTTGAAGTTACTCTCCGAAAGTCTCAGGCAGACCATGCGCGATCCGTTAGACCTCGACGCGAGGTTGCAGAGCATGGTGGGTGTCTGGCTCTCTCTGATCGGGTCTCAAGGCGGCGTTAACAAGGGAGCGAGCCATGCGATTGGTCATATTCTCGGAGGATCGGCGGGAGTAGCGCACGGCCTGACATCATGCGTAATGCTGCCGCACGTTCTAAGATGGAACGCCGCAGTCAATCCGGATCGTCAGAAGCATGTCAGCACGGCGCTGGGCGATACGACGCGCCCTGCGGCTGAACTAGTAGCGGAACTGATACATGAACTTGGCTTACCTAATACACTCAAGGACGTAGGAGTGCATCGCGATCAATTTGATCGCCTCGCTCGCCTGACAATGGATGACCCATGGGCGCGAACCAATCCGCGGCTGATCTCGGGGCCGGAAGACGTTCGCGCCCTGCTGGAAGCGGCATCCGGGTAAGTCGGCGGAATGGCTTTGCGACTCGGAAGAAGGAGCGTCGGATGAGTCGTAGGAACCTACCACTGGATGGCGTCACCGTCATCGATCTCGGACAAGTCTATCAGGGGTATGCGCCACGTTTCTGATAGCGCGGGTAGGCGCGAGCGTGATCAAGGTCGAACCGATCGATGGCGAGCCGATCAGGCTACGCGAAGCGATCAGCAAAGGCTCGGCAGTACCGTTCGCGATGCTCCAACAAACAGGCGATAGCGCTCAGTCTCAAAAGCGATCCCGGTCTCGACATCCTAAAGAAACATGTGGCAGGCGCGGACGTGCTGCTGGTGAAACTACGCTCCAGGCGTGTTGGATGTCGGATGGTCGGCTCGCCGAAAAATAAACTCGCGCCTTGGCTCAATCTTCTTGAGGCGATACAAAGAAGTGACCCGATCGTCGATCCGCAGTTCAAGTCCAATGAAGCGCGGGTCCGGAATATCGAGGCGACCGATCGCTTGATCGGAGATTGGACCTCGCAACGCACACGCGCCGAGGCGTCCAAGATTTTCGGGCACACAAGGTTCCGAATGCTGAAGTCCGCGATCTCGTTGAGGTCACGAACGATCCTCACATGCATGAGAGAGGGATGCCTATCCTGGATAGTCCATCCCCAGTTCGGTCGAATCGTAGTGCCGGACAGTCCGATCCGCATCCACGAAGTGGACGCGCTGGAGAAGGTGCCTTCTCCAAAGCTCGTCAGCACAGCCGTGAGGTGCTGCGAGATCTGCAATTCAGCGATCGCGACCTCGATGAGCTCGTGGCCGCCGGTGTAATCCGTACGTCATAGAGAAATCCAAGGTCCGCTCAACTCGACTTCGCTGCAACGTCTAGCGGTCGAGTCGCCCACCCGCCAGCTTGTAAATCCCCTTCGATCGTCTCCGGCCGTCGGCGATGCTCCTGCAGCTATTCCGCAAGCACTTCTCCGAACAATTCCCAGCTCGTGCCGTTGAACCGCATCGTTCTCAGTTGCCGTATCGGGGGATAGTTGTCCGCGGTGTTGTTGAGTCTGATACCTGGCAGCAAGATGTCCAGCTCCAGGTTGGAGATGGACGTCGCCTGCTTCATCACATTTTCGCGGCTGAGGTCCTGGCCGCACTTTTGTAGAACATGAACGAGTGTTTGAGCTGCAAGATAGCCGTACACATTGTCAGCGTCGGCTGCGCTGGCGCCGGACATATATTTGTTCATGAAACCGAGGTACTTCTTCACGCTGGCATCGCTCGCCCACTGAGGATCCGATACGTCCTTCCGGAAAGTGCTGGATATGATGCCGACCGAATGGTTCAAGCCGGCAGGCTCCAGGACGGTCTGGATGGAGGCGGACGTGCTGATCAAGATCTGCGTCGTTTTCCAGTTGAGTTCTGCCGTCTTCCTGATCGCTTGCGCTGCGAATTTGGGCGAGGTCGCGTTGAAGAAAACGGTCGCCTTCGACGACGCAAGGGTAGCGACTTGTGAATCGACCGTGGGGCTCGTCGGTTCATAGGACGCGCGGGCCACGATCATGCGTTCCGCTGCCGCGCCAAGCCCTGCCTCCAGTCCCTTCACATAGTCCTTTCCAAAGTCGTCGTTCTGGTAGAGGACGGCGATCGTCGCGTTCGGGTGATTCTGCTGGATGTACTTTGCGTACAACAGGGCCTCGGTCCTGAACGGTATCTGCAACTGCACGGTCCAAGGGAAGTTCTCCGGATCATTCCATCGGTCGCCTCCCGAAACGATAAAAAGTTGGGGGACTTTCCGGGAATTGAGGTACTTCTGTACGGCCGCCTGGTTGGTGGCCCCTAATGATCCGAACATGAACAACACGTTGTCCGCCTCTACGAGCCTTCGAGTCTGTTCTACCGTTTTCGACGGTGTATAGGCATCATCAAGGGACAGCAGCTGAAGCTGGCGTCCGTTGACGCCTCCGGTTTCGTTGATCATTTTGAAGTAGGCGGCTTCTACTTTTCCTACAGTGCTCCACGCAGATGCTGGACCGCTGTACGGCATCGTCTGGCCAAAAACGATTGGTTCGGCGGCAACACCCGCCGATAGGAGCAATAGCGAAAACGCGCTTAGTACGAGCGAACGGAAAGTCGGCATCACGGAACTCCGTAGAATACGACTGCTAAGGGACCTCTTGGAGAGCGCTCTCCTCTCTGCCGGGCCCATAGCGGGCAGTTCGATAGAGGAGGAAATGCTCTTTCTAAGCCCGTTCAACATCGGCTGCGCAAGAATGAATGGTCGCACCAATCGTCTTTCGACAATCAACCTATGACTAGCAGAATCTTGGGTCAACCAAGGGAACGGCGGTTCATCGGTCTTCCAATTAGATGGAAGATGCCGGCTTGGACAAATTCCAGCACAATGGAATCTATTCGCGGCGGGTCGGCGCAACTGGTTCACGACCGTCCCCATAAGGCGACTAGGTCGAAGCCCCCTTCGGTCGTCGCAACCTCGCGCTGGTCGGCTCAGGAGACGACGAGATATACGTCTTAATGGCGGAACGCATCTCGCGGACTATACTGGTCTTCTGCTCTTCCAGCCGTTGGAGCGGGCCGCCGACGCCGATAGCCAAAGTTCGACTCCTCCGATCACCCGGAAGCGGCATCGCGATCATTCCAACGCCGGGCGAAACGGCTCCTCGCGAGAAGGCGTATCCCGTACGGCGTGCGTCGGCGATTGTGCTCAATAACTGGTTCGGGTCCAGGCGAAGCGTACGATTCTCTTCAGCGGCATTGTGACGAATGATCAAACGTCGCACAGCCTCATCGTTGAGCGTCGACAAAAGTGCCCAGCCCACGCCTGAACTGCACATCGCCCGAAGTCCGCCGGGCTTGTTGTAGTACACCACCGATCGCGCGGCCAATTGGACGTAGATATACTGCGCCATAAGGTCATTCTGAACGCCGAGCACGACGGTTTCCTCGACCGCCCGACTGAGGTGAGTAACGAGTTGAATGACCTCGTCCCGGTCGATGAGAAGCGTGCTCGCCCAAGTACCGAGGTGGGCCAGTCGGGCCGTTGGTAGATAGGTTCGCGTTGCACGATCATGATAGAGATAGCCCAGGACAACGAGGCTCTTCAGAATCGCTGCCGCACTCGACTGCGGAAACCTAAATCGCTCGACCAGTTCGGTGAGTCCAACGGCTCGTTCGACGGTGTCGAAATATTCCAGCACGTCGAAAATCCGGCCCGCGCTCTTAATGACATCTGTTCTTGCGGCCATTTCTTTCATCCGTAAGTAATCGCACAATTGGAATGTCGAAGTAGAGTTACTCTGTGTATCCGACCGGTCGCATGGCTACTTGACTTTGACAGGTTGCAAGCGCGCGCCGGCCGCATAGCAGCACCGACGATGATGCTCGATCTTGTTGCGCGGCCCAAGCCGTCCCACCTCACGTCGAGGGCGCGATGCAGATCTTCACTTGCGCGTTTCCTCGCTCTGATACATTAAACGGTGCAAGTCCATGCGGGCGGATGCCGCGGCGGGAGCACGAGAAATGGAAAAGGTTGCATTTATCGGTCTCGGCAGAATGGGTGGTCCGATGGCCGCCAATCTGGTCAAGGCGGGATACGATGTTACGGGATTCGACCTCATTCCGGACGCGCGCGAGACTGCAGCGAAGGACGGAATAAGGATTGCGACATCGGCGCAGCACGCCGTTAGCGGCGCCGACGTCACAATCACAATGCTCCCGACCGGCAAGCATGTTATCGCCTTGCTGACCGACCTTGTGCCAACGATCAAAAGGGGCTCGCTGCTGATCGAGTGTTCGACGATCGACGTCGATAGCGCGCGTGCCGCCCACGCATTGGCATCGGACGCCGGACTGATCAGCGTGGACGCTCCGGTATCCGGCGGAACAAAGGGAGCCGCAGACGGCACATTAACGTTCATGTGCGGCGCCGATGATGATGCGCTCGCGTTGGCTGCGCCCGTGCTCGCGAAAATGGGCCAGAAGGTCATACCATGTGGCGGATGGGGCGCCGGACAAGCCGCCAAAATCTGCAACAATATGATTCTCGGCGTGAACATGATCGTTGTCGCTGAAGCCTTTGTGCTGGCGGAAAAGCTCGGCCTCTCCCATCAGGCTATGTTCGATGTCGTCTCGACCTCGTCGGGGGCGAGCCGGGTTCTAGCCAGCGCTTGTCCCGTTCCGGGGGTCGTGCCGACCAGTGCGGCGAATAATGGCTTCAAGCCAGGCTTCACCGCGGCGTTGATGTCGAAGGACATGCAGCTGTCGCAGGCTGCCGCAGCAAGCGCCGGTGCAGTAACGCCGGTCGCTGCGCGGGCGGCCAGTCTCTATGCCGACTACGTTGCCGCAGGCAACCATGCCGAGGATTTCTCGGGCATCATCAATTTTCTCAGACGCTGAAACAGCTTTATCGCAACATCGATCGCCCGTACGCGGATCAAGCTGGCTATCTTGGCCTTGATCCTGTCCGTCGCTCCGCCCTTGAGGGTCATGGTAGGGCCGAAGAACGCACCGATCGTCTCGCCAGTCGGCTTCGGAAACACAGTGGTCATGGGAAATCTGAGCATGCTCCATGGGATGTCACTTAGCCGAGCAACCGGGTCGGACGTCAATGAAAGGCTCCGATATGAGCGTACCATTGGCGCCATTTGTCTAATATTTGGCGCGGAATGTCAGAGCCGGCGTCCTTGGGCTGACTATCATCCGGCCTGTGAATAGACCGCAGAATTGCGATCTGTGCCGGCGACAGCCCATTCCCCGCCATCGGCGCTGAGAATGGTCGGCCGGCCCCAACACGGGGAGGAAGCGGTGACACGTCAAACCACGGCGCTCGCGCTTGCGGCCTTGCTCGCCTTGGCAACGCCGGCTGCCGCGCAAAAAGGCCACGATCCCGGCGTCACAGACACGGAAATAAAGATCGGCAATACCAGCCCCTACTCCGGCCCGGCGTCGTCCTATGGCACCGTGGCCAGGACCCTTTCCGCGTATTTTAAGATGATCAACGACCAGGGCGGCATCAAGGGCCGAAAGATCAATTTCATCTCGCTTGACGACGCCTATAGCCCGCCAAAAACCGTCGAACAGGTTCGTCGGCTCGTCGAGAGTGACGAAGTCTTCCTTCTCTTTGCGCCCATCGGCACCGCAACAAACCTTGCCATCCACAAATACGTGAATGACAGGAAAATCCCGCATTTGTTCGTGAGCAGCGGTCACAGCAAGTGGGACGACCCCAAGAACTTCCCATGGACGATGGGGTGGTGGCCTTCCTACTACGTCGAAGGAACGATATTTGGCCGCTACGTTCTGGAGAATATCGCAGATCCGAAGGTCGCCGCGCTTACTCAAAACGATGATGCGGGAAGGGAATACATCGCCGGTTTTAAGCATGCGCTCGGCGAAAGGGCCAAATCGATCATGGTTGCCGAGGTGTCCTATCTATCAACCGACCCCACGGTCGATTCCCAGGTCGTCCGGCTTGCAAGCAGCGGTGCCAATGTCTTCTTGAACGGCGGCACACCGAAATACGTTGCGCAGGCGATACGCAAGGCTCGCGAAGTTGGTTGGAAGCCAGTTCAGATCGTGGGTAGTACCTCAAGCTCGGTAAAGTCGTCCCTGGAGCCAGCGGGACTGGAAAATTCGATCGGCATCATCACGGCGCAATATCTGAAGGATCCGACGGATCCGCAATGGGTAAATGACCCGGAAGTAAACGAATGGCGCGCCTTCATGGACAAATATTTCCCCGAAGGAAGTAAAATCGAATACCTGAATGCGTATGCTTACGCGGTCGGATCCTCTCTGGTCCATGTTCTCAAGCAGGCCGGCGGCGATCTTACCCGCGAGAATGTCATGCGACAGGCAAGCAACATGAAGGACGTCCAGATCCCACTTCTGCTGCCCGGCGTCCGGCTCAACACGTCTGCCACCGACTTCTCGCCGATCAAGCAAATGCAACTCGCGAGATTCAATGGCAAGGCGTGGGAACTATTTGGCTCGCTGATCGGTGCACAACAGTAGTTCGCGGCAGACTCCGCTGAAACCTAGGATTGACGCACGGGCGAATGAGTTGGATGCGTTGTGCGCAACTCGCGCATGATGTCTCTTGCCGATTTCCCCATGTGGCTCCTGACGAATCGACTTGCCGCGCTCGGTTCCGAGTACCCAAGTAGATAACTGAGCTTGGCGAGCGATGGTGGTTGCCTTTGTAATAGGCAATTTTGTGCGATCTCGATTCTTACATTCGTGAGAATCTTCCCGAAGTCTTCGCCATGGTCTGAAAGACGCCGCTGCAGCGTGCGGGGCGAGACGGCGAGCAGCGACGCGATGCGCGCGAGCGACACGCCTCCGCCGGCAAGCTGCGCGGCGATCAGGTTTTCTACCTGGCCACGAAGGTCGGTGGGCCACTGCTCCTCTTGACTGGCGAGATGCTTTTCGAGAAACGCAATTGTCTCGGGATCGCCCTTCGGCAAGGGGCGACGAAAGTCGGAGTTGCTCATAACGAATGCGTCTCGCTCTGAGTCAAAGTAGACGGGACAGCGGAAGAAACGTTTGTGAGCTGAAATCGATGATGGCGGGGCATGTGCGAACTCGACTCGTACGGGATTCCAACCCGCCCCCAACAGCGACCTGGCATTCCTGACGCTGAGGGCGACAAGCGATTCGATATACTGTCGCGCCCGAGGGCGCAGGACGGCGTGGACATTGCAAAGCACGGCAACATCGTCACCTTCGCTCGCGTGATCGAAGGAGACTGCACTGTTCTGTAGGTGAACAAAGCGGCGAGACAATTGAAACCGCTCGTAATATGTCCTGCTGGTTTCGCCAAGCAAAGCAAGTGGCCCATAGCGATGCGGATCGCGCCATTCGGCATAGAGGAGTCCAAGATCAGGCCTACGCAAGGATTCAGCCGCCGCTTCCATTAAATCGATCAAGAATTGCGCCGAGATCGCCAGCGGGGCGCTCGATTTTCGAAGCGCGGGATCGATCTCGCCCACATTCAAGGCTCCGTCGTCCACGCCGACATGGTCCAGATAGGCAAGGAATTGCCGGGCTCCTGTCGCTTCCGCAATCAGTTCCACTTCGTCCTCCTACCTGTTTTGACACCAAAATGGACAATGTTGGCGCGCTTTGTCAAATCGGCCGATACGTCTATGGATAAGATGCCACGATCGTGAGTGCCTTGAACAAAACTCTGGATGGCAGACAGTTGAGAAACGCCTACGGGCATTTTCCGACGGGCGTCACTGCCCTGTGCGCGCTTTGCGAAGGCCACCCGGTTGGCATGGCCGCTAGCTCGTTCATGCCCGTTTCGCTGGAACCGCCGCTGGTCTCCGTGTGCGTCAGCAACAGGTCGCGGACCTGGTCCGCCCTGAGCCGCCTTTCCCGGTTGGGAGTGAGCGTACTCGCGGAGTCACAGGATGGCGCCTGCCGCCAACTGGCGGCTGCAACCGGCGATCGGTTTGCCGGGCTGGAATGGGAGTCAGCCGGGGAGGGGGCGGTGTTTATAAAAGGAGCTCCTGTCTGGTTCGATTGCTCGATCCATGATCGGTTTGCAGCGGGCGATCATGTGATCGTGTTGCTACGAATTGAAGGACTTATGATCTATCCGGGAATCCATCCGCTGGTCTTCCATGGCAGCGAATTCCGACACCTCGACGTCGGTCCCCTCAAGCCCAAAACCCAAATCATCCCGGTTGATGTGGCTTAGACAAGCCAGGCGTCGCGGTCGGCCCGACCGCTTCGGGAGGCGGTTCCACTCCACCCCTCTCAGTGATTTGGCGCCAAAATGGATAACAATGGCGCGCTTTGTCAAATCGGCTGGAACGGCTGCCGATAGAGTGTCTGAGTTCTAGAACGGTGCGATTTCGTCGCGTTCGGACTCGGAAAGGAAGCCGCGGATGAAGACGATTGCGTTCCACATGCAGGGCTATCGCGACCTGCCGGCGGATTTCAACAAGCGCTATGATAGTATTTGGGTCACGCCGCCGAATGATGAGCTCTGTGATCCCGAAACCGTTGGTAAATATTTTCGATGGAACATTGCCGAGCTGAAGCTTTCCGACGAACTCGGCTTCGATGGCGTGGGCGTCAACGAACATCATCAGAACGGTTATGGCTTCTCGGTGTCGCCCAATCTGATCGCTTCGATCCTTGCCGAGCGGCAATCCGATGCCGCCATCGTTGTGCTCGGAAACACGATCCCGATGTATCAGCCGCCGATCCGGGTTGCTGAGGAATACGCGCTGCTCGACTGCATCAGTGGCGGCCGTCTCGTAGCGGGACTTCCGGTCGGCTCACCGATGGACAATGTCGGTTGCTACGGCAATCCGCCGACTTTGGTTCGGCCTCGCTACTACGAGGCGCATGATCTCATCAAGCAGGCGTGGACGAAGCCTGGCCCATTTACATTCAATGGGCGATTCACCAAGCTGCGCTATGTGAATCCCTGGCCGAAACCATTGCAAAAGCCCCATCCGCCGATCTGGCTTGCAGGCGGCGGCTCGGTCGAGACCTGGAAGTTCGCGGTCGACAATAACTATACCTATAGCTATCTGAGTTTCATGGGCCATCCGGCGGCCAAGGTGCTGATGGACGGCTACTGGGCCGAGGTCGAAAAGGCGGGGCTTGACGACAATCCCTACCGGGCCGGATTTGCTCAGCTCGTAGTAGTGGCTGACTCGGACGCGCAGGCCGAGAAACTCTATCTCCAGCACTTGCGCAACTTCTATGCGAAGGCTCTTTTTGTAAATCCAGGCATTGCTGCGGTACCGGGTGTGCAGACCCTGGCCAGCTACAAACATGGACTGGCGACCGGCGCAGGATCGTACCGCGGTGGCTCGAGGCCAACTGCTCCCGAAGAAATGACTTGGGCCGACTTTACCGACAAATCAAAACGAGTCATCGGCGGGAGTCCCGACACGGTCGTAGCCGGCATCGAGGAGGCCGTCCGCAACCTGCGCATCGGTCATCTTCTTGTATTGTTGCAGATTCAGTCAATGGATCACGAGCTCACGAAATACAACATGCGCACGTTTGCCGAAAAGGTTCTCCCGAGAATCAGCGGCATTTGGGACAAGGAAGGCTATCAGGACCACTGGTGGCCCCAAGGCGCGGCAAAGGGCAACCGTTATCTCGGCCACAATAAACAGCCGAGGATTCCGGCGGGAGCGACATCATGAATAGCGTTGCCGTATTGGAAGTGCCGCACCCCGGAGGCTATGTCGCGAACCCGGTACTCATTAAAGGTGAGGGTAGGCCACTTGTCTTCATGCACGGGTTGTTTGGACAGGAATGGGGAGGGTTCCTCGATGACCTCGCCAACATTCGCAAGGTTCATGCCCCAGCCCATGCCGGCAGTGTCGACCTTGCCGATCTCGAAACGCTCGACGGCCTGTGGGATCTGTTGATCTATTACGACGATTTATTCGCTGGCCTTCGCCTGGATCGCTTCGACCTCGTCGGGCACTCGTTCGGCGGCATGGTGGCTGCCGAGTTTGCGGCGATGTATCCGGAACGGATAGGCAAACTTGTACTGATCGACGCGCTCGGTCTGTGGAACGACAACTATCCGGTTGCAGATCATCTTCTGTCGACGCCCGCCGTGCAGACCGCGATGCGTTTCCACAATCTGGAGAATGCGGCTGTGGCGGAGGAAATAAGCGTTCCGAGCGAACCCGATAAGATGCAAGCGGCTTTGGTCAAGCGATTCCTGGCGCTCAGCAGCACGTCGCAGTTCATCCATCCCATCCCGGATCGCGGGCTGCGAAAGCGCTTGCGTCGTATCAAAGCGGAAACACTAATCATCTGGGGAGCCGAGGACCGGCTGACGCCGCGGGCCTACGCCGACGACTTTGCGGCCGGCATCAGCGGTGCCCGCCAGGAGATCATTGCGGATGCCGGACATACGCCTCAGCTTGAACAACGTAACCTGGTCAGTGAGCGGGTCCGAACTTTCCTGGGCTGAGGCCCCGGCTAGTGGGTGTCTCTGACGCAAAAGAACCAGCGAGGGGAGCCAAATATGCACGCTGTGACCTATCGGTACTCGGCCCTCGAACGTGTGATATTTGGTCAGCCGGCCGCGTCCGCGATCATCTCCGAGGTTGATCGGATCGGCCGACATCGAGTGTTCATTGTAACAAGCCGCTCGGTTGCCTCGTCGGCCCCCTTCAAGAAGGTTGTCGAGGCGCTCGGTGAGCACTGCGTCGGCGTCTATTCCGAAGTCACGGCCCACGGGCCTCGGGAATGCGTGATCTCGGGGAGCGCCGCTGCGCGATTGGCCGAGCCGGACCTGCTGCTTGCAATCGGCGGCGGCTCCGCGATCGATGCTGCAAAATTGATGTTGCTTTGCCTTCGGCATGACATTGCGAAGGTCCAAGCGCTCGACGTTTATCGAGGGTTTCCAGCTGCGGACTCCAGCGTACGTCCGGCCGATGAATCGCGCTGGCTGCGATTGGTTGCAATACCGACGACGCTCTCGGCCGCCGAATTCACCTGGTTCGGCGGAGCGTATGACACGCAAAGGCGCGTGAAGGATCCTTATGGGCATCCCATGATGGTGCCGCAGGCGATCATACTGGACCCCGCGACGACGTTGGCGACGCCGCTTCCGCTATTTCTTTCGACCGGAATGAAAGCGATTGATCATGCTGCGGAGCGTCTTGCGTCTCTGAGCGTCGAGCCTTTGACCGAAGCCCTCGCCGCGCAGGCTTTGCGGCTGCTGTCGCGAGGCCTGCTTGAGGTTCTGAAGAATCCCGCCGACCTGGACGCCCGGCTCGACTGCCAAAAAGGCATGGCAATCGCGATGGTGGGCCCTTCGGCTGGCGTCGGCGTTGGGGCCAGCCATGCGATCGGACATGTTCTGGGAGGGCATTGCGGAGTTCCGCACGGCCACACCTCTTGCGTCCTGCTTCCGCCGGTCATGGCTTGGAACCGGGTTGCCAACGACGACCGACAGAAGCTCATTAGCGAAGCGTTGGGCTGCCCTGACGTCGACGCTGGGACCGCTCTTTCCGAACTCGTCCGTCGTTTGGCATTGCCGCAAAGACTGCGCGACGTCGGAGTCCGCCGCGAGGAATTCCCGGCGATTGCCGAGAAAGTGCTTCATGACTTTGCAATCCGCGGCAACCCGCGCCCGGTTACCGCGCCCGCCCAGGTTATGGAGATCCTTGATCTGGCCTGGTGAAGGGCTCGCGGCGGGCGATCTTGTAAACGCCACTGCCGCGCAGCAATGCCGTGCCAGAAGACGTAACGAGGCCTTGGGCGAACACGAGGCTACCGGTGCGGCGAAGAACGCTTGCGGTGCCTTCGACCCAGTCGCCGATCCTCGCAGGAGCCAAGTAGTCCAGCGAAAGACTGATTGTAAGAAGAAAGGTATCTCCAAGTTTTTCGCTCTGTAACGCAGCGAACGGCATCTGCATGTCGATAAACGCTGCAAGCCAACCACCGTGACACGAACGCACCGGATTGCAATGTTCGGCACGAACCCGAAATGCGAGGGTTGCGTCGCTCGGCCTCACGTAAATGGGACCGTTTGTTTCACAAAATGCCCCAGATCTGGAAAACGGGACAAAATCGCCAGGAATTTGGTTGAGGCTCATCGGACTTCCAGCATTGTTTCATAGGCAGCAGCAGATGCGTCTGAATGCGCCTCGGTGAACTGCGTCGTATCTGCTTTGCGGCTATTCCCGCTTCAATTATGAGAAAAGCCAGCCAGAAGCTTATTTTATACGAATTCAAAGCTGACGGCATCGTCTAACCGCTTGAGCCTGCAAACTGAGCTGGAGGTGAAGTGGGAGCTGAAAAAAGTGGCGTTATTTTCCAGGCAATGATCCATGGCCCACCGTCGGGACGTTTCGGCTTCTTGATGAGAGGCGCAATATACCGAACTCCATTCCGGCTTATGAAATTGGATCGGATGATGCATGACGTCGCCAGCGAAGAAACCTGTACTTCCCTTGGACCGTAGGAGTATCGACATGTGATCGATGCTGTGGCCTACGGTCGGATGATACTGAAACATGCCTAAAACGTCTTGGCCTTCCGACGGGACGAGTTCCGCCTGACCGCTGTTCAGAACAGGTATTACGCTGTCTCGAAACATGTCCGCGTTCGGACGCGCAGATCCCTCAGGGCTAGAGAAGAAATCGCAACCTGCTTTGGGAATATAGTACTTCGCGTTGCGAAACGTTGGCTGCCAAGTGTCGCCAGCCAGGATTGTATTCCAGCCCACGTGATCCGTATGAACGTGCGTTATCAAAACGTGTCGCACGTCTGCAGGTTCGACTCCCGCGGTCGCCAAATGCTCGAGGAACTTTGTCTGTAGCATATGAAACGGTGGAAAGGTTGAGCGCGGTTTGCCGTTGCCGATTCCTGCATCGATGAGAACGGCGCCATAAGGGGTCTTCGCAAGCCATACATGTACGCTGCTCAGGAGTTGCTCGGTGTCCTCGGTTATCAAATGCGGTGTCATCGCCGGTAGACAATGGGCCACACTTTCACGATCCCAGGATCGGAACAGAGCTTTCGGATCGATCGTAAGACGAAGCTCGTCGATGCGCGTAATCTTCACGTCGCCGATATCGTACCAAACCCGTTCCATCTATAATTGCTCCGGCCGGTGCCCAATCCTCAAACAACGAGGTCGCTCAACCTCTTTTCATCGATCCAACAGGCGTGGACCCCAAACGGTACGCGTTGAGGGAGATGCAGCCTCGCCGTCTCCTTCATGGATTTCGCATCGATGATGAGCATTTCGGCTTTCGTGTCCGACATCAAGAGTTCGAGCAGGTAACCGTCGTCCTCCTCGGTCGCACCGTTCTTCGGTACGAAGAGAGCTTCGCCGCCATAAAACTCACCGTAGTCGACATAACTGACCTCCTTCTCGTCGAGGAGGTCGTATTTGAGCACACCTTTTCCCATATAGCCGGCGCGCTCTTCGTCGATCAGGTAGCTATAACGGCTCTTCTTTCCGACGAAATCGAGATTCATGCTTGGACGCTCGTACCCGTGCTCGAGCAGTACCCGATCCTCACTCACGGTGCCGGCGTCGAGATCGAGAACCCACTTATTGAGCTTGGCCGGCGGTTCGTCCGGCGTGTGGATAGCAACATCGGCCGGATAGTCATGAAACATCGGCGCATAGAGGACGATCTGTTCTTTTCCGTCGGCCGATCTTTCCTCCCAGCCGTTGATGACGTGCCATATGGCGCCGGGCCGCGAAGTCTGGAACCAGCGTATCCGGTCTCCCTCCTTGAACCGGCGGGGGATAACGCCCCAGCGCAGTTTGTAGTCGGGGTCGAACCAGAAACAGCTGCCGTTTTGACTCAGCAGGCCATCTTGTGAAAACCGCATCGAGATGTCGGGAAAGATCACATATTTATCAGTCAGGAAGTAGTCGTGTTGCCAGGCCATTCGCGGTTCTCCGGCGGGATGCTCGTAAATTTGATGGAAGCAGGACAGGGTATCGTTGCTGATCTGGCCATAATAGAGATTGCCGTTACGGTCCGTCGTCAGGCTGTAGAAGTCCCCGGTCGTTGGGTCGATGCGCGGATGGGCGGAGAATGGCGCCTGCCAGCCACCGTCCCACGTCTCCAAATGCCCCGTGCCATCCAACAACACCCGGCCGGTCACCACGCGCGGATGTAGGACGAAGGCATAGCCCGACTCCTGCAAGCAGAAAATGCGACCGGCGTGAAACTGCACCGAGGTCGAACCGGGCGACGCTTCCAGATTGCCGAGGTCAGGAACCAGCCCCTGCGCCTTCTTCTGCTCGATGCGGCCCAGCCGTTCGAGCGAGGCGCGGCCTCCGCCGGTAACGTCGGTAATGCCGGAGTAGATCTCGCGTCCGACGGCTTCCTCCGCCAGAAAGCGGGGCGTGCGGATGTAGGTGTTGGAATAGGTTGCCGCTCCCTTCCGGATCTGGATCTGATGCAACATGCCCGCCCCCTGAAAAGCGTGAAGGCGCACGTGGGTGATGTCGAACTGGGTATTCGTGCCGTTTCGCAGATAAACGCCTTCCAGGTCGGGTGGAATTTGCCCGGTTACACGCACAGGGACATGCGACAGTTCGGTCTTGACCGGCTTGTAGCCGGCCACGTTGTAGATGCTGTTGATGTTGTGGCCGGTGATGTCGAGTTCTTGCTCGATGCGCGCGTCGACTTCATCGAAAACCGGCGCTGCGAACGTCGATGATCCTGACATGTGTTGGCCCTTTCGTGCGGTTACTGCCGGGTTTCTGGTTATATCGCAGTAAAAAGTAGTACCAAATGGTACTAATTGCAAGCAAGAGAACCGCAGCCCGCGAGCTATCACTGGGCCGGTTTATGGTAGTAAGCCAGTTCCCGCAGTCAAACCAAGGAACTCCGGACCGTGGCGCTGAAGCATCGAGGACGCGATTGGATCGGGCTACGGTTGTCGGTGATCAGCAATCGCTACACCTATCCGTTGTACGCAGCGATCGAACGCGATCACGGACTGCTTCGGGACGAGGCGGCGGTGATCGTGTGCCTGTCGTTTGGAGACGGGCCGACGGCCCAGGATATCGTCGGTTACACGGCGCGACCAAAAAACACTATTAGTCGAGCCGTCCGCAAATTGGAGGCTGCCGGCGTCATTCGGCGGCATGGCGATTCAAGCGACGCACGGGCGTCCCGACTTTACCTGACTGACCATGGCCTCTCGTTGTTTCGACGGATCAGGGCCCATTATGTCGAGCGAGACGAGAAGGTGGTCAGTGTGTTGACCGCTTCGGAGCAGCGTGAGTTCGACCGTCTCCTAGTCAAGATCGCGGATGCGTCGAAGTCATGGATCTAGCTGCGTCAAACGAACGAGATCGCTTCGGCCATCTCAAGAATTCGACGAATTTCGATCAGGGCACGCTCGAGATCTGCTTCGGTTGTAGGCGCGCCGAGACAAAGCCGGACGCCGAGGCTTTCGCTTTCCATTCGCCGCAACGCTCCGGGAGGAGCTAGCGTGATGCCCGCTTGGGCAGCTTGCGCGATCAGAGCTGCCAGCGTGCGGCCGGCCGGCAGTGGCAACCATCTGTGAAAACCCGGCACCGCCGCGGCTGCCGGCAGCCACTCCTTCAGTACTCGCCGTACGATGGCGTCGCGCAGCGCGGCCTTTTCGCGTTTGAGCTTTGCCTGCCGTGTAAGACCGCCGTTGTGAATAAGTCGCGCCACCACTTCGGCCATGACAGGCACGGCCATCCAGCCGGTGGCGCGCAAAGCGTTGATCGAACGATCGCGAAATGCTTCGGGCGCGATCATCGCGGCAATGCGAAGCCCCGGCGCCAGGCATTTTGCGAAACTCACGACGTAGAAGCTGCGCTCGGGAACGAATTGGGAGACCGGTGGCATGGGCGGTGACAGCAGATAACCGTAGGCATCGTCCTCCAATAGATATGCGTCGTGCTTGCGAACAATTTCAGCGATAGCTTGCCGTCGCTGTGGGGGCATCACCGATCCCGTCGGCGTTTGCAGCGTTGGCATGCAATAGAGAACGCGGGCCTTGGTCTCAGTAAAGGCGCGATCGAGATTTTCCGGGATCAGTCCGAACGAATCCGTAACGACACCGTGAAGGCGATAGCCGCATTGTGCCGAGAGCGCGAGCATGCCGGAATAGGTGTAGCTCTCGGTGAGGACGGTATCGCCCGACGCTGCGACCATACCGAGCGCGATCGACAGCGCGTGCTGCCCGCCGTGCGTGATGAAGAGTTGATCAGCGTCCGCGGAGACGCCGAGCGAGCCGAGCCATGTTACCATTGCCTCACGGTGTCGGAGCACGCCCTGGTGCGGCAAATATCCGAGCAAGTTCGACATCTCGCCGTCGGCGGCGATGTCGGCGAGAACGGATGCAATCACGTCGTCCTCGCCGGTATAGGGCGGGACATTCAGCGCCAAATTGATAGCTTCCGAGGACCCGGGACCACGGGCTTCCGGCCGCCGCCTTTGCACGAACGTCCCGCGCCCGACTTCGCCAGAGATCAAACCGCGCTGTTCGGCTTCCGCATAGGCTTTTGAAATCGTTCCGACGCTGAGTTCGAGCCGCTGCGCCATATCGCGCTGAGGCAACAATCGCATACCGGGCTTGACGCGCCCCAAGGCAATGTCGGCTTCCAGCGCAAAAACAAAGGCGAGATAGCGGGGCCCTTCGATTGAAGCGAGGGTCGGCACCCAGTTTGTCATTTACCGTTATCCGCAAGGCGCATTTGCAACGTCGCTAGGAGCGCGTTTATCGAGTAGTACAATTTTGGAATTGTTGCAATGTTCAAACGCGATGTTATCGCATTTGGTCGATCGATCTGGAGTTAATTCTCACAAGTAACTGACTTAATTGATATTTTATAGAGAAGGTATGTGCTTCATTTGTATAATTGAACCAACTCAATACTGCATAGCTTGTGTGATTGCTCCAGTTTGTGTTTGACAATTTCCGCGCGCGGCTTCTATCGTCATTGAGAAGGCGGCGGATTTCTTACAAGCCGTCAGGAACGACGGGAGCGCGTGTTGATCTACGAAATCCGGGTTTATGAAGCCGCTGAGGGCCGGGCGGACGCAATGCGCCGCCGCTTTCGCGACAATGTCGCGACCAAATTTTTTCCCCGGCATGGCATAGAGCTTCTCGGCGTATTCACCGCACCGGTCGAAGACGGCCGCCTGACCTACATGACGCGCTTTGCGGACGAAGACGCGCGCAAGAAGGCATGGGCTTCGTTCGGCGCCGATCCGGAATGGGCAGTGGTGAAGGCAACCAGCGAAACCGACGGCCCGCTGTTGAAGAACCAGACTGTTTCGGTGCTGTCGCCGGCGATCGCCGGCTTGCCGCTGGGCTAGCATGAAACCCGCCCCCTTCGATTACGTCAGGCCGGGTTCGCTCGCGGAGGCGTGCGCATTGCTGGCTGGCGATGAGGATGCGCGGCTGATCGCGGGTGGGCAGACGCTGGTGCCGATGCTGGCGATGCGCCTCGCTCGTCCGGCGAAGCTGATCGATATCTTGCGGCTACCGGAACTTGCGGGGATTCGCGAAGAAGCAGGCGCCGTGATTGTCGGCGCGACCACGCGTCAGGCGCAGGCCGAACGCGATCCCGTCATCAGGGCATCGGTGCCGATGTTGGCGCGGGTGCTGCCATGGGTCGGACATCCACCGACCCGCAATCGCGGCACGGTCGGCGGTTCGATCGCGAATGCGGACCCATCGGCCGAGATTCCGCTGGTGGCGGTGACGCTCGGCGCCGAAATCATGCTCGCGACCACCGACGGTCCGACGTCGATGCCGGCGGATGATTTTTTTATCGGCCCGATGTTGACCGCGATCGGTCAGGGCGAGTGCGTTAGCGCGATCCGGTTCCCGGTCTGGCCGCACAAGCACATCGGCGTCGGCTTCTTCGAGATCAGCGCACGCAAGTCGGATTTTGCGTTCGTCGCAGCCGCAGCACAGGTTGCGCTCGACGAGGAGGGGCGTTGCCTCGACGTGGCACTGGGTGTCGGCGGCGTCGGGGATCGGCCATTGCGGCTCGATGTATCGTCGCTCGTTGGCACGAAACTAGATTCGGCGTCGGCGGCAGAAGCGGTCAACGCGGCGTCCGTTGAATTGGACGCATCGAGTGATCTCCATGCCAGCGCCGCTTATCGCCGCCGCGTGTCCGTCGTGCTTTGCATTCGCGCCCTTGAACAAGCGCGCGACAATGCCGCCGCCAAACCTAAGAAGGGCGCACGATGAAGGTCGACCTGCGCATCAACGGTGCCAACCGTTGCGCCGATATCCAGCCGCGCAAAACGTTGCTCGACGCGCTGCGGGAAAATTTTCTTCTGAATGGGACCCATGCCGGTTGCGAACACGGCGTCTGCGGTGCCTGCACCGTGCTTGTCGATGGCGAGCCCGTTCGATCCTGCCTGATGTTCGCTGTACAGGCGGATGGATACGAGATCACGACGATCGAGGGTCTCGCGCCCGCGCCGGGTGAACTCAGCGTGATTCAGGACGCATTTTGCGAAACCCACGGCCTGCAGTGCGGGTATTGCACGCCCGGTATGATCCTGGCCGCTCATGCTCTGCTGCAGCAAACGATAACGCCGACGCGCGAGGATATTGTCGAGGCGATCTCGGGCAACATCTGCCGCTGTACCGGCTACGGGCAGATCATCGAGGCCGTCGAATTCGCGGCCGCTCGGCTGCGGATCGCCAATACGCCGCGGCCGCACTACGGCGTTCACGCACAAGCTGACGAACCCGTTGTGGAGGCGAAATGAACGCCGATCCATCAAACTTCCGCTTTGTTTCGACCAATCGCCGCGTTCGCGAGGATCGCCGTTTCGTGGCAGGCCATGGCCATTTCGTGGCCGATGTCGCGCTCGAGGGCATGTTGCATGTGGCGATCCTGCCGTCGCAGCATCCGGCTGCGCGCATCGTGTCGATCGACGCGTCGGCGGCGCTTGCGATGCCGGGCATCCACTATGTGCTAACTGGCGATGAGCTTGCCGCCGCGACCGATCCGCTGATGAACGGGCTTGATACGCCGAAGGTCCGGCGTCATCCGCTCGCGGTGGGGCAGACACGCTATGCCGGCGAATGGGTCGTAGCGGTGGTTGCCGATAACCGCGCGCTTGCGGAGGACGCTACGGAGAAAGTTCGCGTCACCTATGAAGCGTTGCCCTTCGTGATGAATGCGGAGCAAGCGTTGAGGCTCGACAGTCCGCCGGTTCATCCGGCGCATGGTTCCAATGTGCTGCTCGACCGAACGTTCGTCTGGGGCGAGGTCGAGAAGCATTTTGCGGAAAGCCCGCGCCATCTGTCGTTCCGTGTGACCTGGGGGCGCAATTCAACCGTTCCGATCGAGACCTTTGGCGTCGCCGCATCGTGGGATCCGTGGCGCGACATGCTGGACGTCTGGGCGTCGATCCAGATGCCGAAATATCCGGACCAGATCGCGCGCGCACTGCGGATTGCGGCCAACAATGTGCGGGTGCACCAGGATGTCGACGTCGGCGGCAGCTACGGCGTCAAGCGCGGAATCAAGCAGACCGTCCTGGTGGCGCATCTGGCGCGACGGCTTGGCCGACCCGTACGCTTGATCGAAGACCGGCTGGAAAATATGCGCGGCGGCGATGCGCATGGGCCGGAGCGCATTTTCGACGTCGATGTCGCTTTCAACGATGACGGCATCGTCAAGTCGATGAAGATGAAGGCATTGGACAATGCCGGCGCCTATGCCGGCCGGGCGCCATTCCAACTGGGCAAGCCAATCGGCGCCATCGTCGGTCCCTACAAAATCGAGAGTGTGCAGTACCGCGCGCAGTCGGTCACGACTAATAAGGCCGTGCAGGAAGCCGTGCGCGGCTTCGGCCAGGCGCCGACCAACTACGCGATCGAGACCGCGATCGACAAGGTCGCCGCCGCGGTCGGCCTTGCGCCGATCGAAGTGCGTCGCCGCAATTTTATCCGCAAGGACGAGTTTCCCTATCTAATCCCGAGCGGCAGCACCTATGACAGCGGCGATTACCACACCGTGGTGGACAAAGTGTTCGCGCACATCGATTTCGCCGCCATGGAAAAGGAGCGCGATCGCCTGCGCGCTTCCGGCATGCTCGCGGGAATCGGCATCGCCGCTTGCCTGGAGCCCAGCGGGGCCAATTCCTCATTCGAGCCGCTGCTCAATGAAAAAAATACCACGACCACCTGGATGGATTCCTGCCGTATCGTTATCGATGCGCTGGGCTTCGTCACGGTCACTATCCACACCACGTCATCGGGGCAGGGGCACGAGACCCTGGTTGCAACCGTGATCGGCGAAGTGTTGCAGATCGACCCCGATCTTATCCGCGTGATACGGCCGGATTCGCTGGCCTGTTTGCCGTCTAACTCACCGGTCGGCAGCCGGATGGCCATTATGCTCGGCGGCGCAGCGTTTCATGCAGCGCAAAAATTGAAGGCGAAGTTGACGCAGATCGCTGCGCATCAATTTGGTCTTGGTCACGACAAGGTTGTTTACGCCTCAGGCGGCGTGACGGATCCCAACAGCGACAAGCAACTTGGCTGGGCTGAGCTTATCAATATTGCCCATCGCAATTTTCACCTGTTGCCTGAGGGCATGGAGCCGGGCCTGGAGAGCACGCATGTGATGCAGGTGCCGACCGGCGGCAGACTGCCGGAGAACGGCCGGGTGCAGATGTATCCGTGCCACTCCTTCGAGTTTCATGTGGTGCTGATGGCGATCGACCCGGTTCTCGGCAAGCCGGAAATCAAGCGCTATGTGATTGGTCACGACTGCGGCACGGTCATCAATCCGCATATCGTCAAGGGTATGACGCTAGGCGGCCTCGCCCACGGTCTCGGTGCCGCGTTGCTGGAAGAGTTCGTCTATGACGACGAAGGTCACCTGATCACCCAGAGTTTCATGGACTACCTGCTGCCGTCGTCCCACGAAGTGCCTGAGGTCGAGATCGTGCATCACTGCACGCCTTCACCCTACACCGTGTTCGGGCAGAAGGGCTCTGGCGAAAGCGGCTATCTCGGCGCACCTGCCGCGATATCGGCCGCGATCAACGATTGCGTGGCATCGTTGGGCATTTCCTTCAATAAACTTCCTATCCGTATTTCCGCCATTGGCGATGCCATCGCGGACGCGCAACAAGGCAAACCCCAAGAGCAAGCCAAATGATCATCGACTGCCACGCCCATCTAGTACCGCCAAGCCTGCTGGATGCGATCCGCACCCAGGCCGCAAGCTTTCCCTCGATCCGACTGATCGAGGAGGGCGGCAGCATCGGTTTCTCCTTCGCTGGGGGCAAGCCGACGCGGCCGGTTTCCAAACCGCTGAGGGATATGCCCGCTCGCCTGAAATGGATGGACGAGCAGAAGATCGAGCGTCAGGTGGTAGGCGGCTGGCTCGATATGTTCGGCTATGAAATGCCGGCGGAGGAGGGCGCGAACTGGTCGCGATTGATCAACATGCATCTGGCGCAAACCGCGATGCAGGAGTCCCGGTTTGTGCCGCTGGCCACCGTTCCATTGCAGGACGGCGCGCGAGCGGCAGAAGTGTTGCGCGAAGCGCATGCTGCTGGCTTCAAGGGCGTGATGATCGGAACGCAGCCCAAGGGCAAGGGTGGCGTGCTCGACGATCCCTCGCTTAAGGTCTTCTGGGAAGCCGCCAACGAGCTCGGATCGGTCGTCTTCATCCATCCGGTATTCGAAAGTGGCGATGACCGCGTGCATGATTATGGCATGGCAAACGCGGTGGGGCGTATCACCGACACGCTGATCGCGATGTCCCGGCTGATTTATGCCGGGCATGTCACCCACTATTCGCAGGCGAAGATCGTCGCCGGGATCGGCGGCGCGGCGCTGCCTTATGTGATCGGCCGCCTGCGCCGAAATTACTCCCTCGACAAGGACAAGCTTGGCGATCCCGATGCGGCACTCGCCGCGATGTATTACGACACCATCGTCCAGGATCCGCGCGCGCTGCGCTATCTCGCCGATATCGTCGGCGCCGAGAGAATCATGATGGGTTCGGACATGCCGTTCCCAATTGGCGATCTCGCGCCTGCGAAAATTGTCGCCGAGACCAGCTTCTCCGACACCGAGCGCACGGCGATCAATGGCGGACTTGCGCAACGGCTGTTCGGCCTGTGAGAAGGATCAATTCATGAAGCTGGACATCGGCGGAGCCGAAAAGATTCAAGCCCCAGCCGAGGCACTCTGGAAGGCGCTCAACGATCCCGCCGTGCTCACCCGCTGCATCCCCGGCTGCAAGACCATGACTGAGATTGCGCCCGACGCCTACAAGGTCGAGATGCAGTTGCGCGTCGCCGCAGTAGGCGGCTCGTTCGAGGGGGAGATTGCGCTGTCTGACAAGGAACCACCGAAGGTATGCAGTATCAAGGTGTCCGGCGCCGGCACGCTGGGCCACGGTAACGGCAGCGCGCGGTTCGAGATTGCGCCGGATGGGCCCGATGCATCGCGACTGACGTTTCAGGGCGCCGGTGAAATAGGTGGGTTGGTTGCCGGGGTCGGTCAGAGAATCCTGAGCAGCGTGTCGAAGCACCTGGTCGGACGATTTTTTACGGCGCTGCGCAAGGAGTTGGAGACTCCGGTGGAGGGCGCTGCGGAGTAATAAAACGCTGAATAACAAAACAAAAAAGTTTGGGAGGACAAAAATGAGAAGCAATCTGGCCGGTTTTGCTTGCGCTTTGGCACTGCTGTTGGCTGGGCCTTCGTTCGCACAAACCCCGGAGCCGCTCTCCATCGTGGTATTCGGTCCCCCGTCGCTTGGAGCGTTCCTGCCGCCCGTGATCAAGGCGCGAAAACTCGACGAGAAAAACGGCCTTGCCATCAAATTCGAGGAACGCACGCCCGACGCCTATACCGCGCAATTCAACTCCGGCGAATTCAAGCTCGGTGGCAGCGCGTCGTTGCTGACAGTTGGTCTTGCAGACACGCGCGGTGTCAAGGTGAATTATCTTTTCAATCTGTTCGACTTCTGGGGCGCGGTCGTCACGTCCCGGCCCGACGTCAAGACGCTGAAGGACCTCGAGGGCAAGGATGTTGCCGCGGCCAAGGGCACCACCAACTGGGTGATGTTCGACTGGTTCGCACGGCAACTCGGCGCCGACACGGCCAAATTCTCTGTGATCAATACCGCGCCCCCTGGTCTGATCGGTTATGCGCTGGCCGATCGCGCGGCGGCGGTCCAGCTCTGGGAGCCCGCCTACACCACGCTTCTGTCGAAGAAGAGCGAGATGCGGACAATCGACATTGGCATTGCCGAAAGCTGGAAGAAATTCACCGGCAGCCGCAATATCCCCTATCTAGGCGTCGCCGCTCACATCGATTGGACGGAAAGGAACCCAAAGCTCATTCCGAAGCTTTACGCGGCCTATAAGGAAGCCTCCGAATGGGTGACAGCTTACCCGGACGACGCATCGAAACTAATCGCGCCAAAGGGAACGCCTGACGACCAGAAGGCGATCGCGGAACTTATTCGCGCCAACGACCGGCTTGGTATGAACGTGCAGTGGGCCTCTGATGTCCGCAAGGAGATCAATTCGGTCTACGCCGCCGGAAAATCGATCGCCTTTCTCCCGGCAGACCCGTCGGCTGCGACAATCTATCAGGCACCCGGCAAATGAGCGACGCCGCGCCCCGGGCCGGATCGTCGCCGCTGGCCATGATGCTGCTCGCGGGGGCGAAACGCCTGGGGTCGTCGGCTCTGCCTTTCGTCGTGGTAATTCTGCTCTGGCAGTTCGCCTCGCTTTTTTTCCCACGTTTTCTATTTCCATCGCTGATCGACGTGTTCTGGCGCTGCCTGGAAATCTTCTCCGATGGAACGATGTTCCGGGATGTGCTGGCGACGATCCTGCGCATTCTGGCGGGGCTCGCCGGCGCCTTTATCATTGGCGGCGCACTGGCGCTATTGATGGTCCGCTCCCGCGCCGTCGACAAGTTCCTTTCTCCCATCCTCACGTTGTTTCAGGGCATTCCAGCGCTGTCCTGGGTGGTATTCGCCATCATCTGGTTTCACGGCGTCGAATTCCGCATTCTCTTTATTATGGTGATGACGACTCTGCCGGCATTTACCTTTCAGGTGCTCGGCGCCTTACGTGGGATGTCCAGAGATCTGATAGAGATGGTATTCAGCTTCCGCCCCACACGGACAAAGCTGTTCCGGGTGATGATTGCGCCGGCGATCCTGCCGGATATTCTGACGGCATGGAAAGTTAATCTCGGGAACGCCTCGCGTGTTGTTGTGGTCGCCGAACTGGTCGGTGCCACCGGCGGTGTCGGCTATCAGTTGCTGCAGCAACAGCAGCTGTTCGACATGGCCGGCGCGCTGGCCTGGACGCTGCAACTGGTATTTTTTGTGCTGATAGTACAGGGCGCTTTGACGCTGATTGAAAATGCCGCGTTTCGCTATCGCGCCGTATTGGAGCGGGCGATATGAGGGATATCGTCACACCGGCTGAGGCCGCCATTCTCCTTGATAATGTTTCCAAGGTCTTCGGCAAGGCCGATTCCGACGCGGCTTACCGCGCGGTGGACGGTCTCAATCTGGACGTTCGCGCCGGCCAAATGTTGGCGCTGCTCGGCAAAACCGGCTGTGGCAAGTCGACAATCTTCAACATGATTGCCGGGCTGACCGAGCCGACCAGCGGCACGGTGCGCGTCAGCGGGCGCGATCCCTTCACGGATTTTGATTCGTTTCGCGGCAAGATGGCGATTGTGTTTCAGAACGACCGGTTACTACCCTGGCGCACTGCCATTCAAAACGTCGAACTCGGGCTCGAGATGCTCGAAATACCGGCGGCGGAGCGGCGGACGACGGCTCAGCTCTGGCTGACCAAGCTCGGACTTGGCGGTCACGAGAACGACTATCCGCACGCGCTATCCGGCGGCATGCGCCAGCGCGTGTCGATCGCGCGTGCGTTTGCAACCAACGCCAATATTCTGCTCTGCGACGAGCCGTTCTCTGCGCTTGATGAATCCACAGCCGGGCGACTGCGCACGGAGTTCGTCAGCCTGGTGAAGGAAAACGGCAAGACCGCCGTATTCATCACCCATTCCATCAGCGAGGCATTGGAGATCGGTGACCGGATAGTCGTCCTGAAACGACCCGCGACCATTGCGTATGATGTCAGCTTCGATGGCAACACCGATCAGCAAGAACGCGAGCTCATTCGAAGCCGGATCGGCGACGTGCTCGCGGCATGAAGCGTGCGGCGACGCGACCCCCTTAGCTGACGCGTTCGCTCGTTCCGGGGGCGTAACGCTGGTGCCTGATCGCGTATCCGGCACGACCTCAAGCTGCTAGCTACGTCCATTTAATGGCGGCGATGCGTGACGCATGACGGCACCCGTGCTCGCGGGCTTCACGGCACCATCGAACAGGCGCAGTTCGATACCCCTTCGTTCGACGACAGTGATCGTTACCCGATAGCGCTCGAGCACGTCCTCAAAAGAGCGGGGTATCAGAAAATAGCACAATCGTGCGATTTTATATTTGCACATTTGTGCGATTTACGGAATACTGACCGCGGGCGTCCCGGCGCGGCGGCATGGCGCGCGCCAGGGAGGGATCAAGGCCCGGGGAAACGAGCAGACGCATGTTCAGAAGTTATTCGCTCGCGACCGCGCTGATTTGCGGTGTCGCCGCATTTGCCGCCGTGCCGGCTTCTGCCCAGAAGAAGTACGACGTTGGCGCGACCGATACCGAGATTAAGCTCGGCAACATCGTTCCGTACAGCGGCCCGGCGTCGGCGTTCGGCAGCGTTGGGAAGGTGCAGGCCGGCTTCTTCAGAATGATAAATGAGCAGGGTGGCATCAACGGACGCAAGATCAACTACATCTCCTACGACGACGCCTATAGTCCGGCTAAGGCTGTCGAGCAGGCTCGCAAGCTCGTGGAAAGCGACGAAGTGCTTGCGATGTTTGCTGTGCTTGGCACGGCGTCAAACAGCGCAATTCAGAAGTATCTGAATGCCAAGAAGGTGCCACAGTTGTTTGTCGTTAGTGGTGCCACGCGTTGGAACGATCCGAAGGCCTTTCCCTGGACGATAGGATATTTGCCAAGTTACCAGGCGGAGGCGCGCATCTATGCAAACTACATTCTGAAAGAACGGCCCAGCGGAAAAATCGCTGTGCTTTATCAGAACGATGATCTCGGCAAGGATTATCTGAAGGGCTTACGTGACGCGCTCGGGGACAAGGCCTCCATGATCGTGATCGAGGAGCCTTATGAAGTGCTCCAACCGACGGTGGATTCAAGCATTGCAAAGATGAAATCGCTGGGAGCCGATATTTTTATTAATTTCTCGACACCAAAATTCGCGGCACAGGCGATCAAGAAGGTCGCTGAACTGAACTGGAAGCCGTTGCAATTCGTCTCCAACGTCAGCATCTCCATGGCCAACGTTATTCATCCTGCAGGTCTTGAAAACGCTCAGGGCGTGATATCGGCGGCCTATGTGAAGGATCCGACTGAACCGAGGTGGGATAGCGATCCTGGAATGATGGCATACCATCAGTTCCTCGCCAAATACCTGCCCGAAATGAGCCGGGCGGATAGCTCCGCCATGACGGGCTACAATATCGCGCTCACGATGGTGGAGGTTCTAAGGAGATGCGGAGATGATCTCACTCGCGACAACCTCGTGAAACAAGCCGCAGGCATGAAGAATTTCGAGCAGGGAAGCCTGCTGCCCGGGATCATGGTCAATACGAGCCCCACCGACTACGCCCCAATCGAGCAGCTGCAGCTCATGCGGTTCGAGGGTGAACATTGGGATCTCTTTGGCGAAGTCCTTAGCGGCGAGTTTCAGCGCTGAATGGCATCCGTACGCCGCGGACGGCGCAACGCAATCATCCTCAAGAAATGGAAGAAAGTGATCTGAATGCCCGACGATATCAAGGTCGACCGACACGATAGCTGGATCGAAGTGACGATACATCGTCCCGACAAGATGAACGCAATCCGGGAGCAGACCGCAGTCGAGATCCTCGATGTGATGACCGAGGTGGAGAACCAGCGCCAGCTTCGAGGTCTGATCATCACCGGTGGCGAAAAGGCGTTCTGCACTGGCGTCGACACCAGCGAACAAAAGAACGAGCCGGACGAAGCATTTGAGTTGTGGCGCCGACGCAAACGTTCGCGCAAGGTCAACCAGTTCTTTCGCGCTTTACCCGAATTCACCAAGCCGGTGATCGCGGCGGTCGAAGGCTACGCGCTTGGCGGCGGTTTCGAGATCGCGCTGCTTTGCGATTTTATCGTAGCTGGCGAAACTGCACAGTTCAGCCTGCCAGAGGCTCGGCTCGGTCTGATGCCGGGCGGTGCCGGTACGCAGACCTTATCCCGGATTGTCGGAAAACCCTTGGCCAAGGAGTTGATCTGGACCGGCCGGCGGCTGACGGCCGAGGAAGCGCGGCAGCTGCGCATCGTCAATCACGTGGTTCCGCAGGGCCAGGCAGTGGAGAAGGCGCGGGAACTTCTGCGCTCGATCGGCGAGCAGGGTCCGCTGTCAGTGATGTTTACCAAGGCCGCGATCGAGCGAGGTTACGACGGCAGTCTCGCGGAAGGCATGTCGGTGGAAGCCGATGCGTTCTTCGCGCTGAGCTTCTCGCAAGACCGTAACGAAGGACTCGCTGCATTTCGCGAAAAGCGGGCGCCGACGTTCAAGGGCAATTGATAGGACGAGATTTATGACAAGACGTGACATAGCAATTGTCGGCTACGGCGAGACCAAGGTCGAGTTGCGTAGCGGGCGCAGCTCATACGATCTGGCCTGCGAGGTATTCGAGCAGATCCTGAATTCGACGGGCATCGCCAAAAGCGAGATCGACGGCATCTGCGTCTCGGAAACGATGAGCGAAACGTCGAACCCATTTTGGCCGGTATACATGGCCGAAATGATGGGTTTGGTGCCGGCCTGGACCCAGGTGAACGGCCTCGGCGGGGCGTCGACGATCGCGGGCATTTCCCGGGCCGCTTCAGCTATCCGGGACGGGCAATGCACCACCGTCTTGGTGCTCGCATCCGACGCCCAATCGAGCTATCCGCCGACCGAGCAGGGCGCACAACGCTGGGAGTTCCAGTATCCGACCGGCCTGCGCGGGCCGGTGGGCGTGTTCGGCCTTCTCAGCCAGCGCTATCGCATGCAATACGGGCTGAAGGACGAGGCGCTCGCCAAGCTTGCGGTAACACAGCGCAACCATGCGTTGATGAACCCAAACGCGTGTTCGAAACTGAAGACGCCGATCACGGAACAGGATTATCTCAACTCCAAATACGTGTCCGAGCCGCTGCGAATGCTGGATAGCGTGATGATCTGCGACGGCGCCAATGGCGTGCTGGTCACCTCCGCCGAGAACGCAAAGCGGCTCGGCTTAAAGAAAGCGGTGTATCCGACCGGGTACGGCGAGATCACCAACTTCAACGGCGACAAGGCGATCTCCGATATCACCGAAACCGGGTTCTCGGTGGCTGGCCCCAAGGCGTTGAAGCAAGCGGGATTGACGCCGAAGGATATCAAGCTCTTTACGCCCTACGACGATTTTCTGATTGCGATTCTGATCCAGCTTGAGCAGATCGGATTCTGCGGCCGTGGCGAAGGTTCGGATTTCATCCTGAAGACTGACATGACCTACAAGGGTACGCTTCCGCTGAACACCAGCGGCGGACAGATCTCCGCCGGTCAGCCTGGCCTCGCCGGGGGCGGCCTCAATCTCGTGGAGGCGGTGCGTCAGCTGTTTGCTGAAGCCGGCGAACGCCAGGTCGAGAACGTCACGAACGCTATGGTTACCGGTATCGGCGTGATCCCGTACGCGCGCAACTGGGGTGTTTCCAACGTCATGATCCTGGAGAAGTGAGATGAGCGAAGCGAAGAAGACACCAAGGCCGCTCCCGCGCCCGGATATCTACATGAAGACCCGTCCCTTTTGGGAGGCGGCCAAGCAACACAAGCTGATTCTGCAATTTTGCAAGGATACCAACCAATACCAATGGTTTCCTCGGCCGGTCAGCATCTATTCGGGGAAGCGTAACCTCGAATGGCGCGAGGCCTCCGGCAAAGGCACGCTCTACAGTTGGACCAACACGTTGGTGCCGTGGCCGGGACATGAAGACAGGGTTCCCTATATATGCGCGCTCGTCGATCTCGAGGAAGGGGTTCGCATTCTCGTGAATCTAATTAACAGCGATGCCTCGAAACTTCGAGACGGTCTGCCGGTCAAGCTTTCATGGGAGAAGCTGAGCGAGGAATTCAACGTGCCGGTCTTCGAGCCTGCTTGAAAACCAGTTGCCGAACCCCAGGTTTGGCGACTTTTCCGCCTTTTCATGCGTAGAAGGAGTTGGCAGCAGCAACTGTGGATGTGTATATATTCATAACTATACATTCCATGGGCATGGCAGGAGTTGACTTGGCAAGCGGCTCGAAGAAAACGGACGTAGGTACAGTCGACTCCGCCCGTCCCAAGACGCTCAAGCGCCGCAAAGAGGTTTTGGGCGTCGTTTATGAGGCCGTTTCCGAGTCTGGCGTCGATGGCGTCACGATGCGACAGATCGCCGAAGCCGCCGATATGAGCACCGGGACCATCAATTATCATTTCAAGAACAAGCACAACCTGCTGATTTTGGCGATGGAGGCGGCTTACGAGCTGCCCGATGACTGGGAAGTCTATAAGGGATCGCCCTTTTCGCAGCTGCAAGGCTTGGCGATGGGATACGTCTTTCGGTCCCCTCGCGATCGCTTCTGGCGCTTCTGGATCAATTACACCGCTCACAGTACTCGCGATGATGAGATGCGTGAGCATCAAAACACGCGCTACGAGCGTCAACGCAAGTTCTGGGGCGAACTCCTGCGCGACGGAATTGCGGCAGGCGAGGTCGGTCCCGATGTTGACCCGGAACGGGAGGCGAACGACCTTTTGCTTATCGCCCACGGCTTGGTGCTGCGACAACTGCAGTCGCCGACGCCCGCGAACCGCGAAGAGGCGCGTGAAATTCTCACTGAACGGTTCAAGCGGCTTGCGGCCAAGAACCCGAGGGTGCGCCGGGCGCAGGGCAGCTGAGTCGAAGGCTCCTCCTGGCCGTCACCGCGCGCCCAATTTTAATTCTGTGAAAGCGATTTTCGTCGGCCGAGCGGCGCCCGTCTCGCGACCGTCTGGCGCGTCGAGCTCCCATTTGAGGTAAGTCGAATCTGCTGCTCATCGGTTAGGACGACCCGACATCCGGTCGTCGCAAATCCGCATTTCTAGAAAGCGCACACTTGTGCGAATTTGGTGATGGGATTACACTGGGTTTCCGGAGCCGCATGTCGGCGAGCGCTCCACGAGAATGTTCCGACGAAATATCGGTTAACGGGCCAGGGAATCCAGGATGGACAACAGCCGAAGCCGGCGTGGAATCGCGGATCGCCGGGCCCAGGCGATGCGTGGGGAGGATGCGACTAAATTGCTGGCGCGGATGCCGGACCGGTTCAGTCACGTTGTTTGCGATTGGGCGACGATCGAACCCTCGCGGATCGCGCTTATCGCGGGGTCCATGCGTTTGTCGTACGGGGAGTTGTGGATCGCCGCGCGAAAGGCCGCTAATACTCTGCAGGAATTGGGAGTTCGTGCGGGCGACCGCGTCCTTCTCGTTGCTGAAAATGGGCTGCAAATTGTCCCGCTGCTACTTGCCGTCAGTGAGTTGGACGCATGGGCGGTGCCTTTGAACGCCCGGATGTCCGCGCGAGAAGTGGAGACGATCCGCGCCTTCAGTGACTGCCGGCGCTCGCTGTATTGCGTCGGAGACTCCTCCTCGGCGGCGGCGCACGCTGCGACAGACAAAATAGATCAAGAAATTTCCGTGTTAGGTCCCATCATGGCGAGTGTGCTCAACGAAAACGCGAGACAGGAACCGGTATATCTCGACAAGGCACGCCAGACAGCGGTCCTGGTATTTACCTCTGGCACGACGGGCGAGCCAAAGGGCGTGATGCTCAGTCATCAGGCGCTGATCTATATGGGTGCCAACATGGCGAAGTTGCGCAGGATTACCGCCGCTGACACGTTCTACAATTCCTCGCCGATCAGTCACGCGATCGGACTGGGGACAGTGCTGATGACGGCTTTCTGGGCCGGCGCAAGCGCCGAGCTGGTAGCGCGCTTCACGCCCGCGCACTTTGTCGAAGCGCTGAAAGCTGAGCGAATTACCGCGATAACCGGCGTCCCGACGTTGTTTGCCCGCATTCTCGAATATGCCGAAGAGAAAGGCCTATCGCTCCGGTCGCGCCGTTTGCGCATTATTGCAACCGCCGGAGCGCCGCTGGACCTTGTCCTGAAGGCCCGGGTGGAAGAAGCCTTCGGTCTGCGCATGGGCAATTCTTACGGGATGACCGAATGCAACCCGATCGCGCGTTCCGCCGTCGGCGTAGAAACCAACGAGGTCGGTGAGTTGCAGCCCGGCGTTGAGATAAGAATTGTGGCGGAAGATGGAGGCGATGTCCGTGCGGAGGAGAGCGGCGAAATCTGGGCCAGAAGCCCCACTTGCATGTTGGGTTACTACCGCAACGAAGCAGCCACGGCAGCCGCGATGCGAGAAGGAAACTGGCTCGCCACCGGCGACCTCGCGCGAATGGACGATCACGGCCGACTCTACATCGTCGGGCGTTCGAAGGATCTGATCATCCGGAGCGGATTCAACGTTTACCCGGTGGAGGTGGAATCGGTGCTCTCGCTGTTCCCTGGCGTTGCTTTGGTTGCCGTCGTCGGCCGCGACGTCCCAGGTAACGAGGAGGTCGTTGCGTTCGTTCAACCGCAGCCGGGGCAGGTGCTCGACGTCGATGCTCTGTCGCAATGGGCAAACCAGCGGCTTGCGCCGTACAAGCGTCCTACTGAAATAATTATCAAGTCGGAATTGCCGATCGGGCCCACGGGAAAGATTTTCAAGATCAGGCTCAAGCAGCTTGCAGCTGCAGGCAGCTGTGACCCTTGATAAGAGGCAGCCAAAGAAGTGAGCCGCCATCTTGCGCCAACCACAATTGTCGCATCCTCGCTCATTGACCGCGTGACCAACAGTGGGCCTTAGGTGTTTTTGAGTCGATCGGCTGTGACTGCGCGCGTCGCCGTGATTGAAGCGCCCAATAACAACGATCGTCGGGAGAAGTTTTGTGTACAAGGTTCAGCTTTTTATTGATGGCTGCTGGCGAGACAGTGTCTCGGGCAAAACGATTCCGGTGATAAACCCAGCGACCGAGGAACGGATAGGCGAGGTTGCTCATGCCCAGCACGAGGATCTGGAGATCACCGTGAATGCGGCCGCCAAGGGCTTCAAAGTATGGCGGAGGATGTCACCACTGGATCGTTCCAAGATCATGCGGAATGCCGCTGATCTGCTCCGGCAACGCATTGAGGCAATCGCGACCGTGATGACCCTCGAGCAGGGCAAGCCGATTGCTGAAGCGAAGGTCGAGGTTCTTGCATCGGCCGATATTCTCGACTGGTGCGCCGAGGAATCCCGTCGCACCTATGGGCGCGTGATTCCGTCGCGTGGTGAAGGTATCTACAATCTCGTCCTCAAGGAGCCCGTTGGCCCCGTGGCTGCGTTCACGCCCTGGAACTTTCCAATCAGCCAGGCTGTACGCAAGATCGGCGCGGCATTGTCTGCTGGTTGTTCGGTGGTGATCAAGCCGCCGGAGGAGACGCCAGCTTCTCCTGCGGAACTAATACGCGCGTTGGCCGATGCTGGCGTGCCGAACGGCGTTGTTAATCTTGTTTATGGCGTACCATCAGAGATTTCCAACTATCTGATCGCCGATCCGGTCATCCGCAAGATCTCGTTCACCGGCTCGACGCCGGTCGGCAAGCAGCTTGCATCGCTTGCTGGCATGCACATGAAACGCGTCACCATGGAGCTTGGCGGGCATGCGCCTGCCATCGTGTTCGACGACGCGGATGTGAAGGTGGCGGCCGCGGTGCTTGCTGCAGGCAAGTATCGTAATGCAGGTCAGGTTTGTATCGCTCCGACGAGGTTTCTGGTGCAGGCGGCGGTCCACGACCAATTCGTTGAGGAGTTCGTTGAAGGGACCGAGGCGCTCAAGATGGGTAACGGGCTCGACGAAGGCGTTACCATCGGACCACTTGCCAACGATCGTCGCCGGGCCGCCCTGGAAACACTCGTCGATGATGCCATACGACATGGTGCAAAGGTCGTCACCGGCGGCAAGCGTAGCCAGAACAAAGGCTATTTCTTTGAACCCACCGTGCTTACTGATGTAACAAAAGAGGTGAGGGCGATGAACGAGGAGCCTTTCGGACCTCTTGCCTTGGTCACTCGATTTCAGGAGTTCGAAGAGGCGCTAGCGGAAGCGAACCGGCTGCCTTACGGTCTCGCGTCCTATGCCTATACTCGTTCGGTAAAAAACGCGACGGCCGTAGCGGCGGCCATTGAAAGCGGAATGATCTCGATCAACCACTATGGGCTCGCGCTGCCGGAGTTGCCTTTCGGGGGCGTGAAAGAGTCAGGTTATGGGTCGGAGGGTGGCCCGGAAGCTGTCGAAGCCTATCTCGTCACGAAGTTCGTAACACAGGGAAGTCCTGCTGCTTCCTAATAGCAAAACATCGTTGTATTCTCTTCCAGAGATAGCGATGTCGGCCGGCAAGTTATGGTAATCGACCCGGCCGTCTTTAAGCAATTCGTCAACTTGGTACCATTTTTATTGGTGCAACAGATGAGACATGCCTGGTCGCTCATATTGCGAGAGATGTTATCGCTGTCTCAAGTCATTCCAGAGTTGCAGCTATCGGAGTTATGGGTTTCCCAGTGAGCGTTCTGTAGAGTGGCGTTTGCTGTGACGGATATCTCAGGAAATGGTGAATACAGTCAGAATTGCATTGCCGTTTGGGGCAGATAGCAACTCCAGATTGGAAGGTAGTTGAATTGGATCTGCGACAGATAATGTATTTCATGCGAGTATTCGAAGAGCGAAGCTTCACGAACGGGGCTAAGCGCGCGAATGTCGTGCAGCCCGCTCTTAGCCGTCAAATCGCGGTGCTCGAGAAAGAACTGAATGCAACTCTCTTTGTTCGCGGACATCGCGGGGCAGTCCCGACAGACGCGGCAGTTAAACTTTACGAGCGCGTGCTGCCGCTGGTAGGCGGACTGGCCAACGTCAAAGAAGAAATTCGGGCGATGGCAGGGCAGCCAGTTTCGGGCCGGGTCGTCTGTGGATTCCCTCCGACAATCAACCGCGCCGTAGTCGGCAAGGTTTTGGTCGACTTTCTCGATCTCTATCCCGATACAGAAGTCAGCCTTTTCGAAAGTTTCAGCGGCCAGCTGACCGAGATGGTGCAGTCCGGAGAGTTGGATTTCGCTCTCGGTGCCATTCCGGAACAGGCATCGAATCTGACTTGTGATTTCGTCTACAGCGAAGAGGTCGTGCTGGGTTGTGGCGAACCGATCGCCGGACCGCCCTTTCGTCCATGTCGACTCGATGAACTTCCGGCATTGAAGCTGGTGCTTCCACCGGCTCACAATGTAATGTCCAAGCAAATTCACGCCTTGATTGCGGCGGGACAATTGCGGCCATCCAAAATCGTAACTGTCGACAGCATCAGCGCGATGTCAGATTTGGTTTGGAACGGCGGCTGGGCTAGTTTTTCACCGATCAGTGGCGTGCTCAATCTACTCGAACTTGGCAAAGTGTTTGTTTATCCAATCGAAAGGCCAAAGATCACCTATTGCCTTGGGTTGATGCGGCAACACGATCGCCCGATGACGGCCGCGGGTGGCACTTTTCTTAGCCTGTTTTCAGCCTATGCAGCCAGGATCAGACCTGCGTGGGAGGCGTTGTTGGCGGAGCGCCAAACGATTTGATTGACGGGCCTAATCGTCATGCCCGTGTGAGATCGATCGTATAGCAAAGTTCTATTTTTAAAATTGTTCAACTTCCTTATCGTCGCCACGACCTCTTCGGGATCAAGTGACTAGGCTTGGTCGGAGAGGTGATCGCGGAGGGAATGAAGTTGGCGAGACTTGACGGCCAAGTGGCGGTTGTTACCGGCGCTGCCCGTGGACTTGGCGCAGAGTTTGCGCGCGAGCTGGCCGCTAACGGGGCTAAGGTCGTACTCGGCGATATTCTGTCGACCGAGGGGATTTGCGCCAAAATCAAGAGTGCTGGCGGTATAGTGACCGGCCTGCCTCTTGACGTAACCGATCCAAAATCCATCGCTGCAGCCATCGATCTTGCCGTCGACTCCTACGGAGGCGTCGACATTCTCGTCAACAATGCTGCGATATCCGGCGAGGACGGCCCACAGGCGATCACCAGCATTAGCAGCGAGTGTTTCGATAAGGTTGTAGCGGTCAACGCCCGCGGGGTCTTTGAAGGAATCAAAGCCGTGATTCCTGCCATGCGACGGCGCCGCGGCGGCTCGATCATCAACTTGTCGTCGGGCACCGCCCTCAAGGGAATCCCCTTTATTCTACCGTACGTGGCATCAAAGGGCGCGATCATAGCCATGACGCGCGCCGCGGCGCGCGAGTTAGGCGGCGACAACATTAGGGTCAACGCCATCGCGCCAGGCCTCATCATGACGGAAAATGTTATTCGCAACGGAGTATTCAAAGGCGATGCTCTATCGGCGAACATCACCAGTCGCTGCCTCAAGCGCGAAGGCTTGCCCGAAGACTTGATCGGCGCCTTGATTTTCCTGGCGTCGTCAGAAAGCCGCTTTATCACGGGTCAAACGATCGTTGTCGACGGTGGTTCGGTAATGGTTTGAGGGTCCGAGGGCCGGTCGGTTTCCCGCTTCCCGCTAACTACACGTTCTGGAGGTCTGAATGTCCCTCGCTACCAAGCCCAAACTGACTTGTCCCGCTATTGACGATGATCAGTACGACGATAAGTTCCTGCTTGATCCTTATCCCCTGTACGAAAGGCTTCGGGAAGCAGGACCGGTGGTTCGAATGACGTATCATGGCACCTGGGGAATGGGTCGTTACAGCGATGTCGAGGCGGGGTTGCGTAATCATGAGACGTTTGTCTCGGGGCGCGGCGCAGGATTGGCCGATTTCAAGCGCGAAAAGCCATGGCGACCGCTCAGCATGCTTCTTGAGAGCGACCCACCAAATCATACGAAATCGCGATCCGTGCTGTCGCGAATCCTGTCACCGGTGGCGCTTCGAAAATTTCAGGAGAAGTTCACGGCGGAGGCCGAAGCCAGAGCGGATGAGTTCGTCCGCCAAGGGACGTTCGACGTCATAGGTGACTTGGCCGAGCCGTATATCTCTCATGTCTTTCCGAACATCATCGGTATGCCCCAAGAGGGGCGGGAGAATCTGCTGAAATATAGTACGATGGCATTCAATGCGTTCGGTCCTAAAAACAAGCATTATGAAGCTGCAGTAGCCCAGGTAGGCAATGCAGTCACTTGGGTGACCGACGGATGCAAGCGTGCGTCGCTGTCACCGGGAAGTATCGGCGCCCAGGTCTTCGAAGCTGTCGATGCGGGCACGTTGACGGAGGCGGAAGGAGAACTGCTGGTACGCTCATTCATGACTGCGGGCCTCGATACCACGATCGCGGGTGTAGCCGCTCTCTTTCGAAACCTGTCTGAGCATCCCGAGCAGTGGGCTGTACTTCGCGCGGACCATAAGCTGGTTAGAAACGCGTTTGACGAAACGCTGCGCTATAGTGCCATTAGTGGCGGTGTTTACAGGACCGTAGGCCGCGATACGGTTCTAGCCGGTGTCAAACTAGCGGAAGGGGACAAGATCTGGTTCAGCACGGCCTCGGCCAATCGAGATCCGCGGCGCTGGCAAGATCCCAATCGCTTCGACATCCGGCGTCAGACCCAGGGACATTTCGGCTTCGGCACGGGAATTCATGGGTGCATTGGGCAGATGATCTCGCGGATGGAGGTCGAGGCCTTGTTGCGCGCGTTTGTGACACGCGTCCGCCGCGTTGAGCTTGACGAATATCCGGTCCGGAAGCTTTCTAACAGCGTACGCGGGTACGAGAAAATGCGGGTTCGTGTGACTGCTGATTGAAAGTTCCGTGCGACCTACTTCGGTGGGACGACGAGGCTATCGTCAAGGCGCGCGTTGTCAGGTTGGACGCGTCGCTTGCCCCCGTTATCGGGATTCCAATCGAATTCGCTAACATCGTCGCCGGTTTCATTCCGTCCTCTTCGGGGGCCACGACAATCAGACAGGGGTCAGAATGACGATTGCTAAAGCATGAAGAGCGCCCTCAGGGCTGCCGATCCGATCTCGGCGATCCTGTTCGCCGAGCACGATGCACCCGGAGCGCCATCATGACGTGTGTGATATTCGTGCATCCGTCCGGCGCCGAACACGTTCGTAATGTCGCCAATGGGCAGACGCTTATGCAAGCAGCCGTCGCCGCAGGCGTGGATGGGATCATCGGTGAATGCGGAGGGTCTGCGTTATGCGCCACTTGCCATGTTTACATCAACGAAGGCCAGATCGATCGCTTGCCGTCGCTCGATTTGATGGAGGACGAGCTGTTGAATTGCACTGCAGCCGAGAGGAGATCAAATAGCCGCTTGAGCTGCCAGCTTCTGGTCTCTGACAAGTTCGAGGGCCTGATCATTCACATTCCGGAGCGCCAAATCCCCTGACGCAAAACCTGTTCAAGCGGCAGACAGTGCAAGATGCTGAACTAAGAGGTGGGACCACAAACATGGAATTGCAAGGCAAGACCGCCTTTATTACCGGGGGCGCAAGCGGCATCGGGTTCGCGATGGCGAAAATGTTTGCCGGCATCGGAATGAAGATCGCCCTTGCCGATATCAATGCTGACGACCTCTCCGCGGCGGTACAGCAGCTGAAGGCCGACAAATGCGACGTTATCGGATTCGTCTGTGATGTGGCGGACGAGGCATCCCTGCGACAAGCCGCCAACGAGACAGTTTCCGAGTTTGGCAAAGTTCACGTCCTTTGCAACAATGCCGGTGTTTCGCGTGCGGGGCTGGTGGAAACAATCTCATATGAAGATTGGGATTGGGTCATCGGAGTTAATTTCAAAGGGATCATTCACGGGTTGCGCTGCCTTTTGCCGCACATGAAAGCTCACGGCGAGCCCGGGCATATCGTGAATACCGCTTCGATGGCTGGACTGATCGGCCGCGCGTTGTCGGGTCCTTATTGCGCTACGAAATTTGCTGTTGTTGGACTGTCCGAAGTATTGGAAGACGAACTCAAGGGTTCGAAAATCGGGGTCAGCGTCTTGTGTCCATCCTGGGTCAGGACAGCAATGCTGCACAACGGTCGAAACAGACCGGCAAGGTTCGGAGGGCCGCTGGACCTCGCCACTGACCCGTATACCGATCGAAACATGCACTTTTCAAAGGAAATCGCTGACGGCTTGCCACCTGACGAGGTGGCCGCCAGGGTGCTGTCTGCCATTAGAGACAACCGGCTTTATGTGCTGACTCATCCGAACCGCGTCTCGGACTTCGAGAGCCGTGTTCGCAGGATTGTCGAGGATGCCAGGGGCACTGCCATAGGTTGACGTGTCATCGCCGAAGGGCGCAGCGACGCTCTGATTTCGCGGACCGTGCGTTGAATTCATCAAGCTGTTTGACCGCAGAAGGACGGCAAGCGAGTGCGACGCAAAAAATGCTGCTATTACGTTCAAGTATCGCAATTATCGCGGAAGACTATTATTAGCCGCGTGACCGGTGGGCTAAGAATGCCGGCAAGCGAGAAGCAATAATTGAATACGGGAGAAGTGGCCGGGAGTTCCCGTAAGGGAGAACCGGCCGAACAAGCCACGACGGAAGAAGGCAGCTGCGATCCAGAGAACGCTCCAAAGAGCGACTGCGGCGATCATGCTGTTTTCACAACGCTAATCGCTGCGGAGGGTCCTTCGCGAGCTGGCGATTGTTTGCGGGCGGTTCATTCCGCAAGCGGCGACTGAAGCGGAAAAGACAGCTCTTGCGAGCGAAGCCAGATGGAGGGACGCGTGCAAAATCTTGGACGAAGCTATCGACGGTTTCTCGTTTTTACGTTCATTACGTGTATTTCCGGCTCGCCGGCATCTGCACAGGAGACAATAAAGCTCGCGCTGATCGAACCAATGTCGGGGCCGTTTGCCGCAGTCGGTACGCACGCCCTTCATCAATTTCAGTACATCGCAGAGCGAATAAATGCAGATGGAGGCGTTGGGGGCAGAACACTGGAGATCCTCTCCTACGATAACAAGCTCAGCGTGCAGGAAACGGTCGTCAGCGCCCAGAAGGCAGTCGATGCGGGCGCCCGGTATGTTCTTGTCGGAAACGGTTCTGGGCCGGGAGGAGCAATCCAGGACTTCGTGACGAGGTACAACGAAAGAAATCCGGGAAAGGAGGTTATGTACCTCAACTATTCGGCGGAAGATCCCGTCTTAACGAATGAGCGTTGCAGTTACTGGCAGTTTCGATGGGTGCCTCATACCACCATGAAGATGAAGGCGTTGACGTCTTTCATCGCGAAGCAGCCGGAAATAAAGAAGGTATACCTGATCAATCAGGACTATTCGCTCGGACAGAACAGTCGGGAGTCGGCGCGACTGTTTTTGAAGGATATGCGCCCCGACATCTCGATAGTAGGTGACGAACTTCACCCCCTCGCGAAGATAAACGATTTTGCGCCTTATGTGGCCAAGATCCGGGCGTCTGGCGCCGATAGCGTGATCACGGCGAATTGGGGTCCTGATTTTGCGCTGCTTTTGAAGGCCTCGGGAGAGGCGGGGCTAAAAGTGCGTTGGTTCACTTTCTTCGGTGCAGGTCCGGGTGGCCCGACGGCCATTAAACAAGCTGGCCTTTCGGGCCAAGTGAGCGCGATTGTCGAAGGCTACAGCAATCAGCCAGGCGCTGATGACGCCGATTTCGAGACCGATTTCCGTCGCCGTTACGCAGGTTATGGCTGGTGGTATCCCCGCGCAAGAAACACAATAGACATGATGGTAGCCGCAATGCGGCAGGGCGGCTCGACGGAGCCGTCGAAAATCGCCCCCCTCCTCGAGGGGATGAATTTCAAGGGAGCTTATGGGCCTGTGCTCATGCGCGGTGAAGATCATCAGGGGTTCAACGACATGTACGTCGTGTCCCTCGTCCCCCTGAAGGACGGCATGAAATTCGACGAAGAAAGCACGGGCTTGGGGTGGCAAGCTGTGGCCCCGGTGCCTCTGTCGGAGACAGTCGTCGACACAACTTGCAAAATGAAGAGGCCCAGCTAGGCCACGAGCGGCAACGACGCGAAGCCTGGGGTGCGGCTAATGAGCGCGACTGAGCCGACGCCGCAACAGTCGGCTCGGCGGCGGGTTGGCGATTTCAATAGAAGAAGATGCACATGCTCGAGTTGATCACGTTCTCCATGCTGAACGGCTTTCTCTACGGCATGCTTCTGTTCATGATGGCAAGCGGCCTCACGCTCATCTTCAGCATGATGGGCGTTCTCAATTTCGCTCATACGAGCTTCTACATGCTAGGTGCTTATTTCGGTTTTGAGCTTAGCCGTCGATATGGCTTTTGGACAGGGTTCCTGTTTGCCCCAATAATAGTAGGAGTTGCTGGGGCGTTGGTGGAACGCTTCGGCTTGCGTCGCGTACACCGGACCGGTCACGTCTCAGAACTCTTGTTCACATTCGGTCTTGCATACCTGATCGAAGAGCTTGTCATGATGCTTTGGGGGAAAATGCCGGTCGATTATCGAGTTCCAACATCACTCGACTTCGTCGCTTTTCAGCTGTTCAATACTACCTATCCGTTTTATCGAGCCTTCATGCTCATGACGTCCCTGGTAATGTTCGCGTTCTTGGTAATCATATTGAAGCGTACACGCGTTGGACTGATAATTCAGGCATCGCTTACCCACCCGAACATGGTGGCGATGTTGGGCCATAACGTTCCCCGCATTTTCATGTTCGTATTCGGGGTGGGGTCGGCATTGGCTGGTCTGGCCGGCGTAATCGCCGGCCCTGCGCTAGTGACTCAACCGTCCATGGCGGCTTCGCTCGGACCCATCCTCTTCGTGGTTATTGTCGTCGGTGGCATGGGATCATTGCCCGGAGCGTTCGTGGCGTCGTTGCTGGTTGCAATTATCCAAACTTTCGCCGTGGCGATTGACGTGTCTGCGGCCGATCTTTTCGGAAGCATCTCGGCACCTGTCGTGCGAAATATCTGGAACGTTAAAGTCGCGCAGATAGCTCCCATGATCCCTTACGTGCTCCTCGTACTGATACTTGTGTTCCGACCTACGGGTCTGCTCGGAAAACGTCTGTGATGCTCAAAAGAGTAATCCCGCCCGAGTTTCTGCGTCCCCGGTCTAACAGCCATCGCGCGGTATGGTCCGTTGCGATCGTTGTTGTTGCGGGCTTGCCGTTCCTGTTTTCCTCAGGGGGCGCTATTTCCGTCATGAATCTTATCGGCATCTCTGTAATCTTTTCACTGTCGTACAACATCCTGTTCGGACAATCGGGTATGCTGTCGTTTGGCCACGCCGTCTACTACGGCATCGGCGGCTTTGCGGCAGTTCATTCAATAAATATCGCAACCACTCTGGGGTTGCCGATTCCGCTGCCGTTGATACCGATCTTGGGTGGCGTGGCTGGATTGGTAACAGCGTGTCTGCTTGGGTGGCCGTCCACGCGAGGCGGCGGCATGACGTTCGCCATGATCTCCTTGGGGATAGCCGAGCTAGTATTGTCGCTATCCCTGATACTAAATGACGTATTCGGCGGTGAGGCCGGCGTCTCGACCAATCGCACGCAGCTCCCACCGATGTTCGGGCTAACTTTCGGATCGCAACGCCAAGTATACTACCTCATCGTTGTCTGGACGGTAATTTCGGTGGCGGCGATGCGTGCGCTGACACGCACACCGCTCGGCCAGATGTGCAACGCGGTCCGGGACAATCCAGAGCGCGCGGAATTCGTAGGATACGATCCGCAAGTCGTCCGCTACATAGCATTCTGCTTCGCGGGTTTCTTCGCGGGAATTGCCGGTGCGCTGGCCGCAATCAACTTCGAAATTGCAAACGCGACATATCTGGGTGCGGCACAATCAGGTCTTCCGCTCTTTGCTGCCTACATAGGAGGATCCGGACAATTCATCGGCCCGATGCTTGGCGCAATCCTGGTGACGTTGCTCACAGTCACGCTCAGCGACATCACCGCTGTCTGGCAATTGTATTTCGGAATTTTATTTGTCCTCGTAGTCATGTTCGTCCCGGAGGGCATCGCCGGACTTCTGCGAAGGCACGCGTCGTTGATCGATGCCCGGGCGATGTCGGGTGTCCTGATAGCTTATTTGATCGCTGCAATTCCGACCGCCGTGCTGGTCGCCGGAGCGATTCTGAGCATCGAGTTGATGGTCGGCTATGTGTCCGGCGAACAAAGCAAGGAGATCTTTGGTATTCGCCTCGTCGCCACGGACCCGCGCGTTATCCTGCTTGCCTCAGCGCTCCTTCTCGGTGGATATCTCCCTGCGCGCGCCTCGTGGAGGCATATCGCAAACGCGTGGAACCTCGCCATTTCCAATGCGGCCATTAGAAGAGCCGCGACATGACGGAAAATGCGCTCACAATCAAATCCCTGAAGAAGTCGTTCGGGAATATACCGGTTATTCGCGGTGTCGATCTTGCGATTACGAAAGGGGAGCGTCACGCCCTCATTGGTCCGAACGGCGCTGGAAAATCCACGCTTTTCAATCTGATCAGTGGACTGATGCCGCCGACATCGGGCGATATCCTCCTGAAGAACAAGCAGATCGCAGGGCTACCCTCATACGAAATCAGCAGAATGGGGCTTTCACGCAGTTTTCAGATCACGAACGTCTTCTCGAACATGAGCGTACGGGAAAACGTCCGCTGTGCGATACTGTGGTCGTCCGGACAGCGTTATCGCTTCTGGGGGAACGTCGACAAGTTGACCGGCGTAGAAGGACAAATCGAAGAAATACTCGGGGAAATAGGCTTGCTCGACAGGCGCGAGGTCGCTGCCGGACTGCTGACCTACGCCGAACAACGCGCTCTTGAAATCGGGATTACCGTCGCTGGCGGCGCCGACGTCATCCTTCTCGACGAGCCGACCGCCGGGATGAGCCACGCCGAAACCGAGCGTGCTGTTAGCCTCATCCGTCGCATTACGGAAGGGCGCACTCTTCTGATCGTCGAGCACGATATGAGCGTGGTCTTCACCCTTGCCGACCGAATTTCCGTTCTCGTGTACGGACAAGTCATCGCGTGCGGAACGCCCGAACAGATCCGCCGCGACGCCAAGGTTCGCGAAGCATACCTGGGTAACGAAGAGACCTCTTGATGCTGCAACTGCGCGACCTGAACGCCTATTACGGGAAAAGCCATGTCTTGCAGGGTGTTTCACTTTCTGTTGGCAGCGGAGAGATCGTAAGCCTTCTCGGACGGAATGGGGTGGGAAGGTCCACCACCGTTAAGGCGATCATGGGCGAAGTCCGGCCTTATGGAGAAATACTGTTTCGCGGTAGAAACATCGAGGGTCTTCCAAGCCATCGTATCGCCCGCTTAGGACTGGGGTACGTTCCCGAAAGTCGCGATATATTTCCCACGCTGACCGTCCGTCAGAACCTGATGTTGGGAATCAAAGACACATCCAAGCGCGGTCGATGGGAAATCAGCGAAGTCTTCGATATGTTCCCGAATCTAGGTGCGCGGGCGGATACGGCCGCGGGGGTGCTATCCGGCGGCGAAAAGCAAATGCTGACCATTTGCCGCACCTTGATGGGGGATCCCGATCTCATTCTGATAGACGAGCCTACCGAAGGCCTCGCGCCTCTGGTCGTTCAGCAAGTTGGCAACCTAATCGCCGCGATTGCTGCACGGGGGATATCGATCCTTCTTGTCGAACAGAAGCTGTCAATCGCAATGCGGATTTCCCATAGAATCTACGTCATGGGTCACGGAAAAGTTGTGTTCGATGGAACGCCAGCTTCCCTGAGAAGTAACGCCCACATCCGCCAGCAGTGGCTGGAGGTATGACGACGTTGCCGCGCCGCCGATGTTGTGCGGCATAGCAAAGGGGCGCTGTCTCGTCGAGATGCAGACAGTTGCGTAATGATACTGAGAAAGCTATGTTCAACTAGGGTGTCGATCCGGTCATCTGAGCGATATGAACCTCCGTCAACTAGAATATTTCATCGCTATTGTGGAGGAGGGATCGCTCTCAAAGGCGGCCGAGCGTGTTCATATCGTTCAGCCCGCGCTGAGCCAGCACATCAAAAGCTTGGAAGAAGAGTTCGGCGTCGGGTTGCTGTTTCGAAGTTCGAGAGGCGTAAGGCCGACCGAAGCCGGCGAACGCCTCGTGAAGCACGCGAGAAGTCTGCTCGCGCAGTTCGAGGCCATGCACGAGTTTGTCAGGGGAGCCGACGTTGAGCCATTCGGCGAAGTGCGTATTGGAGTGCCGACGACGGTAAGTCCCGTCTTAAGTCCTCGGTTGATCAAAGAAGTCGGTCTTGCATATCCCAAAATCAAGATCCGTATTCTTGAGCCGATGAGCGGCTATGTGTCCGATTGGCTGGGTGACGGCAAAGTCGATATCGCGGTGCAATATCGTGAGTCCGACCGGCGGGATCTGAAGTTCGAACGGGTGTTTTCCGAAGAGATTGTTTTGTGTGGCGGACCGCTATCGTCGCCAGGCGGCGGCCGGGCGCCGGGCGACACCATACCGTTTCGTGAAGCCGTCAGCTTACCGTTGATCCTTCCCAACAGCGGCCATGGGCTGCGCGATCTCCTTGAAGAGCTCGCTAAGAAGCACATGTGTTCCTTGCATGTGTCAATGGAGATCGATTCATATGGACCCATCAAGACGATGATCGAGCAAGGATCTGCATTTGCCGTGCTTCCGATGATGGCTGTGCGTTCGGAACGGCAACAGGGTCTCATCTCGACCTGGCGAATCGTCGAGCCGGAAGTGCGGCGCAACGTGTTTCTGGCAACTCCGATAGACCGGCCCCTGTCTGTTGCTGCTGTTCTCGTCAACAACCTTGTTAAGCCCGTCCTGCTTCGTTTGGTGGAGGAGAAGGTTTGGGAGGCCAGGGTCGAGACGTGCCATCGCGGGGCGTTGCCGCCGGAGATCCGAGCGATAACATCGTGAGATCGCTGGCATCGCGCAAGATTATTATGCCTCCACGTCGGCATGTTCTATCGAGATGGGAGCCGGATGTCGCCGCCCTCTATCGCTGATCTTCGGCGAAAGTGAGCAAGCGTATCTTGGTCGGCCTTCGAAGAGTGCTGCAGCGTGAACGACCCCGATTGTACCGACAAATCCACGGCTGCCGCTCGAAAGCTCCATAATTACAGTCGACGATGGGAGAGAACAAAATGGATCAGACCTCGGCGAAGGCCGTCATTGACAAGGGCATCGACAGATTTCTGGCCGATGGGGTTCACTATCGGGATCTCATCAATATCCGCGAGAAAGTGGGAGACTGGAACGATTGGCCCGTGGTGTGGTCGTCCTTTGCAGCGGAAGCGGAGAAGCGCGGCGAAGCGTCGCTTGCGCAGAACGCCAAACTAACGGCGGCATCCGAATTCGCGCGCTCCGCGATCTACTATCACTATGCGCAATATCTGCTGTATGACGATATTGCACTGAAAAAGCGCATTCACGACAAGAAAACCGCCGTCTTTCTTCGTGCTGCGCCGCTGTTTGAGTCTCCGGTCGAGCGGGTGGAAGTTCCGTTCGATGGCATCAAGCTGGCGGGTTACTTTCGCCGCCCGGCCGGTGTCAGCAATCCGCCCGTGGTCATCTGCATCGGCGGGCTTGACACGACGAAGGAGGACTACCTCGACTTCAGTGATGAGTGCATTCGGCGGGGACTGGCGACATTTGCATTCGATGGTCCGGGCCAGGGAGAGACGCTTTTTGAAATGCGTCTGCGGCCGGACTACGAGAAGTCCGTTAGTGCGGTGATCGACTACCTGGAATCAAGAATCGAAATTGACTCCTCCCGTATCGGCATCGTCGGCCGCAGCATGGGAGGATACTACGCGCCAAAGGCAGCGGCGGTGGATAAACGGATCAAGGCTCTGGCTTGCTGGGGAGTCCTTTATCGTCTTTACGGCCTGCCCGAGAAGCAGGGAAACAGCCGAAAGGCGCTGCTCTACATCAGCGGGAGCGAAACCATGGAAGAGGCGGTGGAATTCTACAAATTCCTGGACCTTAAAGGCTACGCCGACAAGATCACCTGCCCAACATTCGTCACCCATGGCGGACTCGACATGCAGACGCCCATCATCAACGCGGAGGAGTTGATTGCCGAGGTGAAAGGGCCAGTCGAGACTTTGATCTGGGACGATGCGATTCATTGTTGTCACGACCGCTCTCACATCATGCGCCCCGCGATGGCCGATTTTCTGGTCCGCAACCTATGATGCGTCGAGCAGATCTCCGCTTCGGAAGGTCCAACGTATGATGCCTGGTGGCAGCTCTCATATCGGGGCTGCCGCTGCCTAAGGGATTGGAGGAAGCCTTGCTTGGACTGAGCGTGGAGCGGAAGGAGGACGACCGCTTCCTTACCGGACAAGGTCAATACGTCGAGGACGTGAAGTTGCCGGGCATGGCCTATGCTGCGTTCGTCCGCAGCTCTCACGCGCACGCCTTCATCCGCAAAATAACAACCGACGCTGCTCTAAGCTGCCCAGGGGTGCTCGCAATCGTCGGTCCCGGCACCTGGAAGGAATTGTCAGCCGCCCTGCCTTCCATCGGAGGAATTCAGGGAGCCGCGAACCCCTACGGCGGAGACTCAAGTGGGCCGGTCCATAAAATATTATCGGATCATGCCACCCACGTCGGAGAAGTTGTCGCAGTCGTGATTGCGAAGTCACCCTACAGCGCTGCCGATGGCGCCGATCTGGTCGAAGTGGAATATGAAGCGTTGCCAGTGGTTACATGGGAGGAGGCCGCCAGTCCCGGCTCGGTTCGCCTTCATGAAGGATACGACAACGTCGTAGCGCGCATGAATTTCGAGGTCGGAGACGTCGACGAAGCGTTTCGTCAGGCTGACCGGATCATCACCAAGCGTTTCGATCTCCAAAGCCTGAAGGCCATGGCCATCGAATGCAGGGGTATCGCGGTCCAGTGGGACGCTTCGACAGGTACGCTGAACGTGTGGTCGACGACGCAGGCTCCGTATTCGATGCGGGAGACGATAGCGCGGGTCCTCGATCTCCCGATCAAACAGGTCCGCGTTATCTGCCGCGATATCGGCGGGGGGTTCGGTCTCAAAGGCGGTCTGAAGCCGGAGGATCTGATCGTCGCGATCGCGGCTTACAAGCTCAAGAAGCCGATCAGATGGATCGAGACGCGGCTTGAGCACATGATCTCGTCAAATCAATCGGGCCGGCAGAGTCACGACGTCCGTGTCGGCATAAAGCGAGACGGGACGATCCTGTGCATGGATCTCATCCTGCGGAAAGAAGTGGGAGCCTACAATCACTATCAGACGATGTTGCCGTCCAATACGATCAATCATCTGACCACGCACTACAAGATACCGGCCTTTCGATTCGACTCACAATCCATCGCTACGAATACTGTTCCATGTTGCCCATATCGCGGGGCCGGCCGGGTCGAGGCTGTGTTCACGATGGATCGAATACTGGACGCGATCGCTCGCGAACTGACGATTGACCCCGTCGAGGCGCGGCGCCGCAACATAATCGAAGCCGCCGATATGCCTTACAAAAGTGGCCTGATTTACCGCGATGGCGTTCCCATCAACTATAAAGACCTGGACTTCCCGCTGCTTCTGGAACGTGCGTTGACCAAGAGCGACTACTGGGGTTGGCGGAACCGACAGATGGATCTGCGCCAAGCGGGCCGCTGCATTGGCATCGGAATATCGAGCTACGTCGAGGCCGGAGGAATGGGGCCGTCCGAGACCGCCACTGTACAAATCGACTATCGCGGCCACGCGCAGGTTTCGATCGGAGTGAACTCCCAGGGACAGAGCCACGAAACAACGTTGGCTCAAATATGTGGAAGCGCGCTGGGCCTCGCGTTAGACGAGGTATTCGTACGAGGGGGCGACACAAACCTGCAGGATTTCGGGTTTGGAACCGGCGCAAGCCGGGTAGCGATCAATACAGGAAATGCCGTATACAAAGCGGCCCTGGATCTCAGGCACAAGATCGTGACATTTGCGTCGAGGTTGTTCGAGTGCGCCGCCACCGAACTCGATGTCACCGACGGAGTCGTCAGCGTCAAGGCTCCCGGCCAGCAATTCATGACGTTCGCCGAACTTGCGCAAAAGTCAGTACGAGATCGAAGAATGGCGGATCTTGGCGGCCCAGGTCTGGCGTCGACGGCGTCCTTCTATCCGCCGACAGTAACATGGTCCAGCGGGGTAAACATCGCCGTCGTGGAGATCGATCGGAACACCGGCCGCATTCACGTTCTCAAGTATGTCTTTGTTCACGACAGCGGCAAGCCTCTCAATCCTGCCGTGGTGGAAGGGCAGATATGCGGGGGTCTCGCCCAGGGCTTTGGCATCGCTCTGGGCGAACGGATGATCTACGACTCGGAGGGACAGGCTCTCTCGGGCTCGATGATGGATTACTTTGTCCCTCGCGCCAGTGACATCCCGGATATCGACCTTGACCATGTCATTTTTCCTACGGACGACAATCCATTGGGCATCAAATCGGTGGGAGAAAGCGGGCCCAATTCGCCACCGGCGGCCATAGCGGCGGCGGTAGCGGATGCGTTTGAGGGACGGTTGGAAATAAGCAGCTTGCCGATCAGTTGGGGCGACGTCCTGAAGTCGCTGCAAAACGGTTTCCATGCCGGAAGGGTTCCGTCGGAATCGGAGACCCAAAGTGCATACAAAGAAGACACCAGATGAAGCACTCCGTATCATTGGCGATCAACGGCAGCGTGCATGAACACGATGTTGAGGCGCGTCTTCTCCTTGTTCACTACATAAGGGAAAAGGCGAACCTGACGGGCACGCATGTGGGATGCGATACAAGTCAATGCGGGGCTTGCACGGTTCTTCTGGACGGCCTAGCCGTAAAGTCCTGCACGATTTTCGCGGTGCAAGTGGCAGGGAAGGAGATCGTCACGATTGAAGGATTGGCCAAGGAAGACCGTCTTCATCCGGTGCAGCAAGCCTTCAAAAATAATCACGGTCTTCAATGCGGCTTCTGCACGCCCGGATTCGTGATGGCCACGATCCAGCTTCTTCAGCGCTACCCGGATCCGACCCCCGAGGAAATCAGGCATCAACTCGACGGCAACATCTGTCGTTGTACCGGCTACCGCAACATTATCAGTGCGATTCAAGAAGCTGCTCAGCATATCGCGCCTTGCGATACAGAAAGTGGCAGCCCGCGCGAGGGACTTGTCTTAAATCAAGGATAACACCTGATGTATCCTGCTTCATTCGAGTATCATAAGCCGCCAAGCCTCGAACGGGCGTTAGACCTTCTCACGTCATTGGGAAGCGGCGCCAAGTGCATAGCCGGCGGTCACAGCCTTGTTCCCGCGATGAAACTGCGGCTAATCCAGCCGGACCATCTCATCGACTTATCACTCGTGGAGTCTCTGAAGGGAATCAGGAGAGAGAGCGAAGAGATCGTGATCGGAGCGATGACGACGCACTGGCACGTAGAATCGTCGCCAATCGTTCGGTCCATGCTGCCATCTCTGGCAATAGCGGCTTCCCTTATCGCAGATCCTCAGGTGCGAAACAGAGGGACAATCGGTGGCTCGCTCGCCAATGCCGATCCGGCCGCCGATTATCCGGCGAACGTGCTCGCCCTCGGCGCCACCATGATCTGTAAGAGCGCTACGGAAACCCGGGCCGTGGCCGCTGAGGATTGGTTCAAGTCCTTGCTGACAACGACACTTCGCAGCAACGAGATTTTGGCCGAAGTGAGAATTCCGCTTCTGGCGGCTCGATGTGGAGCTGCCTACATCAAAGTCCCGCATCCTGCATCGCGATTTGCAGTGGTTGGCGTTGCAGCCGTCGTGACATTGGACCAAGCTGAACGCTGCGCCGGCATTCGCATAGGCATCACGGGCATCGGCGAGAAGGCCCAACGAGGATATCTTGCCGAGGTCGCATTAAGGGGGTCGTCGTTGCAGCGGCGTGAGGTACTGGACGCAAGTCTGGCGATGAGCGACGCTTTCGATCTCGACGAGGACGTCCTATTGGACGTTCAGGACAAGCGATATCTTTGCTCGCTGACAATGGCTAGGGCGATTCATGAAGCCACCGTAGCTGCCCGCAAGCACGCCATATAGATTGAGACGATGACACGTTGCACAAGTCCGAGATCCTCGAAGTAACGCCGGTGACAAGGGGTCCCGACACATCCTGAATGCGAAGGTCCAGGCCCTCAGCGCCGCGTTTTCTTGCCGAGCCAACCGTAGCCGCCGCGCTCTTCATCGATAGGGTACCCGTAGCATCACCCTTTGTCGGAAATAGTTGTCTGATCGAAAAGGCCGAGATTTCAAACGAAATCCCGGCAAGTTTGGGAGACGATGCGCCGGGAGCGTCTCCAACACTACAAGTGGGCCTCTTGGACTTCCGTTGCCGTGCGGGGAGTGACCGCAGCGGATCGTGTGTCATGCGGACAAAGGAACAGGATAAACCATGAGGCGCGCGGCGAACGTGTCTAGCCGCCCAGATCTCCGCTGAGCACGCTTCCGAAAAGTTCCCAGTTTTCGCCCTTGAAACGCATCAACTGGAGTTGCTTCATCGGAGCATAATCAGTTGTACTGGTGTTGGCGGTGATGCCGGGCAACAGCACGCCTGACGCAAACCCGTTCAAGCTGGCTGCCTGCTTCATGACATTCTCGCGAGTGAGATTGTCGCCACATTGCTGCAAGACATGCACCATTGCCTGCGCAGCGCCGTATCCGTACACATTATAATAATCAGTCTTATCCGCATCAGGCGCGTATTTCGCTAGGAACGCGTAAAAGTCTTTCATTCCCTTGTCACTGTCCCACTGGCGATCAGCACCGTCCTTCACAAAAAATGCGGAAATGATGCCTTGGGAATGCTCAAGCCCAGCGGGCTTTAACGTTCCGCCAATGGTCGCCGTGACACTGGGCACAATATGCAGGGGTTTCCATCCGATTTCCGCTGCTTTCTTGATGCCCTGAGCTGCAAACTTTGGCAACGCGATGTTGACAAAAACGTCCGCTCCCTTCGCTCTGAGATTCAGGATGTGCGAGTCGATGGTGGGTTCAGACGTCTCATAACTTTCTTCCGCAACGATCAACGACACCTTCGCACCAAGGCCGTCCTTGAGCCCTTTGAGGTAATCCTTGCCGAAATCGTCGTTCTGATAGATGACGGCGATCTTCGCATTCGGTCTCTCTTCCAAGATGTACTTCGCATAGATTCGACCTTCGCTCTGGTAGCTTGGCTGCCAGGCCATGGTCCATGGGAAAGTCTTGGGATCGTTCCATCGTGTCGCGCCAGTTCCGATGAAAAGTTGCGGAACCTTCTTTCCATTGAGGTACTTCTGAATTGCCGCATTTGTCGGCGTGCCGAGCGTGCTGAAGATCAGGAGTACTTCGTCGCTCTCGACCAGCTTCCGTGTTTGTTCGACAGTCTTCGGCGGACTGTAAGCATCGTCGTAGGATATGAAGTTGATCTTGCGCCCATTGATGCCGCCATCGTCGTTGATTTTCTTGAAATAGAGCGCCTCGATCTTCCCAATCGCGCTCAACGTGGATAGGGGGCCGCTATATGGCATGATATTGCCGATTCTGATCTCAGTGTCGGTGGCACCGGTATCGTATTTCTTCTGAGCTATTGCCAGCGTACTAGTTACAGTTAGTGCCAGGAACGCTGCTGACATGGTGAGATGGCATTGTATCGACTTGCTGCGCATAGTTTTCCTCCAAGGTATTGTTAGTTATCGCCGGTTATTCAATGCCAGGTGTTTGGCGACTTATTCCCGACTGCGGCTTACGGCATGCCCGCGTCTAGTTTTTTGAGAGCGGCAAATTGAGACGTCAAAAGCGTGTGTGCGTTTTCAATCCCTAACGTTGGACAGTTTGTCGCAGCCCGCATGGCCTCTGACGAATTTCAGAGCGCTTGACTGATCCGTTCGATGCCGAGCGGGCTTGCTATGTATAGCAACAAGTCACTCGCCCGGGTTCACGGCGGAGATTTTGTCATAAACTCGTACTTCCGATCAACAAAAATCGCACGCACGTGCGATTTATTATTGTCGGGTGTCTAGGAGGGTGGTACGGTTGACTAGCCTCAGGGTTAGATACGCGGGGTGCCGGCTTAGATCAGATCCGCAACTAAGGGTCGCCGATGCTCATTCTCTTGGAGTTCGTGCGATGAACAACGAGTCCATCATGATCGTCGGTGCTGCACATTCGGGATCCATGCCGCGGTCTCGCGGCGTGACGTCGGCTTCGAGGCGGCTTCTTCGCGAGCAAGCGAAGGCTTACCTGGTGCGACCAAGTCCAGAATAAAGGGTGGGGAGGTAGTTATGGGTTATAACCTGCAGCTTGTCGCGGGATCCAAGGATCATTCGTCGGCCGAGTACACGTTTGAGCGGGGTAATCACCGTGGAGCGCCGATTTTGACGGTGGATCCGTTCACAAAGGCGATCTTCGACGCCCCGTTCGACTTTCATCAGGGACTGCGCGATGCGGGACCAGTGGTTTGGTTGAGTAGCCACAATTGTTGGGCCGTGGGACGTTACCAGGAAGTTCGCGCCGTTTTCGCTGACTGGGAGACCTTTTGCTCCGGGAGAGGCGTTGGGCACGTCGATTACGCTAAAGAAAAACCGTGGCGCGTACCTAGTCTGCTGTTGGAAGGCGATCCGCCGGTTCATACCGAGGTGCGGACGGCATTGAACCGCGTTTTATCACCTGCTGCCGTCAAGAAATTGCGCGGCCGCATTGCGGAGATAGCTGAAAAGAAGGCTGACGACTTGCTTGCGATGGGAAGCTTCGATGCTGTGTCGGACCTCGCCGAAGACTATCCGTCAACCGTCATGATGGAAGCGATCGGCTTGCCGTCTGAAAGCAAGGAGTTCCTGCTGCCGTTCGGGGAACTCATTTTCACGTCGCTTGGGCCCGACAACGAGTTGCGAAGGCAGGCGATGTCGGGGGCTCCCCCACTTTCTGCTTGGGCTCTGGAGCAAGTCAAGCGTGAGCGCCTTGCCCCAGTGGGTTTTGGAGCGGACATATATGCTGCTGTCGACCGCGGTGAGCTGAAGCCTGAACATGCTCCAGTACTGGTAAGGGCCCTGCTGGCTGCGGGACTAGATACAACGGTCAACGCAATCGCGGCCGCAATCGCATGCTTCGCGCAGTACCCCGAACAGTGGCAGAGGCTTCGGGCTGATCGCTCGCTAGCCCGGCCAGCTTTTGAAGAGACGATCCGTTTTTACTCACCCGCACAGATCTTTTTCCGGACGACAACAAGACCTGTGACTATCGGTGACGCCCAGATAGGAGAGGGCGAAAAGATACTGATGTTTCTGGGTGCCGCCAACCATGATCCTCGTCACTGGGACAATCCTGACAGATTCGACATCACACGTCGCGTTAGCGGACATGTCGGATTCGGCAATGGAATCCACATGTGTGTCGGTCAATTCCTTGCGCGTATTGAGGGAGAGGAGATTCTGACTGCGCTGGCCAAACGGATTTCCAGCTTCAAATTAGCCGGGCAGCCGACGCCTCGGTACAACAACGGATTGCGCGGCTTCGACACCCTTCCCATTACCATCACTCCGGATGTTGGCTGATAAAGAATGACAAGCGTTACTTATGTTGAACCGGACGGTCGGCGTCGGGAGACGCTCTTGCAGGCCGGAATGAGCGTCATGCAAGGCGCTCTGCACGAAGGGGTCGACGGCATCGTCGCCGAGTGCGGAGGCAATTTGATGTGCGCGACATGCCACGTGTATGTCGATTCCGCGCAATTGTCGGCTCTACCAGCGGTTACGGAAGAAGAGAACGCGCTGCTTGACGGTGTTGCGGCCGAACGCAGACCGAATAGCCGACTGAGTTGCCAGATTAAAGCGTCTGACCACCTTGAAAGCCTCGTGGTATATTTGCCCTCGTGTCAGTCATGAAAATCGAGAGCGCGAGCATTATGTACCCACAACTCGCGCTCCTGATTGACGGAAAATGGCTTGCAGGTGGTGGGCGGGAAGAACAAACAGTTATCAATCCTGCCACATGTGTTGTTGCAGGAGTTCTTCCGCTTGCCAGTCTGGTGGATGTCGATCAGGCCGCGGATGCGGCGGACCGAGCCTTCACCGCGTGGAGAGCCGAGACCGCATTGACACGTGCGCGGGTGCTGTTGCGCGTCGCTGAATTTCTTCGAAGGGATGCGAAGACAATTGCGCGCGTCCTCACCATCGACCAAGGGAAACCGTTGCACGAAGCAGAAGCGGAGGTCTTCGCGTCGGCGGATATCTTTGAATGGTCGGCAGAGGAGGGAAAGCGGGTCTATGGCCGCATCGTTCCGTCGCGCTTTGCATTTGCAGATCAGTATGTCTTTCGCGAGCCGATCGGTCCCGTAGCTGCGTTTTCGCCCTGGAATTTTCCGCTGCTCCTCGCAAGCCGAAAAATTGCGACAGCCCTTTCTGCAGGCTGCACCATCGTCATCAAGCCCCCCGAAGAAACCCCTGGCGCTCTCGTTGCATTGGGCAAAATATGCGGCGAGGCCGGTCTCCCTCCAGGTGTTTTGAACATTCTTTTTGGAAATCCAGCGGACATCTCCGAACGATTAATCAAAAATCCGCTGATCAAAAAAGTGTCCTTCACTGGATCCGTTCCCGTTGGCCGGCATCTCGCCGCTCTTGCGGGAACGGAAATGAAGAAAATTACATTGGAGCTTGGTGGCCATTCCCCAGTCATCATTATGCCAGACGTCGATGTCACTAAGGTCGCCGAGCTCAGCGTAGCAGCAAAGTTCAGAAACGCCGGTCAGATCTGTTTTGCACCTAGCCGCTTCATCGTCCATCAAGATTCATATAAAGCTTTCGGCGCGGCGTTTGCAGCTCGAGCGTCCGCTTTGCGGGTCGGAAACGGCCTCAACGACGGCATTCAAATGGGGCCTTTGGCAAACGAGCGTCGGGTTGCCGCCATGCAGAAGCTGACCGACGATGCGCGCGATCGCGGTGGGCGAGTGATTTGTGGTGGTGAACCGGTCATGCCCACGCAGGCAGGTTATTTCTGGTCACCAACCATCATAGCGGACGTTCCAAACGAAGCGGATTTAATGGTGAAGGAACCCTTTGGTCCGATCGCCCCCATCACGCCGTTTCAGCATCTGGAAGACGCCGTCGAGCGCGCGAACGCCGTCGAGTACGGTCTGGGCTCATATGCGTTCACCAACAGTGCAACGGCGGCAAGATACATACAGAGACATATCCAAGCTGGATCTCTGAGCATCAATACATTTGCGTTGTCTCCGCCGGAGCTGCCATTTGCTGGCGTTAAGCAAAGTGGGCTGGGAGTGGAGATGGGAGTTGAAGGTCTTGCAGAGCACTTTAATACCAAGTCCGTTATTTGGGCCGACATGAACTAACTGCAGTCCGTGATCGGTTGGGCTTTATCGGCCGACATATTTCTTTGGGAGCGCGAGGAGAGATGAGGATATCTGCTGCTATCGCAAGATCGATTGAAGCCCCGTTCTCGATCGAAGTGTGCGATCTGGCGGAACCACAAGCCGGGGAAATCCTCGTCAAAGTGCATTCCTGCGGTGTCTGCCATACGGATATTGCAGTGAAACGACAGGATATTCCCCTTAGTTTCCCGCGGGTCCTAGGTCACGAAGGAGCAGGGGTAGTCGAAAAAATCGGAGCCGAGGTAACGAAATTCAGTGTGGGAGATCATGTGCTCATGACCTTCGGTTCATGCGGAGGTTGTGAGAATTGTCACCAAGGACACCCAGCTTACTGTGACCAGTTTCGTGAGATTAATTTCATGGGACACCGTTCTGCGGGCTCCGCTATTCGTTGTGACGATGTTGAAATGGGAGGGAATTTCTTTGCCCAATCCAGCTTTGCAACTCATGCATTGGTCACTGAACGAAACATCGTCAAGGTGGATAAGGATCTTCCACTGGAGTTACTCGCGCCTCTCGGCTGTGGAATTCAGACCGGCATCGGGACGGTGCTGACCTGTCTCAAGCCGTTTCCCGGAAGCTCTATTGCCGTGTTTGGCGCCGGTGCAGTGGGGCTTGCAGCAATTATGGGAGCAAAGATCGTGGGCTGTAGCACGATCATCGCGGTAGACATCAAGAAAGGCAGATTGTGTACTGCACAGAGGGTTGGTGCAACCCATGTGATTGATGGGAGCGCACCCGACGTTCTGGAGCAGTTGATAAAACTCACTGATAAGGGCGTTCATTACTCGATGGACACCACTGGTGTTCCGGCAGTAGTTCGAAACGCGATTGCGTGCCTTCGAAAAAGGGGTGTCATGGCCCATGTCGCGGCGACGCGTCCGGGAACCCGTTATGACCTCGATCCCAGTGTTGCCCTCTCCATGGGGATTAAGATTATGGGTGTTATAGAAGGTGATGCCGTTCCCTGGTCGCTTCTTCCGCGGATGATCAATTTCTATCGCAATGGGACACTGCCACTTGAAAAGCTCGTGACAACATTTCCTTTCGTAGACATCAACAAAGCGATCGAAGCGATGGAGAACGGCGCCGTCGTAAAGCCTGTTCTTTTGATGCCGGCCTGACGGCTGCTACTCTCTGGCGCGGCTGGCTCTGGCCTGGCGATCTTGTAAACGCCGCTGCCGCGCAGGCGGGCCATGTGACGGTTGCGCTATCGGGCCGGCAAGCCAAGCTCATTTCGCCGCTTGTTGGCGGAGGATATCGATGAACGTCCGTATCATTGGCGACGGCGTTTTGTAACCCGCAGCTATGGTCCGCAGCACGGGCGTTCCAACACCTGAGAGATCGCGAAAAACAACATCGCTGCGCTCGGTTTCAGCAAACGGACGCGGAACAAGTGCGATCCCCAACCCACCGGACACTAGACCAATCATGGTGTCCATTTGCATAGCCTCCTGGGCAATCCGAGGTTTGAATCCCGCGGTGGCGCACGCATTTGTGATGCGTGCATAAAGCCCCGGACCCTCGTGGCTGGGACAAAGAATCCAAGGGTCAGATTCCAGCTCGCGCAGCTCGATGCTGCATCTAGCTATCAGCGGATGTCCTGCGGGAAGGGCGACGAGCAGCCCATCCTCCTTCAGGACTTCGAATTGGAGCTTATCCGCAGCGTCCGCGACAGGGGGCATGAGAATTCCGAGATCGGAGCGATCTTCGATTAACGCACGGACCTGAGCTCCGGTTGTGGCCTCCGTAAGGGTAAGTTGGATGTTGGGATGGAGCATGCCGAAAACGTGAAGCGCACTTGGAAGCAGGTTATGGGCGACGCTCGAGAGAAAGGTAATCCGGAGACGGCCCGTAAAACCAGCACCAGCGCGTTTCGCTGCTGCGATGGCGCGATCGGATTGCGCAATGACACGCAGACCTTCCTCCAAGAAAACCTGTCCCGCCTCAGTCAATCGAACATATTTGTTCGATCGCTCAACGAGTTTGACGCCTAGTTCGGCTTCAATCTTCTTGATGGCGACCGTCAAAGGAGGTTGCGCCATGTTTAGTCGCTCGGCCGCTCGCCGAAAACTCAGACACTCGGCTACTGCCAGAAACTGACGAAATTGGCGCAATTCGATCAACGATACACCCCATGTATCACACGCACTTACACATAGTATTGGCCTCTAAGCGCCCGAACAATGACTATGGGCGTTCTAAAAACTATTTCCCGGGCGCCGTCGTTTGCACGGCCTTCGGAACAAAACGACGCGGAGGATGCGTGAACACGTTCAGGGTTGGACGGCTTGATGAATTCGTCGAGGGCGGTCGGAAGGTGGTCTCCTGCGATGGTGTCGAGATTGGTGTGTTCATGATTATGGGCCAGCTCTTGGCCTGGTACAACAATTGTCCGCACATGCGCGGCCCCGTATGCCAAGGGCGCATATACAAACGTGTCCTAGAGCCCGTTGGGGCAGACCGTACCGTGAGCATTCAGCAGCATAGTGAGGACCATATCCATATCGTATGTCCTTGGCATGGTTACGAGTTCGATCTTCTGACAGGGGAGCACCCCAGCGGGTCCGGAAGGCGATTGCGGCGCGCCGACCTTAAGATTATGGATGACGAAATCTATGTCGTCATTTGATGCCGATCGGCGGAACGACCGCTACGGTTGGGTCGATGGGACCGCAAGGGATATTCTACGCGTATCAGCCGAATTGGTCCACACGGGGGAGGCATCCCGCGTTTCAGATGAGGCGGTTGCTCAACTCTTGACCGCGGCCATACGCCTCTACGTCGCGAAATCGGACGGCGAAGAGCGGACGTTTCGCCCGATAGCGGGCGCGAAGGACGAAGAAATCACTGCGACCGAGATGCTGTCGGCAGTTTCCGAACTGCTACGGTCGCTTCACCTCGGACCAATGGAACTGGCGCTCTGGTATCGACGCCGGCCAGACGAAGATTGAGAGCGCAGACATGGACGTGACCATGATTAAGAACTCTGAGCTGTTGCCACTTCAGGAAGCCGGCGTGTTTACCGACACGCGCACTCTTCTGGCTCACGCCAACCGCGATGCAAAGAGCCGAGGTCTCCAGGATTGGTTAGTCTGTGACATCGACGCCCATCATATGGAAACCGTGAGTTGGAAAGAAATCGTCGAGTACATCGAAGACCCGGTCGTACGTGAGCAGGCGCGTCATTTTCATGCGGACCGGGTCGGCGCTCCACCCTACGGCCTGAATGGTGATTTGGGTTTGCGATATCAGAGCGTGGGAGGCCGAATTCCCCATCAGGACATTCAGCGCGAGACAGTCGATGACGTGACGGTGCACCGAGACGTTGTGCTGACGCGACGCGCGATGCAGGGTCTGGCAATTGATTACATGGTTGTCTTTCCGACGCCTATGCTGTTTCTCGGAATGCATCCACAGCCGGAAATGGAAGTTGGCCTCGCGCGTGCTTACACGAAATGGATGATCGACAAGGTGCTCGTCGCCGAAGATCGCATTAAGACTCTGGTGTATCTTCCTTTCAATACGCCAAGCGAATGCATCCGCATGGTGGAAGACTTCGGGAATGCGCCGGGGGTGATCGGTTTCTCCGTAACGAGCGTTCGTCACAAGGCCGTTCATAGCAATGAATATATGCGACTCTACGCGATGCTTGAGGAGCGGGGATTGCCCATAGCGTTTCACGCCGGTTACAATTGGAATGACCAATCGCTCGCGACCGTAAATCGATTTCTGGGTATGCATGCGTTAGGCTTTGTTTGGTGCAACATGATACATATGACAAACTGGATTCTGAATGGAATTCCAGAGCGATTTCCAAAGTTAAAGAGTATTTGGGTAGAAAGTGGGCTCGCCTGGCTTCCGTTTCTGATGCAACGACTTGACGATCAGTACTTGATGCGTCCATCGGAAGCTCCGCAGCTCAAACGATTGCCTAGCGAGTATATGCGCGAGCATTGTTGGTACACTACGCAGCCGATGGAATCGTTGAATAGGAAAGCGCTTGAACTGACTTTTGAGATGATCAATGCTGAAACCCAACTTCTCTATGCGTCGGACTGGCCGCATTTCGATTTCGATCTGCCATCATCAATCTGTGATTTGCCGTTTTTGTCTGAACAAGCAAAGCGAAATATTCTTGGATTGAATGCGGCCAGAATCTTCGGGCTGCCGACCGAACCCCGAAAGGTCTTGTGACGGATATCGGGTGAGCGCGGGATGCCGGTTCTGTGATCATCCCCGATCTCTTACCCGGACGCTCCTGCCATAGCTAACCACGGATGGCCGAACTGCCCAAGCGCGGGGTTTGAGGTCGCGCAGTCCAGTGGTCAAGAGTTGGATCGGATCTCAGTGGTGCCGTCAGTTCGGTGTTCGCTCAAGCACAGTTCCGGTCGCGATGGCGAGCACAGTAAAACAATGCGGCACGCCCCCATTAGATTGCTTGATCCGGCGATTAGAACATATCGATTGCGGGGGCGCGTCCAATCGGCAAAAACGCAAGTCGTCGTTTCGTTCGCGCAAGCAGCATAGCGAAATCATAGCCAGTTCTCCCAGACTGTGCGACCGGCTCGACGCCGGTCGCATTTTTTTGCGCCTGTTGGCGGAATTTACGAAGAGGGCAGCGGCAGCGGCTCCACGAACGTCGCGACCTTCGACAGTCTGGCTCGATCCTCTTCGGTCATGATGAGGTGAGTCAGCGGTGACGAAATGCGAATCTTGAAGGGTTCGACGATAATCGCGAAGGTCCAGTACGTATTAGGCGACATTGAGCGGATCAGCGCAGCTTGATTGCTGAGAGCTTGCTCAACTTGGACAGCGTCTGATCGCCGGATCGGCAAAAAGATGGCGGACGAGTTCTTTGCAAGATTTGCGCAGCTTATCCCGCTGACATCTCCGAACTAGGTTTGGGGTCCGGAATGTTGATCACCGAGACTGGGTAAGTAAGGCGATCGCGGAAAGGCGTCGACACGGCGGCGGGAACCGCAATCTCCTGTACTTTGAAGTAGTTCAAGGCTGTTCCGAGTCACGGGGAGGTTCCGGGCATAGGGCTCGATTGAGTCCGAGGGGGAACGAAATATACTTCCTCGTTGACATTGGTTCCCCTGACAATGGACGTGTCGGCGGTCACAATCGAAATCGCGTTCGCTGCGGGCGGAAAGGTATTGGGGAGTACATCAGTAATCCGCCTTCGGTTTCTTGTGGTTTGAACGAAGCCGCGCGGACCAGTGTTTTGCGGAGAATTGTCTCATCTCGTCGATCGATCTCACCTTCAAAGCGTTCACGCGATGCCAATCCAACCCGCAGCTTAATTTACGGGGTTCCGGCACTCGCGGTGCGGAAGGGCGACAACCTCCGCTCCATTCGGCCGCTTCGAGCCAGTCTGACAGGCGGCCCCTTATGCTGCCGCGAGGCAGTACGGTGGCATCGTCAGTAGGCGGCGCCATACTTCTGCAAGCTGTCCTTGAGTTCCGCCATGGCCTTATCAGGGTCAACGCCGACCTCGCGGACGGCACTGGACCATAATGCTGTGAGGGGAGCGGCGGCCTTGCGCCAAGCCGCGAGTTGGTCGGGCGTGAGGGTGACGGTTTCGTGCCCGGACTGACCAACGATCTTGGCGCGTCCGGCAATTTCAAAATCGGCCCAGCGAGAAGCAAGTGCGACTGCTGCGTCGGTGTTGCAGTTCTCATCGATCGCGCTCTTTTGTAGCGCTGACAAAGCCTCATATCTTGTCGCATTCATCACAACGACGCCGAACCAGGCATTCATTTTTTCGTCGATGTGAAATTTGGCGACCCGATCGATGCTGAAGAGAACAGCGCTACCCCAGGGAACAAAGGTTCCATCCGCGACGCCTCGTTCTATCAACTCCCGCGTCTCCTGCGGTGAAGCAGCGACATTCGTTCCACCGAGGCGCGTGATGAGACTGGCTAGAACCGCATTGGGCGGCCTGACCTTCAGACCCTTAACATCCTCAGGTTCGACAACTTTCTTACGCGAATGAAATGTTGCTGGCTCCTGAATGAACCCGAGACAGAAATGAACATCCTTCATCTCCGCGGGGGCATACTTGCGATACCATGAGTCGATTGCGGCCGTGCCGCTCTTCCCTCCGTTGTACTGAAAGGGTAGATCCGCCGCACCGGCGATCGGAAAACGGCCCGGCTGATAGCCAGGTCCAACTAGAGCGATGTCGGTGATAGCGTCGCGAGCCATGTCATAGTGGTCAAACGCCTTGCCCAGTTGTGCGGACGGAAAGATAGTTACCCGCAGTGTACCCTCACTAGCCTTTTCGACCCTAGAAACCCATTCTTGAAAGGAAGCTTGCAGCGGATGAGACGAAGGCAGGAAATAAGATAGGCGAAGGGTGACGGCTCGATCGGCCCCTTTCGCGTACCCTGCGGCGGCTAGGCCAATAACGACCGCTACGATGGCAGTGCAAATCTTCACGCGCTGTCCCTCCTGGCTCACGTAGCCTGCATTACAACATTTCGCTTTGAGCGACTTTAGATTACCCCGCCCGCCGTGCCCCATCCCAGATGAGACCGAGCGGACTAATGTTTTTCCTTGTTATGTCGAACATTACATGATATTCGAAAATAATCAAAGAGTGGAATACTGGCCACGAATCCGTGTCCGACCTGCGAATTGGTCTGCGTGCGGGTTCCTCGAGTTGTCGAGCCGGATCTGCACTTGTGTGTTCGGAAGCCAAAGCGTGGCAGCTAATTGGATTAGGCCCGTCGTCACGCAAAGCAAGCAAAATGGGAGTAGCCCGATGGGTTTGATGGCAGAGAAAGACCTAAGCCGGGAGCTTGAGATAGACAGGCAGTTTCTGAGTTTGGCGAAGGGCCGCACAAAGCCTCCGACGGTTGCTGACTATGAAAAATCGGCAAGAGGGCCTCGTGCAAAGCAAATGCAGAGAATGATGAAGAAGTTCTTCGGATTTGAGCCGAAGATCGATAGCAAGGTCGGCCACGAGTTGGCCATGACCAACTGGGTGGGTGATCCGCTATCTGATGTTGCAATTCTGAAGATTCGCCGCAGCGGCGTGAATCCTCACAAGGTAATCAATCAAATGATTGAAAAGGGTATCGACGGCGTCGAGAACCCACCTGAAGAGTTGGTCGCAATCTGGAAGGAAGTTAGCGAGGATCCCGAGTGGCTGGATTGGGACAAGCTGGAACTCGGAGCGAAGGCCTATCGCCGTTTCGGCGTCCTGGGGTTTCAATTCCAGGGGATTAACACGATTGACAGCTACAGAGTGGAAACCATCGCCCGTGTGCTGATGTCGACCGGGCAATATTCAGACGAAACGGCCTTCAAGCGGTTCGTGCTAACTTGTAATTTTTGGCTCCAGATTTCGGAGCCAGGCGGTATGCGTCCTTACGCTGAGGGCTGGAAGGTCTCGTTGCGGGTGCGGTTGCTGCATACGTTGATCCGCCGGGCAGTCTTTGCCAACAAGCGTTGGGATGCGGAGCATTTGGGGACACCGATCAATCAACTTGGAATGATGGCCGCCCCGCTTATGTCCTCTCTGATGCTTGGGAAGTTCACACACCTCATAGGCTTCCGCACAACAGATACAGAAATTGAGGCCATGATGCATTTGTGGCGCTATATCGCCTATATCATGGGCTATAGCAGTCCGCACTTCCCAACCACTGTTGATGAAGCCCTTCAAACCGTATTCCACGCCTTCAACCTGTCACCGCTAACCGACGATCCTGATGGCATCCGCTTGGGTCAGTCCTTCCTTGCGGCCTTTCGACCGACAGGAAAGCAAAAGGGTTGGGAGAAAGTCAAACGCTGGTGGGAATACAAGGTCAACATCGCACAGACACTGTTCTTTGTGCAGCCCGAAACTCGCAAGCTGATCAAATCACCGAACCCTGTGTTCTGGGGTATGATTTATTGGCTGACCCACGCGCCGATTTACTTCCTGCAGGATAGAAAGCGGCACAAGAGTGCCGCGTATTGGGAGGAATTGGACAAGCGAGTCTCCGCGCAGCGTAGAGCCTGGCTGAATCGCCAATTGGGTGAGTCCGACCTGTTGTATCGGCCAGAGTCAAAGTTCTAGCTGAAGTTTCGGGTTGCCGACACCGTTCGAAGATCAATTGGAGATCAGAGAATGTCAGTTGACTTGGAGGGCGAATCGCCTTCGCCGGTCCAGTTTCTTGGCCAAGAGGTTTTGGAGAATATCCGCTGGGACATCCTCAAAGGCACGTTCGAGCCTAACACGAAACTACCATTTGCACTATTGCAGAGCCGATACGGGCTCAGCATTGGAACGATCCGAGAAGCGCTTTCTCACCTCGTTTCAGATCGGCTCGTTCATCTCGACGCAGGACGTGGCTTTCGCGTCGCGCCCGTTTCAAAGGCGGATCTCATCGAGATCTCGGAGCTCCGCGTCGACTTCGAGAAGCGCGCACTTGAGAGTGCAATGTCTCACGGTGACGAGCGCTGGGAAGTTAAGATTATCTCCGCATTCGACCTTTTGGAGAAAATGGAACGTTCACCCCTTTCAGATCGGCTCACGCAGCCAGGCCGCTGGAACCGACTGCATCGCGAGTTTCACGCCGCGCTGGTTTCTGCTTGTCGATCACGATGGTTGTTGCAATTCCGCGCATTGCTGTTCGACCAAGCCGACCGCTATCGGCTCCGGGCGCAATTGCACCAGCCGACGGGTAGCAGCCGGGACGGCGAGCATCGAGCAATCATGGACGCTGTGTTGGCACGTGACGCCGTACGAGCCGTCGTGCTTGCAGAACAGCATATCAGGAGCACAGTCGATGAGCTTCTGCGATATGAGCCGCAGTTGCAATAAGCCAAGAGTCATCCTCTCGCCAATTTGCAACGCGGACGTCCCGCGTTGAGCGGCTTCGCATCACAATTAATGAAGGTAGTGAAGAGAACATGACCTTGCAGCAAACAACTTCCGCATTTGATTTGGTTGGCGACGAAACCCGAGCTTTCCTGAAGTGCCGCAAGGGGCAATTTATCGGTGGCGATTGGCGATTTAATGATGGCGCAGCAGATTTGCCCGTGATCGATTCAGCAACGGAAATTCAAATCAGTACCTTGAAAGAGGCAACCGCCGCTGATGTTGCGGCCGCCGTCGAAGCAGCCAACGCGGCTTTCGATACTGGCAGTCCGTGGAGGAGGTGCGGCCCACACGAGCGCGAGCGGCTTCTGCATGCATTGGCAAACGCAATCGTCGAAGACGCCGAAGTTCTGGCAGATCTCATTTCCGCGGAGCTTGGTGCGCCGCGGACCGCGGCACGCTTCTTTGAGGTGGAAAAGTCCGCAGAGGCCCTTCGGTATTATGCGGGATTTCCAACAAAGATCTCCGGCAGGACGATCGATGTTGGGCCGGAATTGGGAGGCGGAGAATTCTTCTGCTATACTGTTGATGAGCCGGTCGGTGTTGTGGGCGCCATTATTCCGTGGAATGCGCCGCTTCTCATCTCCACATGGAAATTGGGGCCTGCTCTAGCCGCAGGCTGCACGATTGTTCTCAAACCGTCGGAAGAAGCCTCACTTGTGGTTCTGCGCTTGGCTGAGTTGATCAAGAAAGTAGGTTTTCCTGACGGAGTCGTTAATGTAATCGTTGGTCGTGGCGAAACGGTCGGCAATACTCTGCTCGCTCAACCTGGGATCGATAAGTTTGCGTTTACCGGCTCGACCTCGGTGGGCAAACACATCCACAAGGTGGCCGCTGACCGGATGGTCCGTCTCGGCCTGGAGCTTGGCGGAAAATCTCCCGTCATTGTTCTGGATGATGTCGATATTGACGCGGCGGCACCGGGTATCGCTATGGGCATTTTTGTCAATTCAGGCCAAGTTTGTGTGGCGGGGAGTCGCGTGTTCGCGCACAGGTCGATCGCCAAGGAATTGTCCGATAAAGTTGCCGCGTTCGCCAAAGCTCTGAAGGTCGGCAATGGATTTGCGTCGGACACCCAAATTGGACCTTTGGTTTCGAAGACCCAGTTCAGACGAGTGCTCGACTACATCGAACTCGGTAAGCAAGGCGGGGCGAGGGTGCTGGCAGGCGGGGCGTCTCCGGCCGGTGCCGGCTATTACATTTCTCCGACCGTGCTGATCGACTTGCCACCCGCCTCCCGGTTGCTCACAGAAGAAATATTCGGCCCCGTTATGACAATCGAGCCTTTCGACGATGTCAGCGAAATCGTAGCGAGGACGAACGCGGCTGATTACGGCCTGGCCGCGTACATCTGGGGCACCAATCACGGCAAAATCCAAAAAGTTGCACGCGATTTACGCGTCGGTACGGTCTACATCAATACAACCCACTTTCCTCCCGTCGGTGTTCCGACAGGGGGCTTCCGTCAGTCAGGCGTGGGTCGTGACCTGGGATTGGCTGGGCTTAACGGCTTTCTTGAGAGCAAATCGGTTATCGCTCGAATTGGTTGAAGTCACATCGCGTCAAGCTGTGTCTGGCGGAATGCCTCTTCGCTGCAGCAGGCGAGCATTGGTAAGAACGGCGCAGCCGTCAGGAGCGTCGAATCGCCGGACGACGCGATCTACCGCAAGCCAGCATAGACCTCTTGTCCAATTCTAAGGACCAAGATGGGACCGTCTATAGGATGTGGTCCACATGACAGTCTGAGGGCAACCTAGCGCCAAGACCTCCGCTGATCACGCCCCGAACAGTTCCCTGTGGTCGCCTTTGAAGCGCATCAACTGAAGCAGATTCATAAGGGCACAGTCAGCGGCGTTGGTGTTGGCTTTGATTCCGGCAACGGCATAGCGCGTTTCGACATCGAGCCGGATGGCGCGAATGGGACGAAGTTAATCCACAAAGGGGCCGGCGAGATCGGAGGCGTTGTGGCTGGAGTCGGACAGCGGGATCTTGGCAGCGTGTCGAAACACTTGATCGGCTGCTTCTTCGTGGCGCTTCGCAAGGAGTTGGATGCTCCTGTTCGCGGGGCGGCAGAGTAGGGATGAGGGCTGCCCCGTACCAAGTCCGGCAATTTGAGGGGCGAGCCGAACATTCATCTGGCCGTCTCGGCTGGCGAGTCGTCAAAGCCCGTGGTGCTGTGAGCAACTCGATCAGCCTCCGCTTCGAGATGTGGGACGAGTTCGCTGTGGATGCCAGTGAACGCTTTCACTTCGTTGTTCTACGACTGTAGTGGTCATGGCCGGCCATCACGGACATATACGATCGACCGGTCCGACCGTTACAGTACGCGTGTGGTCTTGAGTAGCATTTGGGGACATAGATTTCCGCCGCGTACTCGACGATCCGCGCGTGCTTGCGCGACGCAAGTGGGGAGGACCTAGATACCCGCCGCTGTCTCCACTCTAAAAAATGATGCGGGTTCGACGGGCTTCAACATATCCCGTAATTGCTGTAAATCGCGGCGTTGAAGTGTTAAGCGACAACGCCGCGATTTCCTTCTACTTATGATAAGTGCTGAGCTTGGGGGTCTGACTCGGTTCATCTGGTGCCCAGATACGATAGCTCAAGGTAGCAAAGACTTTGAATCCCTTGGCGACCGTAGCAGTGTCGATACCAGCAACAGGCATGCCCCCCGATGCGTTTGCAACAATCTCATTCGTAGCCCAGACGTTTAGGGCCGCCGGACCGAAATCGTAGCCGACAAGCGCACCAACCGCCCAGATGTTGTATCTGTTGACGTTGATGGCATTTCCGTAGAATGCGCTCGATTTGTCATTTGTTACTTGACCAATGTAGTACGCTACAGGTCCCACGCTCCACTGCCCGATTCTCTTAGTAGCTGCGAACTCAGCATGGAGGATGTCCCCGCTCTGATACTGGGTAATCGTATTTCGCGTATTGAATTCCGCAAAAATGTTGGAAGTTATATTCCAGCCATCCTTGATATATGAGACAAAAATCTCCGGCTGGAATGTCCACCAAGGGGCGCCGACATTCCCAAGACCGTTTACCCCGGTCTGAGTACCGGTCGGTACGTACATGCCCAATCCTGTTTTGACAAAGAAACCGCTGTCTCCAAGCCTCCAGCTCAATTCGGCTGGAATGATGAATGTGTTGTGCAGTCCGGACTGCTGCACGTTAAATGGAGAGCCGACGCTATCCATAATTCCGCCTTGAACCAAAACAGCGCCATACGTTCCGCCAAGAAATGTCCAACCCGGAATCCAAACGAGTCCAGTTGCTCCGGCCGCGGCTTGCACACCGGTGTTTGTTCCTGTGAGGCGAGTTCCGGGACCGGCTAGGTTTGCCTGATAGGTCATCGCTTGATTAAACATATAGAGGCCTGGCGGGGGCGTTGCTGCCGATGCTCCGAACGTAAGTCCCCCCTGTTGTGCAAATCCTGGAGAGCCAAATTCGAATGCCCAGGCGGGCGACCCGGCGACCATCCAGCCTAGCGCTGCGAACAGCATATTCTTTAGCTTCATTTCCCTCTCCAGATTGTTGCTCTGACGTCTGCCGATGGATCAGCAAGAACCTCATATCGATTGCGTTGCGGACTTCGTTTGTACAAACCAGCGACGCTGAGAAATTCTCTGCTACACATCTTTTTGATTACAATTCGGCGACGTCCACAACACGCAAAATGCTCGACGCTTCAGATACTTTGTCGCTGTTGCTCGCAGACTACCCAGATATCAATTCGCGTATAAACATCCTCGAAATAGTATTTGGGATATCATTCTCAGTGCGAAAAGAGTTCAGATGTAGAACAGCCGCGCGATGAGTTGTGTCTCGTATAGCTAGGCGTCTGCCGATCGAAATGGTCGCTCGACAGCGTGAAGACATTTCGAGATTGCGTGCATTCGGGCCAAGCGCTGCGATGTGACACAATGTTCAACCGCGCATCCGCCCGCGATGATTTGGCTCATTGGAATTCGTACTGGAAGACCGTGTGCAGCAGTCGTTAGGGACGCTTGCGATAAAAAAAAGCCCGCGGCCAGAGGAGCTGCGGGGGTTCGCCTCGCAATGCCTTGCAAGGTCAGTCCTGGAGGTAGGTGCCCTCAGAGAGGGCTGCCAACACGGGCATCACTTTCCCATCAGCCATCGCACCTGGCGTCTTGGAGAACCAGGCGGATTCGGGGAGTTTGGCAATCGTCGCAAGAGACGCGGTAGCTTCTTCGGATTCATTTCGTTTAGCCTTCCATCGAGTGAAGCCAGCTCGCAATCATACGAGATCATGCCGATCGATGCCAAACGCCTGAGGCGCCTATCCAGCGCAATGCAACACCAGCACGAGTTCGCGCTCAATCTGAGTTAAGCTCCTGCCATAGTCTCACACCCGGATTTAGTCTTCCGAGAAACTCGATTCCAGCGCGTTCGAACGCAAGCCGGAGCTTCTCAATCGTATCAAAGTGAGCCTCAATCCGGCCCTCCGCCCCCTCTAGCCGACGAATTGTCGATATTCCTACACCTGATTGTTCGGCAAGTTCAAATTGTCGCCAACCAATAAGACTGCGTGCCGCCTTGATCTGCCGTGTGTTTATCAGCATGGGGAAGCTACCACTTCTACGTCTGGTCCAGCGGTCATAGGCTCTTCAGGTGGGAACGGTCGCACTTGTCAGGTTCGCGATGAAGGATGCTTCCTTCAGTGGCAGGGATGTGCATTGGTCAACGCTGGCCAGCTGACGATTGTAAGAAAGCAGCGACGGTCGCCCCGAAGGCGAGTGGTATTTCATCCATCGGGTAATGCCCGCTATTCTGCATCGCGACGATGGCTAGATGGGGATAGCGGCTGCGGAAGCCGAGTTCGCAAAGTTGCGGAGTGATGCTGGGATCCTCTACACCAACCACTACCAGTGTCTGGATCTCGCAACGCCGGATCGAGCCTGAGAAGTCGTCATCTGCCCAAGAGCGAAGGTATGCGGCAGAGGCTTCGGAGGTTGATCTAGCAATTGAGTCGCAGGCCAACTGATCAATCCAAACTGAACTTAGCCGTCCACCCGTGGAAAAGTCGATGACGCTACGACGGCTCTCCGGGGAACGAGTTGCAGCCTCAAACAATGAGCGGGTCTGTGGATCGAGCGGGATGGGGTCCGCGGATACAGGCGTGACGGCTATCAGTTTTTTGACCCGCGAAGGCACCCGGGTGGCAAGTACCTGAGCGGCCTTGGCGCCCATCGAATGGCCAATGACGCTGAAACTTGTCCATCCGAGGTTGTCAGCGACGGCCAGCGCGTCGTCGGCCATCTCTGCCATACTATAGTTGCCAGCGACCGCCACCGACCGACCGTACCCACGGTGCGCGAGCCACGCACATTGATATTTGCGAGGGTCCAGGGAAAGCTGCAAGGATTTGAACGTATCTTCGTTGCCAAACCAGCCATGCATCCCAATGAGCTTGTGCTCGCCGGTCCCAAACTGTTCGAAGCCTATCATCGTGCTCACTCCGGGTGTGGATCGGCCGACGCCAAACTAAGGGCCAGCATGGTCATGTGCTCTTTGAGGCCGACAAACGATGGAAGCGCCGATCGAAATAGATCAGTCCTTCGCTGCTGATGTCGACTTCTGCGGATAGCACGGTGCAGAACAGGACGTCGTGCGTACCCACCTCGACTGTCTCGGAGATCTCGCAGTCGAAGCTGGCGAGCGCGCCATTTAAGACAGGGGCGCCGGTGATCCTCTGCGACCAAACTCCGGCGGCGAACCGTTCAGCCATCGGAGTCTTTCCGCCGAACAGGACGGCAATGTCTTCCTGCCGATACGTCAGCGTATTGACGCATAGAAAGCGGTTCGCCTTGAAAAGCTCGTAAACTGAAGCGCTTCGGTTCAGGCAAACCAGCAGGGTCGGAGGGGTGTCGCTGACGCTGCAGACCGCCGACGCCGTGAAGCCCGCCTGTCCCGCCGGGCCGTTCGTCGTCACGATGTTAACGGCCCCGCCCAGCCGGGCCATCGCATTGCGGAAGGCGTCCCGGCTCGGGCCGGTAGACGCTTGGGGCGGGGCGGTTTGTCGTGGAGCATGCTGCGGCATGAGGAGGGCTGGCTTCGGAGTGGCGTTTAGACGAACGGAGAGAGCATCGGAAAATCAGCGACCAGAGCGCGGCCATAGATTTCGAGCGGCACTTCCGGTGTTAGAAGTCCGTGTCGTGACGCCGTAGCGATGTCACGCCACACCCGTTGTACCGGGTTGGACTCCGCGAACGCGCTGGAACCCTGTACCGACATCAGACGGTCCACGCCATCACGGCAGTGCCGCACCGCAAGGCCGACATCGGCGCGCATTCTCGCCCGATCGTCAAAGGACATCTGTTGGAGCGAGACCGCGGCTGCAACGATGCGATCGCACCAGCTCTGGACGAGGGCACTGCCAGCTCCAATCAGGCTCGCAGCCTCGGCAAGCTGCAACTGCATGCCGGGCACCCGACGGACGTCGTCATATGTGCTGTAGGCAACCCGTTTGCCGCCCGCACCGATTCGCTCCAGGGTCATCTCCAGCGCCGCCTTCGCCATGCCAAGCACCGGCGCTGCGACCATAATGACAGCGACAGCCGAAAAGGCCTGCCGAAACGGCACGGACTTCTTCGGATCGCCGAGCGCGTTTCCCGCCAGCAATGCGGAGATCAGCAAGGCGCGGCGCTCGGGCACGAAGACGTCTTTAGCAACGGCCGTGTTGCTGCCGGAGCCACGGACGCCGACCGAGTACCAGGTGTCCTCAATCGACAGCTCGCTCATCGGCACGAGGACGATGCCAAGCTCCTTCGAACCATCTTTCTGCGTCAGCGGCGCGGTCAGGATCGCCCAATGGGCGTGTAAGCAGCACGAGGCATAAGCCCATTTTCCGGTGATGACGTAGCCGCCGTCAGCCCGGTCGGCCGTCGCGGTCGGAGCAAGTACGCCCATGAACCGGGCGTCGGGATTTTCCTCGAATATCTCGCGCTGAACTGCCTCCGGATAATGGCAGGCGATCCACACAGCCGCGTTGGAGATGAAGGCGATCCAGGCGGCCGAGCCGCAGCCGCGGCCAATTTCGGTGATAACGTCCGTATAGGTGCGAACGTCGCTTTCGTAACCGCCGAACTGCTTTGGCGCGCAAATACGGAAAAGGCCGGCCGCCTCCATGGCGGCAATCGTGTCGTCGGGAAGGCGTCGCATTTCTTCCGCCTTGGCCGCATTTGAGCGAAGCAAAGGCACAACCGACGCTGCTTTGGCGACGAGTTCGGCGCGGAGAGTTTCCTGGCCAACAGTACTATCGAGCGTCCCGCTTTTCATCGCCGTTCCCTCCTAGGTTATAGTTTCAATAAAACGAACATTTTCGAAAATGTCAAGCGCCGACTCTTTCTCTCGATGACCGGATTGACGGCGGATGCCGGGTGGACTGCGCAAGAAAGCTGATCGTCGCTTATTGATCCGCATGACCCGGTCGTGATCAGCAGGGTCGAACAGGCGCGCACATCCGGCGGACTGTGGACCATGTTCTGCGCTACGCGCCTCAACTCGCGTAGAAAGCAAGCTGCAGGGCCGCTGGGGTGTCAGACGATGCCATCAGCACCGACAATATAGAAAATATTGAGTTGTTAGCGTCGGAGCCAGTGCGATTTGTGCAGGTCATGCGTGGTGTTGCACTGCAGTGGCTGGCCGACCCAGATGCAATCGACTTGGAAGCCACAATCGCGATGGCAACCGTAATGATTGGCTCCCAAATCGGCGGCGGGGCGCCTATCTAAAAATGTCGCTGATAAATCGAACACGCGCTCGTTGGTACGGCCGGATCTGCGCGATGGCTTTCGAGCCTGGTGGCCATCGTTCCCGCGGGTGATGCCGCCCGGCTCAGCGTAGGCAAGGTCCCGCGCCAGCAGTCCCTGGCGTGTAGAAGACGACGAACCTTGTATATTCGAAAATATAATGTTATTCGAATATGAACAGCCGCCTAACTCGTCGGAGAACGAGCGGCTGCTTTCAACGAACGCGATGAGCGCTCGTCAGACCGACAGTGCACGGCGCCGTCACGGCACACCACTAAGCAGTACTGCGACGTCGAATTCATCGGGGAGTGAAGACATGGAAGCGCCGGTCGTGAACTTGAACACTTTGATTGAGGGGCAAAAGGTCCAGAAATCTACCATTGTATTTCTGGTGGTCGCGACGCTTGCAATGATGGCGGATGGCTTCGACCTCGCTGTTATCGGTTTCGTTGGTCCGGAACTGGTAAAGGACTGGAAGATCTCACCCGCGCAACTCTCCCCGGTCTTCTCTGCGGGCATCTTTGGGTTGCTGGTGGGCGCTCCATTGTTTGGCATTCTTGGAGACCGTATTGGACGCAAGAACGCGATCCTCATCGGGCTTTGCACCTACGGTTCGCTCACACTCCTAACGATGTTGGCTACCTCGCTGAATCAATTTGCAGTCCTGCGTTTCCTGACCGGCATCGGCCTCGGGGGCATGATTCCAAATGTCCTCGCGCTAGCCGCTGAAGTCGCACCGAGGCGGTTGCGGGGCCTGTTCAGCGTCATCGTTCTCTTTGGTGTACCTGCGGGCCTTGCGTTGCCCGGTTGGACCTCGGCTCTTCTGGTCCCGCAATACGGCTGGCCTGCGCTTCTTTTTGTCGGTGGCGTGCTGCCGCTTGTGATCGCGGTTGTTGCTTGCTTCACGATGAATGAATCGCTGAAGTTTCTGGTGCAGCACGGTGGTCGTGATGAGGAGGCCAGGATCCTCGCCCGCGCACTGAGACCCGATCTCTCGATCGACCCGCGATCTCGCTTTTCTTACGACAGTCTCGGCGTGGTTTCCGGCGTAGGCTCGCCGATTCAACTGTTCAAGGGTGGACTTGCCGTCATCACGCCCCTGCTTTGGATTGCGCTGGCGGCAAACCAGTTGACCAACTTTTTTGTGCTCAGTTGGCTTCCGACATTACTGCAATCCGCGGGAATGAGCACGGCTCAGGCAGGAATCAGTGCGTCCGCATTTTCGATCGGCGGTTTGGGCGGTGGCGTGCTTCTGATATTCCTCATCGACAGGTTTGGAGCGCTTCCGGTCGTCATCCTCTTTGCCCTTGGCGCTCCTCTGGTTGCGATGATGGGCACTCCAGGCCTTGCTCCTTTCATCCTGGGTGCGATCATTGCAGGCGCCGGCTTCTGCGTTACCGGAAACAATTTTGGCATCAACGCGGCCCTCGTCATGATCTATCCCACGTCAATTCGCTCCACTGGCGCCGGATGGGCCCAAGCGGCGGGGCGCTTGGGCTCGCTTGCCGGCCCTATGGTCGGCGGTATGTTGCTGGCAATGCATCTTCCCCAAAAGCAATTGTATTATGTGCCGGCTCTCAGCCTCGGCGTGGGAGCGATGGCTTCCGGTCTCCTCGTTGCGCTGTGTTTCCGCCGGTTTAGGAGTTTCCGGCTCGATGAAGCTTCCGCCGCCGAGTCTTCGGGATCAATCGAATCGATTGGGAAATTTGCCCCAGCGCCGGAGCGGCCCTCAACATAATATCGCCATCTCGAACGAATTTTCGGGGTAATTCATTGTCGGCGGAGCCGCCGCCGTGAGATTTGGGACCGCCGGCCGCATCCATTGCGGCGATTGTATCGTCGGGAAGGCGTCGCATTTCTTCGCCTTCGTTGCGTTTGCACGAAACCAGTGCAACAAGGGACGGCGCGCTTGCAACGAGTTCGGCACGGAGTGTTGCTCTCGAGTATGCCACCTTTTATTGCCGTTCTTCGTGTATTATATTCAATTATACAGAATTTTTCGAAAATCTCAGGGTGAATCAATAGATGATGTGCTTAACGCTTGGATCGTCGGGTAAGGGATTTGCCCTTGTGTGAACCGGGGCAAAATTCGATTGTTGGTAGCTTTTCGAATATCCAGCGTTGACAGGAGCCTTGCTCTTTGCGAGGGGTTCCTATTGGCCCCACGAAAGCTCGGGTGAAATATGTCAGTCATCCTACAGAGTAAGCGGGCGTTGCCGAGCCAGTTTGCTGGCCAGGAGGTGCTGGAAAAGATGCGCTGGGACATTCTCGACGGTGTTGTCGAGCCTGGTGCCAAACTTCCGTTCGCGCTTCTCCAACAGCGATATGGCGTCGGCGTTGGAACGATTCGCGAGGGCCTTTCACATCTGGTCTCGGAAGGATTAGTCCAGGTTGAAGCGGGCCGCGGTTATCGAGTCGCGCCGGTATCGCGCGTAGACCTGCTAGACATCTCGGAGTTAAGAGTTGATTTCGAGACGAGGGCGCTTACCGACGCAATTGCGAACGGCGATGATGCGTGGGAGGTGCGAATTGTCTCAGCGTTTCATCTTTTGGATAAGCTGGAGGGGGTCCCAATTTCCGATCGCTTGAGGGATGCGAGCCGTTGGGCTGTCGTTCATGGCGAGTTCCACCGAGCGCTCGTTTCTGCCTGCCGTTCACAATGGCTGCTGCATTTCCATTCGATCCTGTTCGATCAGGCAGAGCGCTACCGATTGCTCTCTCTACGGCACCGTCCGAAAGATGGAAACCGAAGAGGGGAACATCAGGCGATTATGGAAGCGGCACTTTCAAAGAAAGTCGATCTTGCTTGCCGGTTGGCGGAGCAGCATATTCGACGGACCGTAGAGCATGTTCTGCGCTACTCGCCGCAGCTCGCTTGAGAAGCAGGAATCGCGTTCTCGAGTGTATTGCTCAGTACTGCGAAAAAAGAGGCGCTATCGGCGGTAGCGTCCAGTGTTGTTTGCGTTTCCTCGTGGAGACCGGGATATTGAAATCGGACATCCTGTGCGCACGTTCGCGAGTTGGTGCGTAGCCTTGTTGCCACCCTAACGCGGTGATTTTGACCAAACTTTCCCCGTTGTCACTAGCTGACTTGGTGTCCCGGCTGGTAATCAACTCGCCAAAAATCTCTCTCTGAGGTATCCGCGCCGCACCTGCTATCAGCTCCGCCCGGGAAGAGTGCGCTTTGCCTGACTCCTATCCCTCATTCCTTGAGCAATGCTGATCATCAGCGTGGGCTTCCTGTTGCTGATCTTCCAACGGTATCGCCAAGATCATGAGATCCACCGAGGAATCAGGCTGGATCTGGAGAAGCGGTGACAGTTAAGTGGTCACCAGTCTTACCAGGCAGCTACAGTCTAGTCATGACTTGAAGCCACACTCAGCGCTCTCCGACGTTGTCGATTGGATCCTCGCGTCTCCAAGCTGGCTGGGCCCGATGGAACAGTTGAGTGGATATTAGCGCTCCACGTCGCGTTTTCGCAAACGCTGCAGATCTCCCAAAGTTGGCCGCTTGAGTTTGACTCGGGCTCACGCGGCACCCCTGTGCTCGCGCGCCAGCATGGCTCGCTTGAAGATCGCTCTCTTGATATTTCGAAAATAAGATAGTATTCGAATATCTGATCACCAGAGGAAGACCCATGTCGCCTGACACTCCTTACGAAAGTATCTGGACCCACTTACAAACAGTAGCGTTTCGCCAGGACTGGATTGACGCCGGTGGTGTCGCTACCCGTTACGTGCAGGCTGGACCCAAAGACGCTCCGGCGGTCATTATGTTGCACGGAACAGGAGGCACTTGGGAGGCCTATATGGCGAACCTCGGACCGCATTCGCAGCGGTTCAACTGTTTCGCTTTGGACTTTCTGGGTAGCGGGTATAGCGATAAGCCGTCGCGTGACTACGAGATCGCCGATTACGTTGATCAGATCGCGGCATTCATGAATGCCGTAGGAGTAAAACAGGCATCGCTGATCGGGATTTCGCTGGGAGCGTGGGTTGCGCTTCGGTTTGCATCAACCCATCCGGACAAGACGCTCAAGGTGACGCTGAACGCGCCTTTTGGCCTCGCAGATGACGCTGAAGAAATCGGTGGCATCATCGCGCGCCGTGGACGGGCGTACGACGATCCAAGCTGGGAAAACATCAAGGCGATATTTAGCTCGCTTATTTACAGGGACGAAAAGCGGATCGATGACCTTATTGCGCTGCGCCAGGCCACCTATCGCCAACCGGACGCCAAGGCTGCCGCCGATCACGTTCTTGCCCTGCTCGGGCCAAAGTATCTGCAGCGCAATCTGATCACTGAAGATGAGTGCCGTGCCATCAAGGCTCCGGTGTTGGTCGTAGAATCGCTGAAAGATCGGCCGCTTTTCCTAAATACGGCGCGTCGTCTTCTTCAATTGCTTCCAAACTCGACCGCTCTCCAACTGGACAATGTTGGCCATTGGCCCCAGTTTGAATCGCCTGACGAATTCAACTCTGAGAACATCAAGTTCCTGTTGCAAGATTAGGCCTCTCTCGAGAGAATTTTTAGGATACAGCCATGGACGGAAGCGCCCATCACTTCCGCGCTCGAAGGACGGCTCGCCAGTACTCAAGACGCAGCTGTTATACAGCGCCTAGAACAGAAGTACGTCCTCTTGCCCCATCCGCGAGAGCGCATCTATGAGCTGCACACGTGCAACACAGCGAGCGTCAGTCGATCGCGATGGATCCGCCGGAATAAACGGGATTGGCGACGTGGCACCGTCAGTGGATACCCGAACTGACGGAATTTATGCTGAGGGCGATCATGCGCTCACGCTGTCTCAGACTCTTGAGCTGATTGCACCTGCCGAAGGGCCGCAAGACGAACTACCGACATCGATTGACGTCCTAGTGGTAGGAGCGGGGCCGGTCGGTTTGACCGCGGCAAATCTTCTTGGATCTTGGGGGGTGAGTTGTTTGCTGGTCGAGCAGAAGTTCGCGACCTCCGACATGCCAAAGGCCATTGCAATTGATGACGAGTACATGCGAATTCTGGATGCGCTCGACTTGGTGAACGATATCAGGCCTCACATCTCCCGACCTTTCGGTGTTCACTTCATTTCTCCGCTGCGTTTCGTGCTAGCTAAAGTGCCGGGGTTCATCACATCGAACGGGTTCGGAAATCGTAACGCCGTCCTGCAGCCCGTTTTTGAGAAGATACTGCTCCGTGGTTGCGCTCGTTTTCCGGACATTCGGCGCCACTTTGGCGCTTCTGTGACAGCAATCGTTCAAGGCCGCGAACAGGTTAGGGTCAGCTTGCAGACCGCAGCCGGAGACCGTGAGATTTCAACCCGATATGTACTCGGGTGCGATGGCGCGCGCAGCTTCATCAGGAACGCGCTTAACATTCCGTTTCCAGGTTCACGGATCGATGAGCCGCACCTTGTCTTGGATCTTGCAGACTTTCCGGACCAAGCGGATTATTCCCGGTTTTTTTGCAATCCCCGCAGGCCGGTAAATAGTGTACCGGCTCCCTATGGCGGTCGTCGTATCGAATTCATGCTGCATCCCAATGACGACCGGGAGGCGATCCTTACCGACGCCTCGATTCGAGAACTGGTTGACCGGCACACACCGTATCGGGGTGTACAACTCCACATCATCAGGCGAGCCGTCTACGGATTTTCGGAACGCATCGCACAACGATTTCGCGACGGGCGCGTGTTCCTTCTCGGCGATGCGGCCCATGTGATGCCGCCATTTGGCGGTCAGGGGATGAATACAGGTGCCCGTGACGCCGCCAACCTCTGTTGGAAGATCGGCATCGTGTTGCGTAGCGGCGCATCCGAGCGCCTGCTGGAAACATACGACGAAGAGCGTAGGGAACACACCTGCGCGATCGTCAAGTACTCCGTCCGGGTTGGTCGCCTCGCTAACATCCGCTCCCGAAGCCTTACACTTGTGCGCGATATTGCATTTGCGGTGGCAAATTTGTTGCCAGGCGTGCGCCGTTACTTTCGGGAGATGCGGCATCTGCCCCGGCCCTTCTTCAGGCGGGGATTTCTCGCCCGAGACGCCGGGCAGAATGACGACGGCCTGACGGGCCGCATGTTGCCGCGCGTTAAACTAGCGGAAACTAACGGTCGAGAACTGGCGATAGATGACGCTGTTGGGCAAGGTTTTGGGCTTATTGGCTTTCATGTCGAACGCGCTGCGCTTAACAGGGCGGCCAATCATCCCCTCTGGAGATCGTTGCGACCCGCCATTCTGCTCGTAAGGGATCGTGACGACGCCGGAGACACGGTCGGACCCTCGCTTCATGCGATCGACGACCGAGGGCGGGCTCTCGTCGCCACACATCGGGGGAAAATACTGATCTTGCGACCCGATCGTTACGTGGCGGGTGCGACTACACCCGAAAAGTTCGACAAGCTCTCGGATCACCTCGAAGAACAGTTCGGACTTAAATCGGTTCAGAGTGGACCGGATGGCCTCACTGTGAACCGACCGTAACAGGAGCTGGATTATGATCAAGGTATCTCGAATTGGCCACCTTACGCTTGAAACTCCAGACTTGGATCGACAGCTGGATTACTATCAGCGTGTGATGGGTTTGCACTTGGCGGATCGATACAGCTCGTCAGCGTATCTTTGCACCGGGACCGGCGAGCTGGCAGTGGTTCTTGAGCAGGGTGCTACTCGCCGCTGCAAACAGCTTGCATTTCAAGTTCCGCCACAGACAGATCTGGCTGCAGCCGCTCGTGCCCTTTCTAGCAATGGGATAAAGGCTCAGACCCGTGAGGAATCGCGGCCTGGCGGTGGAAAGGTCCTTGTATTCACCGATCCTAATGGAACCGAGATAGAGCTCTTTACCGCAGCCACGTTTGCGAAGCTGGCGGGGCCCATCGGAATTGCTCCATTTAAGCTCGGGCACGTAGCATTTATCGTCGACGATCCCGTAGTCACCGCAGCGTTTTACGAACGGATTCTTGGCTTCCGCGTCTCTGACTGGGTGGAGCGGTTTTTCGTCTTCATGCGTTGTGGTCCTGACCACCACACAGTCAACTTCCTGCGAGCTGATGGGCGCCGAATGCACCATTTCGCGTTCGAAATGCGCGATGCAGCTCATCTAACGGCGTCGTGCGACGTTCTTGGCCGTGAGAAGCTCGAGATAATTTGGGGTCCGGTTCGCCACGGCCCTGGGCACAACATCGCGACCTATCATCTGAACACCGACGATCTAATGATCGAGCTGTATACAGAACTTGATAAGATGTCTTGCGAGGATCTTGGCCATTTTGACCCCAAGCCGTGGCACGAAGACCATCCTCAACGTCCGAAGACGTGGGAGGGCCCCGGACGGCGTGACGTTTGGGGTCCGGCCATTCCGAGCAACTTTCTTTTGCAGGGATATTGACCAAGGTGGGCGAGGGGCTACTGCGGCGCAGGCCGTCTTCCTGACGACGACACTCTTTGCCCAGCTCGTGGAATGCTGTTGCAAATTCACCAGAAAATCCGGAGACAAGAATATGGACAAGATCGCTATCGAAGAACATTTCCTCCTGCGCGAGCTTGATGACTATTTCCGTCTGCTCGTGAAGGGCGTCTCCAGCGAGTCCTTTGACAAGGTCTTGCCCAAGTTCTGGGACTTGGATGCGGGCCGCCTTGCGGACATGGACAAGCAGGGTATAGAGCGATCCATCTTGTCTTGCTTCAATTTCGGCAGCGTTCAGCTCGATCCTGACACTGCTCGCGCGGTCGAGATGGCGCGACGCATGAACGATATTCTTGCGGAGCGCATCAAGAGTCATCCTGACCGATTCTCTGGATTCGCCGCGCTGCCGCTTCAGGACGCCGCGGCCTCGATCGCCGAGTTTAGGCGCTGTGTAACCAAGCTCGGATTTCGCGGAGCCATGGTAAATGGGCACACGCATGGGCAATATCTGGATGAGAAGAAGTACTGGCCGCTTTGGGAGGCGGCTCAGGAGCTAGACGTTCCGATCTATCTTCACCCTTGGTCTTCTCCACCCGATCAACTTAAGGCCTACGATGGTTATCCAGACATCCTAGGCCCCACCTGGAATTGGACCGTGGAGACGGCGACGCATGCACTCCGAATCATTTGCAGCGGCGTGTTCGACGCCTATCCGAAGGCGATGATGATCCTCGGCCACATGGGTGAGCTTTTGCCATTCTCCATGGAGCGTTTTGATCAGGGGTGGCAACTCTACGCTGGTCACAAGGCCAAACATCCGCTCAACTTCTACATACGACACAACCTGTTCATAACGACGAGCGGCAACGTTTCACCGGCGACTTTGACAGGAGCTCTCATGTCGCTCGGCGCGGACCGCATCCTATTTGCGACGGACTATCCATTCGATCTCGGGCCCGCGTTTCTACAGAACCTCGAAAGCGGACTCCTGAGTAACGCTGATCTTGAGAAGGTATACCGCGGGAACGCAAAACGAGTTTTCAAGCTCGGTAGTTCCTAGTAAGGCGACTATCACTAGATCGGCATCCAGAGAATTCGAGGTTGCAATGAATACTTCGCTTCGAACGCTATTTTTGGTTGCGTGCGCAACCCTGTCAATGTTTCTCGGCAACGCCATGGGAGCGGAGTATCCAAACTCCCCGATCAAAGTGACTGTGCCATATCCAGCAGGCGGGTTGGTGGACATCGTCATGCGAGTCGTTTGCGAAGCGATGTCGGCTGAGCTTCATCAGCCATTTATCATAGAGAGCAGACCCGGTGCCGGAGGGACAATCGCGACAAGCAGTGTGGCGCGCGCGGACGCCGATGGCTATACGCTTTTGGCGATCACCGATAGTCATGCAACGAACCCATTAGCTTTCAAGAACCTTCCGTACGATAGTCTAAAAGACTTCGCTCCCATTGGACTGATCGGGAATGCTCCGGTTATTCTCTCGGTTCACAAATCCGTGCCGGTTAAGTCTGTGAAGGAATTCGTTGAGTTGGCAAGAAAGGAAGTAGAGGCACCACTCACCTACGGATCGGTGGGGTACGGCAGCGCATCTCATCTTGCCGTCGAGCTGTTCAAGGCGCGTGTCGGCGGCATCGATCTGCTGCATGTTCCCTACAAAGGGGGAGCGCCTGCCATAAATGATCTGGTAGCGGGTCACATCAAATCGATGTTCGTCAGCCCGATTGTTTCGATGCAGCATATTCAATCTGGAACACTAGTTCCCTTGGCGATAGCAGCCAAAACCCGTTTTCCTCTGTTGCCGGATGTGATGACTATGGAGGAAGCTGGGTTCCCTATGGAGGCCGGATACTGGACCGGGCTTGTAGCGCCGGCTAAAACTCCGGCGTACATCGTCGGGATCCTCGCGGAAGCACTTCAGCGTGTCCTCGAACGCGATGATATTCGCAAACGTTTAGCGGAGATTGGACTGGTGATCTCGTACAAAAAGCCAGCAGAGTTTACACATTTTATTGCTGACCAGACGGAGTTCTGGAAGAGTTTTGCGGCGCAGAGCAACGTCAAGTTCAACTAGGACGAAGCTCAGCTCATGGGCGCCGCCAAATTCGGAATCGTTGCCAATATTCCCGACCTGCTTGTTGAAGTCGCTAGAACTGCAAACTAAGCGAGCGCTGATTGGACCGCATAGATAATTGATTTGACAATTATAACTCAAATGGAGCCGACTTTGGTTAGCTTCAAACGCCTCTTTCAAATCGATCTACCAGTTTTCAAAGAAGCTAATGTCGAGGGGGCGCTCTGTCACGCGCGTGTCGCCGTCATCGTTCCAGAACGTTCAGTCCTCGCGACGCTCAATCAAACTATCTTCTTGTCGATCGTCCGTCCAAACTCCTTCAATAACCACGTGACGAAACGTTGAATCTTCGGAGAATTCGCCCGAGCTTCTGGCACTACAACGTAGTAGGCGAGTGCAGATGGTAAGCGTATGTCAAATGGCTCAACCAATAGCTTGTTCTCTAGATCGAATTGAACGACGCCGCTTCGCCCCATGGCAACACCTAAGCCATTAATAGCGAGCTGAAACGTTGGATTCAGAAGATCACAGGAGATCTCATCCCGAAAACTTGCCTTCGCGATGCCGGCTTCTGCCAGCCAAAGAGGCCAATCATCTCTGAGTAGGAGAGGAGAGGATGTTCGAATGATGGTATGGAAACGGAGATCGCTTGGCCGCTTCAGAGCGCGTCGCCCGTGCAATAACGAGGGGCTGCAGACAGGGAATAGTTCTTCATCGTGGATTTTCCATGAGCTCATACCTGGCCAGTCTCCTAACCCATAAAGAATTGACAAATCCGAATCGTTCGGCGCGACTTGTTCAAAAGGAAATCCCGTCCGAAGCCGCAGCGAAATTTTTGGATATAGCGTGCGAAAGCTTTCCAGAATTGGAATCAAACATTTGTGGGCAAATGTACCCAAGCTACATATCGTAAGTGTGTCCTCCCGTTGTCGACCCGCCGCCCGATCCGTTGCGGCCATTAGCTCCGTGATCGCGACGCGAGCGGAGCGCAAGTATTCGCTCCCCGTGTCGGTGAGGCGGATTGTATTGTTTTCGCGATAAAAAAGCGCAGTACCTACAAGCGTCTCTAGCCCTTTGATTCGCTGGCTGATGGCTCCCTGCGTGATGTTCAATTCGATTGCGGCACGTCGGAAGCTGCGATGTCGAGCGGCTGCCTCAAATGCACAAAGACTGATAAGACTTGGAAGTGGCGTACGCATATCAATGCCTCATGCGCTGACCGAACGAATACCTCGAACGCTCGGTGTGAATGCTATTATGTTACTAAGAAACTTTCATCCGAATATCGAGCGCAATCTCTACACGCTCAGTCGTTGGGAGATGAGCCGCCGGCGGGGCTCTTCTCGTTGGGATGGAGCCCAAATGGGGGCTGAACGTATCGTCGCAGGATGTGTCGGAGAAGCTCAATGGTTCCAGTCGCCTTGGCCGGTGTCTTTGGGAACGAAGGCGAGCCGATACGATTAGAGAAACTAATAGGAATGTCAAAATTTGTCGATTGCGTAAGCACTCAATAATTTCGAAAGCTCGAACAAACGCAAAAGGACTGAAGCGGCTGCCCTCGGCTTGCGTAGCCTCAACGAGGGTCGTCGACGTACCCAAGGATGACATGACATTGGCCGGTGAGATCGATCACATTGTGGATGTCGCAATTGTCGGGGCCGGCCCAGTTGGGATGGTGCTGGCGCTGCTTCTTGAGCAGCAGGGTGTTTCGGTCGCCCTATTCAACACTGAACTCGAATCCCGCATGCATCCGAAAGGCAGCACGCAAAACGCCCGTACTATGGAACACTATCGGCGGCTCGGTCTGTCCGGGGCGATTCGCGCTCTTGGGCTGCCGCCGGACTATCCAACCGATGTGCGCTACCTGACCAGGCTGAATGGATTCGAACTGGCCCGCTTGTCGATGCCATCGGAGCGCGAGAAGCAACGCAGCGTGGCGGCCTCGGACGAACTCGATCAGTTCCCCGAGCCGATCCTTCGCGCGAATCAAATGTACGTCGAGAATCTGGTCTTCGAGCGGGCCAAGAATCGACCCGGGATAGATTTTCGGAGGGGATGGACGGTTCTTGATTTTGACCAGGATGCCGACTTCGTGAGGCTGACCGCTTGCCCCAATGAGGGACAAGCAGAGCGCTGGCGGTGCCAATATCTCGTCGGCTGCGATGGTGCCCGCAGCATGGTTCGGCGGGGCCTCGGTATCGCCTATAGCGGTTTCAGTAAACTGGATCAGGCTTACTTCGGCGGGGCGATGCTTGCGACCTATCTCAGGGCGCCTACGCTGCATCGCACGTTCCTCGCGGATAGGCCAGCCTTTCAGTACTGGATCGTTAACGCCGAGATGCGCACGACACTGATTGCGCTCGACGGTCATGCAGAATTCCTGATGTTCACGAAGCTGGCGACTCCCTCGGCCCCCGTCAATCCGGAGGCGATCGTCGAGCAGGTTCAGCGCAGCGCTGGTGCGCCCATCCCAGTTGAACTGATCGATCATAGCCCTTGGACTGCTGGCGTCGCGTTAGTGGCGGAAAGGTTTGGTCGGGGACGAGTAGTTTTGGCGGGTGATGCGGCCCATCTGTTTACCCCAACGGGCGGCTTCGGCATGAATACTGGAATCGACGATGCAGCCAATCTTTCGTGGAAGTTGGCCGCGGCTGTGAAGGGGTGGGGTGGCCACGATCTCCTCGCCTCATACGAGATCGAACGAAAGTTCATAGCCGAGCGCAACACCCGCGCTGCGCGCGATCTTGCGCGCAATGTTGGCGATGTGGCGGTGACGGACCAACTGGAAGAGAATACTGCGCAAGGCGCGGTCGAGCGCGCGGCGGTTGGAGAATTCCTGCAGGGCTTTGGCGAGCAGTTTGCTTCCGTCGGCGTTCAACTCGGCGCGCGATATGACGGCTCCCCGATCGTTGCTTCCGATGAGGCAGCGCCAGCGGAAACCTACAGCCAATATATTCCAACGAGTATCCCGGGCGGCCGCACACCTCATGTATGGCTTGACGCGGGGCGCGGCAGTGGGAGCTCACTGTTCGACAGGCTCGGGCCCGGGTTCACGTTGCTGCGACTTGGTGGGACAGCGGTGGATGACGGATCGATCGCCGAAGCCGCGAAGGCGCGTCGAGTTCCGCTGACCGTACTCGACGTTCCGAGCCGTGCGGCGCGCGACCTCTATGAGCGCGATCTTGTGCTCGTGCGCTCGGACCAGCATGTCGCTTGGCGAGGCAATGCTCCGCCCGCTGATGCTGGCCGTCTCATCGAGTGTGTCACCGGCGGTAGCCATCCATCCCGGTCAAGGCACTGAACCGGGTGGCTTCGATGCTCGCAACCGTCCGCATCATCCGTGTGAGCGGGGCATGCACTATCCCATCTACGGCTTCAAGAAGGCTCAGATTTCCAAGAATACGGATGAGCCGACGTAATCAACCACCATAAACTTACAAACCTTGCCGGTTTCATAGGCGCGTCGCCTGGCAAAGAAGCCAGTCGACGCTTGAAGCCGTGTAGCCGGTCCGCACCTGACCAATTGTCGACCCGCACTCATTTTTTGATACGAACTCTTCGGTCCGTTCACACATCATTGTGCAACTCGGAAGAGGTCTTGCTGCAGCGATCAGAGGGAACTGGAAACAATGTCAAGAACGTCATTGCAGATACTGTCGTCGGCACCAATGAGTTTCGTACAAATAGTCGCCATCGGATCGGCTTTCGTTCTCAACGGACTTGACGGCTTCGACGTGCTGGCTGTGACTTTTGCGGCACCAGGCATGGCTACTGAATGGGGGGCGTCCCCCGCCGCGCTTGGTGTTGTGATTTCAGCGGGGCTCGCCGGGATGGGGGTAGGATCGTTGCTAATATCCCCCCTCGCTGACCGATATGGCCGGCGACCCACGATCTTGATCTCCCTCGTCCTGATGACGGTCGGTATGCTGCTCGCCGCCGCTGCCGGTTCGCTATCGCTTGTTGGCATTTGGCGCTTCCTGACCGGTCTCGGGATTGGCGGAATGCTCAGCACGCTCAATGCTGTCACGGCGGAGTTTGCTAACGAACGCCGTCGCGACCTGGCGGTCAGTCTCGTGGCCTCTGGATTTCCGCTAGGAGCTCTACTAGGAGGGCTGGTCGCGGCTGAGCTGGTTCAGATATCCGACTGGCGTGCGATCTTCATGTTCGGCGGGGTCATGACCGCTCTTGCTGTTCCGATTGTATGGCGCAGTATTCCAGAGTCGATCCACTATTTGGCAGAGAGCGGTAAGCCGGATGCGCTCGCCAAAATTAATCGTATTCTTGAACGCATGGGACATCCGTTGTCGCACGAATCACCGCAAGTCGTGTCTTTCAGACGCAGTTCGGGCTTTCGCGCTCTTTTCGGTGCGGATGTCCGCGGCCCTGCGACCATCATGACTCTCTCCTATTTCCTCCACGTGATGGCGTTCTACTTCTTCGCCGGTTGGCTGCCGCAGCTCTTGACCGGAATGGGCTTCGACCAATCAAGCGCGATCCGGACCGCGGTGATCTTCAACATTGGAGGGGTGATAGGGGGATTACTGTTCGGATATATCTCGGGCCCTGTTGGTTTGAAGCGGCTTGTGACGTGTGTCCTTGTACTTTCCGCACTATTTATGTTCACTTTCAGTTATCTACCGAAGGACTTGATGGTGATACGTGCAGGGGTGTTCATTCTAGGGATGGCGATCTTTGCGTGTGTCAGTGGATTGTATGCATTGTTCGCGCGTGGATTTCCGACCAACGTCCGGGTGACCGGAACTGGTGTCGCTATTGGTATCGGTCGCGTGGGTGCTGTCCTCGGCCCCTTGTTGGGAGGGCTGTTGTTGAGCATTGGATTGAATCCCGGCCAGGTGACCTCAAGCATTGCTCCGTTGAGTCTCGTTGCCGCGGTGCTCCTAATATGGCTCAAGATGCCGCCGCTGTCCGAAGAGCGATGAGACACGGGACCCTCAGCCACAGCTCCGAGCCTCGATCGTAAGGCCTGAACCTTTTCGACGACTCGTGCCGCACAATTCAGGCAACTCAAGCGCCAAGCCTGCGTTGGGCGCTGCAGCGTTTCAAACTGAGTGGGATACGATTAGACAATCTAATCAGACGGGCAAAATTTGTCGATTGCGCAGCAGCCTAACATCGTAAAGAAATTAGTCGGCGCTCGAAGTCGCGTGACGGAGCAGGCCAAGCGGCGGTGTTGCTCGCAACGAGCTGCATTAGCAATAGTTACGACGGTTTCCTTCCCGAAACGCGTGGTAAGCCGTTGGCGATTAAGGAAGCAGATCATGAAGATTAGTTCGAACGGTCCGGCAACGACGAAGATATCCGGATCGAACTCCGAAACCATGGTGGTTCGCGGGTACGATCTCGTAAATGAGTTGGTTGGAAAGATCTCGTTCACCGACCACATTTGGTTGCTTATTGCGGGAGTGTTGCCGAGCGATGCACAGCGCCGCATGCTGGACGCAGCGCTTGTTGCGTTAGCCGAGCACGGTATGGTTCCAAGCGTTCAAGCAAGCCGCATGACGCTGGCCGCGGCTCCCGAGGCATTGCAGGGGGCGGTCGCGGCTGGTCTGCTCGGTTGCGGCTCGGTTATTCTCGGAGCGGCGGAAGGAGCGGGCAAGCTCTTCGAACAGATTCTTGATGTCGAAAGATCTCAGAATGTACCTACACAGGAAGCTGCGCGGGTAATAGTCAAACGCTATCGCGCGGATAGAAAGGCCATTCCCGGTTATGGCCATCCTTATTACAAGGAGCGAGATCCTCGCGCGCAGCACCTCCTCGCGATTGCACGACAGGAAGGCATTGCGGGTCGCTACACCGATGCAGCTCTTGCTGTTGATGTCGCCATCCCGGAAATCGCCGGTAGGAGACTCGTACTTAATATCTCCAGTGCGATCGCCAGCAGTCTTCTTGATGCGGGGTATCCGTTACTAGCGCTCAGAGGGGTGCCCATTCTGGCAAGAACCGCAAGCCTCGTTGGTCATCTACTTGAAGAGCAGACGTCCCCAATCGGCTTCTTGCTGAGCGACGCAGCAGCTTCGGTGGTTACTTATAACGGGCCGGCACCGGCTGGCTTCGCTACGCGCGAGAACTAGGGGAATTTGCATGTACGGCGTACTCAACGAAATTCGTATAGTCGAACAAGGAGTATTCATTAGCGGACCTTGCGCGGGGATGATGTTGGCCGATCTCGGGGCTGATGTAATCAAGGTCGAAACGCCCGGAGAGGGTGATCCCTACCGCAGCTTCAAATCCGGCTTCTATAGCGCTCATTTTCAAGCATATAACAGAAACAAGCGCAGCGTTTGTTTCGATTTGAAGAAGGATGACGATAGATCGCTCTTCCATAATTTGATTCGCCGGGCCGATGTTTACGTTCAGAACTTTCGACCTGGAGTGGCGGAACGCATAGGCGCGGACTACGCGACGCTCGCAAAAATCAATCCAAATTTGATCTACTGTTCGATTACAGGATTTGGGCCTGATGGTCCGTATGCGGCGAGACCGGTTTACGATTCCGTCGCACAGGCAATGAGTGGGTTTCTCGGTGTAGCAATTGATCCCGAGCAACCACGTTTTCTTGGTCCTGCGCTCGCCGATGCGATCACTGGCATCTACGCCTCGCTTGCAATAGCTGGTGCACTGGTGGAGCGCTCACGAACCGGTAGAGGTCGACGGGTGGAGATCTCTATGCTTGAGGCGATGATGCATTTTGCCGTCGAGCCCTTCATGGGCTTTCTCGCGCTTAACGAGATTCCGAAAGGCTCCGACCGTCCTCGAATAGCGCAAGCGTATATTGTTCGGTGTAAGGACCAAAAACTTATTGCGTTCCACCTATCCTCGTTGGAGAAGTTCTGGCGCGTTCTCGTCGAAGTCGTGGGAGTGCCGCAACTTGGGGTGGATGCGCGGTTTGCCACAAGACAGAATCGAATTGATAACTATGATACGCTCAACGACGAGTTGAACGAAATTTTCGGGAAAGGGGATCGCTCCGATTGGCTCGAACGACTCGAGAACGCGGATCTACCTTATGCCCCGATCAATCAAATCGATGAAGTGATGAAGGATCCGCAGGCTCTCCACCTCGGAATGTTTGTTCCCGTCACGAAGAGGATCGAGGGGGCGACGCAGACGGTGAGGCCTCCCTTCACGTTTGATGGAGAAAGATCGGAGGGCGTGATTGCTGCTCCATTGGTCGGTCAGCATAACAACGCTATTCGAGGCGCGCTGGCTGAAGGTGGTGAAACCTGGCCCGCGCGAGATGGCGCTTGACGACCTCAAGCTAGACAAGGAAAGCGAATATGGCGAAGCTCGCAGCAGTGCTGGCCTCAACGCATCACCCATTCTATCTGAAGGCGACGACGGCCCCGGCCGACAAGCAGATTCCTCAGGCTGCAGAATGGAAAAGAAAGGTCGAGGCTTATCGAACGACTCTTACTCGAGCGAATCCCGAAATACTGGTGATGGTTGGATCGGATCATTTCCACCAATTGTTTCTAGACAACTATCCGACATTTCTGATTGGAAAGGCGCCCCGATACGACGCGACCTTTTACAATGAGGAGCGCGAGTTTGGCATTCCAAAGTACGTTCTAGAAGGACATGAAGACCTTTCCGGCTTTATGCATCGTGGTCTGATCGAGAGGGGCTTCGATTTTGCATTCAGCAATGAGTTGAAACTGGACCATTCTATTATCTGCCCGATTATCACTACGCGCCCTCAGGCGGATCTCCCAATTGTTCCTATTTATGCCAACATCTTTGCTCCGCCCCTTCCACCCCCCAAGAGATATTGGGAGTTGGGTCGCGCCATCCGGGGGATAATTGACGCTTACCCATCGGACCGCCGAATTGCCGCGATTGGTACCGGACATCTTTCGCTCGAGCTGGGCGGCCCCCGTCAGTTCGGGGAGCATGGGCCCGATCCAGAGTTCGACCGGCGGGCCGTCCAATGGCTGGCCGACGGCGACATTGAAGGCATACTTGAACAGGTAACCGTCGAGAGTCTGGCAAAAAGCGGCAACGCTACGCACGGCTTCCTGAATTTGATTCTGATGCTTGGGATTGCGGGTGCTGGACGAGCGGACTACGTCGACACCTTGGACCTCTATCATACGATGGAGGCGTACTTCACGTGGTACCCGAACGGGACGTCAGCATGAGCAAGTATTACGTGAATAAGTTCCTCTACACCGTGGATCGAGATCCGGACCTTCTCAAGCAATATCGAGAAAATCCGAGAGCGTTGGTTGCAAGATGGGAGCAAGCCATCGGGCCTCGATTGAATGACTATGAGGCCACGACAGTCACGTCGCTGAGCGATAGCGAGCGGGAAGCATTGATAGCTCACGATTATGTTGCTCTGTTTGAAATGGGCGCGCATTTCTTTCTTTCGCTAACGATCTTCATCGGCATCTATGACGACGAGTGGACGAATAAGCACGGACCATTGTCATTTCAACGAGAGTTTGCCGCAAAGTTACGATCTTGGATCGGACGCCAGTATCCGTCGGTCGAGACGTAGGGATGCCTCGTGGACGGCGATTTTCATCCACAACCACGTTGCCGTGAATGCTTAACGTCAATAGGTGAAAGCGTTAGCCAGTAGTGTCCACGGCTCGCTCTAATGCTGCTTAGGATATGGACGTGGGACGAGGAACTAATTCTGGTCAACTGCAAACAGGCCTCGAATGGATACGAGGGATTTCGTGATGGACCCATCGATCCCGACTTTGAGCGGGGAGTCCGGAAGGCGCTTGCGCGTCACGTCCAAAGCTGACGACATTTGCAGGATCGCCTTCAACTTGGAATCTATGGTCCCAACGTACGAGGCGGACGAGGTTCTCTTGAAGATCGCTGCGGCGGCTATCAATCCGAGCGATGTCAAAGCTCTTTTGGGACTTATACCTCAAGCTAAATGGCCCCGGACGCCGGGGCGTGATTTTTCCGCAGTCGTTGTTGGAGGTCCGAAGGAACTGATTGGACTCGAAGTCTGGGGATCGAGCGGGCAATTGGGAATCAGCTGCGACGGTACTCACGGAACGCACTTGATCATAAAGTCTTCAAGTCTCTGCGCGAAGCCAAGCACCATTTCAATGCTGGAAGCTGGCGCGATCGGCGTACCGTTCGTGACTGCCTGGAAGGGGTTTGAGCTTGCTGGTCTACCGAATAGCGGTCAAAGCGTGGTGGTGCTTGGTGCGAACGGCAAGGTAGGCCAAGCCGCAGTTCAAATTTCGGCGATGCTCGGTGCGCGAACAATTGGCGTCATACGAACCGAACGTGGACCCCACGGTTACCATAGTGCGCCCGTCGAAATCCTTGCGTCTTCAAACTCAGATATTGTTGGACGAATTTTGGAACTGACGAATGACCTCGGAGCCGATATTGTGTTCAATACGGTTGGCAGTCCCTATTTTGAAGTCGCGCATCGCGCGCTTGCACACGGAGGACGCCAGATATTGATAGCGACCATTGAGAACATTGTCCCATTTAACCTGTTGGAGTTTTATCGTCGGCAACATACCTATGTCGGAGTTGATTCATTGTCTTTGAGTACCGATGACAGCGTCACAATTATGCGCACACTTGTCCCGGGATTCGAAAGTGGAGTTCTAAAGCCCTTCCCCATATCTGGTGATGCGGTATTTAGCCTTTCAGAGGCAAAGCGGGCTTACGCCAGGGCAATGGGACCCACAAAAGATCGAGTCGTTATTGTTCCAACCAGGTGACGAGGCTGAAAGTCGGGAAGGTGCGTGCGGAATCGTTGACTCGCTCCGCTGCTGCCCGTTCGGCGCGATTGTTCCAACGGTTAACCTCGCAATGCGGCGATCAGTTTCTCCGAGTGATCTTCCAACACCTTAAGGTCTTCCTTGCGCGTTTGCGCAGGTAGTAGTTCCACACCCATCGTCCGCGGCATGACGTGCATGTGCAGGTGAAAGACCACCTGGCCACTGGCCGGTTCGCTGAACTGCTGCACGACGATCCCATCAGCGTTGAAAGCGCGGATTGCCGCGACGGCGATCTTCTTGGCGGTTCGCGCGACCTGTGCGAAATCGTCCTCTGAGATGTCCAGGAGACCCCGCGCAGGGGCCTTCGGGATCACCAACGTGTGCCCAGGCGAGCGCGGCATAATATCCAGGAAAGCGAACGTATGTTCGTTTTCATAGACCTTGAAGCAGGGAACCTCACCGCGAAGAACTTTCGCAAAAATGTTTTGATTATCATACTCGGTCATCGATTCCGCGCCTCTGCCGTTACACCGCATCATTATGTGGCATGAAGCCATGTCTCCCGAAAGGACGGGCATATTTCGCTCGAGCTGGACGTCCGGGGAGTATGGGCCCGATCCGGAGTTCGACCGGCGGGCTGTCTAATGACTGGGCATTGCGTCGTGTCTAGTCAATCCTGAGAGCGGTCCGGTGGGTAGGCGTCAACAACCCCGAGATCTAGACGGAGTGGTCATAAGCGAAAAATGAATAGACACGATTAGACAATCTAATCAGGCTTACAAAATTTGTCGATTGCATGGACCTCCCCCTTCGTGAAGAAATTGGTTGGGAGTCTAGATCGGTGTGATGGACTTTCGAACGATCAGGATCCGACGCCACATTTCCCAAAAGTTGGATGTGCCGTGCCAGCGCATTCAAAAATGCGCAATGCGTGACATTGCGTGAGAAGAAATAGCGCGCGCCTTAAAAGTTAGCCTGACTCGCAATATCGGGGGGACTATGAGTACAGCCAGCTCTTTGAGCAGCGATAATGTTGCGTGGTTCAAGACACTCACGCCAACTCAGTGGAAAGCGCTTCTCGCCTCGAACCTCGGATGGCTTTTTGACGGATTCGAAACCTACGCGCTGATTCTTACTGCAGGCGTTGCGCTGCGTCAGCTACTGGATTCCTCTCTTCATTCCCAAATCCCCTCCTATATAGGAACTACCATTGCGCTCACCCTGCTGGGATGGGGAATCGGCGGTATGCTCGGAGGCATCCTCGCAGATTATATTGGGCGCAAGCGCATGATGATCATTGCTATCCTGGCCTATTCATTGGCCGCTGGCGTAAGCGCGTTTTCCTTTGACTGGATATCCTTTGCAATTACACGATTCATCGTTGGCATTGCCATTGGTTCCGAGTGGACGACCGGAAGCTCGATGATTGCCGAATTGTGGCCGGCGAAGCTTCGCGGAATCGGCGCGAGCCTTATGCAGTGCGGTTATGGCCTGGGGTTTTTCTTGGCCTCGTTCCTGTGGATGTTCGTCAGTTCGACAGGTGCGGACAACTGGCGCTACATGTACTTGATCGGTGTTCTCCCAGCGCTTTTAACACTCTGGATACGCCATGGAATTCCGGAGTCTGAAATCTGGAAAGAGACGAATAAACGTCGGAAGCTTGCAACCAAGAGAAAGCGGGATGGCGAGCTTAGCGAAGCGGAAGAGAAGCTGACACGGTTCACCCTGACGAACTTGTTTACCGATCAAAATGTCCGGGGCCGAACTCTCATTGTGTTCCTGATGTCCTTGTCAACAACAGTCGGGTTTTGGGGAATATCGACTTGGGTTCCCCCATTTATCGGGGCGCTCGCGGCAAAAGAAGGTCTGACTGCGGCGTTATGGGTAAGTTACGCGGGTATGGCCTACACCTTTGGCTCCGTGTTGGGCTACATAAGCTTCGGGTTTCTCGCGGATAGGTATGGAAGAAAGCCAACGACGATCCTGTTTTATGCTCTGGCATTGGCCATGACGCCAGTTTTGTTTCTTTCGACTGAGGACTTGAGGCTGTTGTTGCTGCTGGCGTGTGCCAACGCCTTCTTCAGCTGTGGTCAATATTCGTGGATGCCGGCCTGGCTACCTGAATTGTATCCCACCCGCATGCGGGCGACTGCGTTAGCCTTTGCGTCCAATGGACCGCGATTTATCGCGTTCCTCGGCCCCCTGCTCGCCGGCGCGATGATCATCCAGTTCGGTGGCTTTGGCCAAGCGGCCATGTTGCTCTCAACGATCTACATCATAGGTATCGTTGCAACATTCTTTCTTCCGGAAACTCGCGGCGAGCCATTACCCGCATAGACAAAAAAATTGTCGCTCGACTCAAATGTCGACGATCCGGCAATTCGATTGTGAAGCGTTAAACCGAACAGCTGTTTGCCAGCTACCGTGCGGTATGCGAAGTATCCGGCAGCCGCTCTCGCACAACCGTGCCCCTTTTAAGCTGGCAGATATTTCTTGGTGGTTGGGTCATCGTTCGGGGAATTTGAACAGCATGAGCGCCGAAGCGGATCGTCACGCGTATCCTGCGCACATCGATTCGTCGCATCCGCCCCGTCGTCGCCTCGCTACCCGATCTAGCCGGTCTTATTCATGAATTCACTGCTCGGGCATTTAGAGGCGCACTCCGGCGCAAGGCATCAGGTCCGACGTCACGCAATTGGCGAATGCTGCCAATTCCCATCAGGGTAAGCGAAGCAACAATCTCGGCTTTCAGCAATTCGATCGCTCGCGTGACGCCAGCCTCGCCGGCCGCACCCAGCCCATAGGCATAAGCGCGCCCAAGCGAGACGCCATTCGCACCGAGGGCGATTGCCTTGATCACATCCGCGCCTCGGCGCACACCACCATCGAAAACGATCTCGGTGCGGTCTCCGACACTTTTCACAATCTCCGGCAAGGCGCTTATGCTGGAGACGCTGGGATCGAGCTGACGACCGCCGTGGTTCGATACGATCAGGCCATCAGCGCCGCAATCAAGCGCTTGCTGCGCGTCGTCAGCCGACATGATGCCCTTGATGATCATGCGGCCGTCCCAGATTTTGCGAAACCAATGCATGTCCTTCCAGGTCAACGTCGGATCAATCTGTTTCCCGAGTTCGGCGGACTGGTCCATCACCCACCAACCCATCTCCGGATAGCGGTCGATATTTCCGATCCTCGGCACGCCATGTGAGATTGCGCCAAGGCACCAGATCGGATGCACCATCATTCCGAAGAGCATCGAGAGGCTAGGAAAGCTGCGTGCCCTGAACCCATTGCGTTCGTCACGCTCACGGGGCGGAGCGACCGCCGTGTCGACGGTGATGACCAGCGTCTTGATCCCGGCTGCCTTGGCGCGCGCCACCATATCCTCGGTTAGCTCTCGCTTTCGAAAGACATAGAGCTGGAAATAGAGCGGACCTTTCTTGGCCGCTGCGACATCCTCAAGCGAGCAAATCGAAAAGGTCGAAAGACACTGGGCGATGCCCGCCTTGTCGGCCGCTCGCGCCGCCGCGATCTCGCCTCGCCGTGAGAGCATGCCCGCGAAGCCTACGGGGCCCAGCATGAACGGCAAGTCGTGGCTGGCACCGAAGAAAGAGGTTTGGAGATCAACGCTGGATACGCCACAGAGGACACGCTCACGCAATGCCCAGTGATCGTAGTCAGCGATGTTTCTCCGAAGCGTTATCTCGCTGTCGGCGCCTCCATCCAGGTAGTCGAAGAAGATCTTCGGAACTTTGGACTTTGACCGCCGCCGTAAGTCCTCAATGTTGACGATGCTCATGGTCTTTCATCCAGTTCGTTTGCGTCCATAATGAAACTCAGAGCCCGCGCTCTCGCGCGCTCTTCGCCCGTTGCCTCCAACATTGAGAATTTTCGGCAGCCTTCGGACGGCGGAGCCCGAGCTGACGCTCGAACCGCGCGCCGTCTCGCATGTCTGGCAGCCGTTCACGCACGCCGTTCCCCCACGAAACGACACCTCAAGTAAAATTATCGGTCACCAGCTCCCATACGTCACCCGCGCGACCGTCGAGCACAGCCTTGGCGGAATAGAGAGCGGTGCCGAACAGCTGAGCCGCTTCGATCTTCGCCGGGATCACAAGTTCCATGCGATCGGTGACGACATCCAGCAGCGCCGGCCCGGGAGCAGCAAGCCACTCGCGGATCGCCGCTTCCAGGTCCCGCGCCTCCTCCACCCGCCGCGCTTCGAAGCCGACGGCCTGCGCCACGCGGGCAAAATCGGGATTCTCGAGATTGGTGTAGCTATCCAGCAGGCCCTCGACCTTCATCTCAAGTTCGACGAAACCAAGCGAGCTGTTGTTAAGCACCGCAATCTTGATCGGGATCTTCTCCTGCACCGCAGTGATCAAGTCACCCATCAGCATGGAAAGGCCGCCATCGCCGCTCAAGGATATGACTTGCCGATCGGGAGCGGCCTTCTTGGCGCCAAGCGCCTGCGGCATGGCGTTGGCCATTGTGCCATGAGTGAGACTGCAGAGGGTCCGCCGCCGCCCGGTCGCACGGACATGCCGCAACAGCCAGATCATGGGCGAGCCGCCATCCGCGGTGAGTATCGCGTCATCATCAGCATATTGATCGATAAGGCGAGCCAGGTATTGCGGGTGGATCGCGCCGCCGCGACCGACAGTCGCGCGCTTATCGAGCGCGCGAAGGGCGTTCTCGTGGCGCTTCAGGCAATCGTCGAGGAAACTTCTGTCTTCATGGTGCGTCAGGCGCGGGGCAAGCGCTTCCAGCGTCGCCTTTACGCTACCCACCACGCCTATCTCCACGGGGTGACGGCGGCCCAGATGCGTCGGATCGATATCTACTTGGACAATTCGGGCATGCGCAGGGTAGAATTGGCGCCAGGCAAAATCGCAACCGAGCAGCAGCAAGGTGTCGCACGTCATCAGTGCATGATATCCAGCCGCGGTGCCGAAGACCCCGGTCATGCCAACATTGAACGAGTTGTCGTATTCAATGAAATCCTTGGCACGAGACGTATAGGCGACCGGAGCCTTCAGCCGATCAGCCAAGGCCACGATCTGGTCATGGGCTTCCTGACATCCGGATCCGCCGTAGATCGCGACCCGACTGCCCGCGTTCAGCACTTCCGCGATGCGTTCGAGATCGTCATCAGTCGGCTGTATCACCGGCTGGGACACGTGCACTGCAAAGGCGGGCTCTTCGGGGGCAAGAGCCCTGGAGACATCGACCGGCACGATCAGCACGGCGACACCGCGTTTCGAAAGCGCTGCCTGAGCTGCCATCGCCGTCTTGCGCCTGGCTTGCGCCGGCGTGCGGACTTCGTCGCAGAACACGCTGCACGATTTATAAATCGGCGCAAAATCCACTTCCTGTGGAAAATCGAAGCCGCGCTCGTCGGATGTGATCTGACTGGCGATCAGAACCACCGGCGCGCGATTGCGGTGGGATTCGAACAACCCGTTGATGAAGTGCAGGCTGCCGGGTCCGCAGGATCCGGCGCATGCCGTGAGATCTCCGGTCAGCATGGCCTCGGCGCCGGCGGCAAATCCCGCGACTTCCTCGTGCCGGACATGGACCCACTCTATCTCGCTACGGCGGATGGCGTCGGTGACGAAGTTGAGGGTGTCGCCGGGTACACCCCAGCATCGCTTCACGCCGGCTGCTTGCAGCGTTTCCACGATGACGTCAGCAACTCTTTTGGCCATTACAGTTTCCCGTATCAAAGTACAGATCATCGAACGCGGATCGCGATTCCAACCGCCCGCCCTTCGTCGCGCGTTAAGAGGCGTCGCCAAGCTTGAAGATTCGCTTCGCGTTCTCGCGATACACCTTCTCGAGATCCGCTTTGCTCAGGATTCCGCTTTCGAGATTCTGCAAAAACGCTGGACCAAGGTCGAACGGATAGTCCGTCGCAAACAGGATGCGATCCGCGCCGAGCGACATCAAGGCGCCCGTCAACGACACTGGCGAGACGTTTCCGCTCGTGGTGATGAACACGTTGTTCCGCATGTAAAACGTGATCGGATGCTTGGCTTTGTGCGCGGCATAAAACTGCCAACCCTGGTCGAAGCGCTCCATCGAAAATGGCAGTAGTTCGCCCATATGGCCGAGAATCATCGCCGCCTTCGGGTAGGCGTCGAACACGCCGCTGCAGATGACGCGAAGCGCATGCGTCGCCGTTTCAACCGTCCAATTCCAGGTCGGGCCTAGAATGTCCGGATAGCCGTCATAGGCTTTGAGCTGATCCAACGGCGATGACCAGGGGTGAAGGTATATTGGAACCTCCAACTCATGGGCCGCTTCCCAGAGTGGCCGATACTTCTGCTCATCCAGATAATGGCCATGCGTCTGACCGTTTATCATGGCTCCACAGAACCCGAGCTCGGTCACGCACCGCCTGAATTCAGCAATTGATGCATCCGCGTCCTGAAGTGGAAGCGCGGCAAATCCCGAAAAGCGGTCCGGATGCTTCTTAATGCGTTCAGCAAGAATATCGTTCATTCGGCGCGCCATCTTGACCGCGCGTACGGGGTCCGGATCGAGCTGAACGCTACCGTAATTGAAGCAGGATAAGATCGACCGCTCAATGCCTTGCTTGTCCATGTCTGCGAGACGGCCGGCGTCGAAATCCCAGAACTTCGGCAGAACATTGTCGAAGGACTCGCTGGACACGCCTTGCACCAGCGTACGGAAATAGTCGTCAAGCTCCCGCAGCAGAAAATGCTCTTCGATGGCGATTTTATTCATGTCACACTTCCTCTCGCTAGCGCCGGCTAGGCAAAATCGACAATGAACCGAGATGGCAGACTGGTTGGATGTGTGATGGTCAATCCGTACCTTGCCGTATCAGCTCGCAACCCCGCTCTGCGATGTAAAGGACGGGCGCCAAGGTGTGTCCCCGAACAATGCCGGGCATGGATGACGCGTCCATCACCCGTAGACCTTCGATTCCACGGACGCGAAGTTGCGCGTCAAGTACTGCCATCCGATCATTTGCCCCACCCATGCGGGCGGTCCCAACCGGATGGAACATTGTTTGCGAACTAGACCGGATAGAAGCGCCGATCTCCGCATCGGACGCTTGTGGGTCGTAGTTGCGGCGAACGATATAGGGCGAAAGCGGCTTGGTCGCAGCAATCCGCATAGCCTCACGCGTGCCGCCAATCATAGCGAGAAGGTCTTCGGGATGGCTTAGATATCGAAAATCGATCAAGGGAGCGGCATGGGGATCGGTCGACGCCAAGCGAACCTGCCCCCGACTCATCGGATTCACATTTGCCACCATGATATAGAAGCCGCCCGTTGCCGGGTCGTCCGCCAGGTCTGCCGGCGGACTGATATGAAACAAAAGCTCGATGTCTGGATGCTCCAAATCTGGCCTGGATCGGACAAAAGCGATCGATGGGTTCTGGATCACCGACAACAGGCCATGACCAGTGCGCCGCCACGCCTCGAGCTGTTCGGGGTCCTTGGCATCGGGTCTGACAGGGGCAATCCCACCTGAGGCGGCGGCGCCGCCGATCGAGAAATTCATATGGTCGATCAAATTGGCTCCGACTCCAGGCAGGTCGGCGCGAACGCTGATTCCGTGGTCCCGCAAATGATCGGCTGGTCCAATACCGGACAACATCAGCAGCTGGGGTGATTGAAATGCGCCCGCGCATAACACAACCTCGCGCGAAGCCAGGACACGGCGCAGTTCGCCCCCCAACTCATATTCGACGCCCACTGCGCGACCATTCTCGATTATAGTTCTGGTAACAAATGCGCCCGTGACGATTTTGAGATTTTCGCGGGAACGAACAGCAGTTCCCAGATAAGCTTCCGCGGAATTGTGCCTTCGCCCCTCCGAGAAGATCGCTTCCCAACGGTCAAAGCCCTCAAACTGGCTCCCATTGTGATCGGCGGTTACGCCGACGCCTGCAGCGATGCATGCCTCACGAAACAGTTCTGTCATTGGACTTCCAGGAGGCACATCTTCGAGACGAAGTGGGCCGTTCCTGCCCCGAGTACCATCGTCTGGTCGAGAGCTGGCCTCAGCCCTCCTGAAAACATCCAGCGCCGTTTGCCACTTCCACCCAGCGGCGCCAATTGGCTCCCAGCTGTCATAATCGGCTGGAATGCCGCGAGACCACGACCCCATATTAATCGCGGCCGAGCCTCCGATCACTCGGCCGCGAGGATGATTGATCGCGCGCGCACCGAGTTCGCTTTGAGGCGTGGATGAAAAATGCCAGTTCGTTTCTCCGGCCCACATGCCGAGCACGCCGCTGGCGTAATAAGAATATTCGCGTAAATTCTCTCCGCCAGCCTCAAGCATTAGAACGCGGGCGCGCGGGTCCTCGCTCAAGCGTGCAGCAACAATGCATCCAGCCCATCCACCCCCAACTACGATGTATTCGAAGCTGTCTGCGTGATCGAGTGTCGTCATGCTGTATCTCCTGATGGCATCAGCGCAGTGACCACCGAATTCTAAGTGCGGGAGTCTGTTGTCAGAGACTTCTTACGACCGAAACAATCGGCAGGGCCCCACCAGGGGCGGCTATTGCCTCATCCCCATTTCATTTCGCCTTTCGCCACTTTCGAACCGACGTCGAGGGCGACATCCATACCCGCGGTCGGATAACGCTTCTTCATTGCAGCGATGACCGCGGCGCTATCCTTCGCCTTCGACAATTCTTCCTCGAAGGCCAACAGATAGTCCCGCGTATAAGTAATGGCGGAGGCGTCGGTAGGGGCATCCGCGGTGAGATGGCCCGGCACCACGACTTTCGGCTTCCGCGCCGCGATCGCTTCCAGTTCTTTTACCCACGCTGCGCGCAGTTGAGGGGTCGCCGTGTCGGCTGTCCAGACATGCACGCCGGAGAATATCAGCACTCCGCCGAACACAGCGTCGAGTGACGGCACATAGAGGTAGCGCCGATTGGGCAGGCTTTTCGTCTCCACAACCTCGATCGGGATGCCTTCGAGATTTAATGTTGGCGCGGAATTGATACTGGGGATTACGACGTCGGAAAGCTTCTGCGGGCCATTTTCCTTCAGCTGCGGCCCCCAGATTTCGAGCTTATTTTGGACAGATGCTTTTATCGCATCGACTGTTGCTGGGGCGGCGACAACTTTGACATCGGGAAACGCAGCTTTGATCGGCCCGAGGCTGAAATAGTAGTCAGGGTCGCTCTGGCTCACATAGACAGTAGTGAGCGTCTTTCCCGTCGTCTTGACCGCAGTCGCGAGAGCTCTGCCGTCGGGTAGGCTGAAACCCCCATCGATAAGCAACGCCTCCGAGGCGCCAGTCAACAACACCGGGGCTCGGAAGAAGCCATTCGGGCCTGCAGGAAAATGTCTCCAAGCGAGTCCAGATGCGGATGGCATCTTAACATAGCGGCGATTGATCATCGTCTTCGCGTCGAGATTGCTCATGAACGCTCGCGTAGCGGGTGCACTGGCGAAGTTCGCCATAGCCGCATCCGCGTCCTTGACGGAGTTCCAGTGATTGACCACCAGCCATTCCCCATCATCTCCCGCAGCCGACTCGCGCGTAATAAATCCAGGTTGTTTCGAGATGTAATCACGCTCCATCGCGTGATCGATCGGTGCGAACTGCTTTGCGGTTGTGCCGGGAGCAAGCTTGAAGAGTGCGATTTCAATGACTGCGGGCATAGGGGCCTCCTCGGCGAGTCGTTAGAGCGGCGAAGCTGCTGCGGAAAATTGTGAATGTAACCAATCGGTTGGAACCGACAAGCTGACGACTTCGCTCAGCCTGGGCGCCCGGCGGGGACAGATTCGCTCAGCGATATCTTTTGGGATCGCGCAACCGCCGAGAGGTGGTTCAAAATGAGTAGTGCGGAGAGCCCACCCGAGCGTCCGAGCTAGGCACGTAGCGAAAGCCTAGGCATCTATGGTTCGTCGCAATCGGCGCGGTGGCCTGTCCGCCACGCCAGAGCGCCCTGAGCCGGGCCTAGCGAAATCGATAGTCGTGCCGATAAACGCCAAGTGTATGATTTTACTCACATCGTCGAGCCGGTTTCCGGGAGAGCTCTCAGATGGCATGAACGTCGAAAGTTGAGCTGGGCATCCTTCGCATTTCGCCTCACGCAGACGTATACTCGGAGCCGAGGAGGATATTGTGCATGAGTCGGACCGTGGAGTTAAAATCTTCAGCTGATGGTCAGTCGCTTTTTGTTCCGATCTCTGAGGCATATTCGTACTCGGATGGTGCGGTAATGCGCGGCCTGTCGCGAGATGAGCTATTTAAACAGAGCCTTCTGGATCCGCACATTCAGACCCACATTTCGCTCGGTCAGATCGTTCTGCTGTTGATGAACACGATCGATGAAACTGACGACCACTTTAGTGGTCTTGGGCGACACACGTACCCACCCTCGCAGCTAATCCTCATGCTTAGGATTATGATGGCGTGTAGCACACTCGAACGCGCGATCGGCAGCCTCGCTCATTTTTGTAAAATGGGCCAGCCTATTTCGATTTGGCTGCGCACGGATGGAATGGAAGCTCGGCTCTGCGTCAGTTGCGATGACGCATTTGGGGGCCAGAACGCACCGGTTATTGAGGACATATGTCTCAACGCTATTTTCGGGGGGCTATGCTATTTCCTCGGTCGACGGTTTCCAGCGTCTGCCATCGTAACACGCAACCGAAGGCAAGCCCTAGGCGTCCGCCATTGGTCGATGTCGGCCGCTGTCCACCTAGGCGCCGTGGCGGCGATCCACTTTCCCGTATCGCTATTGACCGAAACCCGACAGGCCGATCCGACCGACGATATCTGCTGGGCCATCCTTCAACACCGATTGGCCCTCGACAGTGGAATAAACCCACATCTGCCCATTCACTCTGTCTCAATCAAGCAACTCAATGCCAGTGCCCTCTGTGCTGAACTTGGGATTAGCCCAGCCACCTTTCGCCGAAGGAATAGTGTTGCCGGGGGGCAATTTCGTCGCTTTCGCGAGGAAACACTCGTTGAAGCGAGCCTGAGCTTGCTGGCCGACGACGCCAGAAGCGTAAGCTCGATCGCGGCCGACCTCGGCTACGCGGATGTACGCAGCTACCGACGCTTCATCAAGGGGGCGACCGGATCAACGCCCGATCAGCTTCGTGCAAATAGCGCTGCCGCGAAGATGCGGGCGCTCGAACCTGAAGTCGTCGCCCGGATCAAAGAGATCGCTACCCGCCTCAGCAGCTGAGTTGGGTCAGGTTCAGCGACGCCATAAGACGGAAAATACATCTCAAACAAACGCGGCCTACCAATATTTCGACATGATCTGTTGAGCCCAAACCGGTTCGCGAATTTCGTCCCTGGGTTCATTGCCTGTCCAAACGGGCTTCAGATCCAGAACCGGCGTGCCGTCGACCGCATCCAACCCCTCGATTTCAACAGATATTCCTTCAACCTTGATAATCTTGCACGTAGAAAGGCCAAGTCGATTGGGCCTCATCCGCCCTCGCTGCGCGAAGATACCGACCTTGGGCCAATCCAATCGATCTCGGGGATGGCGCGCGCCGAACTCGGTTGGCTCGTCATTATGCAGGTGGAAATAGAACAATACTTCGAGGTGAGAAAGCTCTTCCAGTCCGAACAAGGCGTCAGCCGCAAAACGGGATCCGTCCAATTCAACGCGGCAGCGGTTGCCGCCCCAGCCGTCCTTGGTGGCCTCCCGGCGGCCGCCGCGAACATAGCCAATCGACTGGAAAACTATATCGAGCATGGTAAGGCCCTTTGCTGCAAGGCAGGTCTGGAACGAATGTAGGCAAACCTATCAGCGGCACTACCTGTTCGACGAGCGTAAGGCGAGAGGTAAGCCGCGCCCTTCAGTCGCTGAGCGAATCTGCCCCCACCAGCGCCCCAGGCTGAGCGAAGCCGTCAGCTTGTAGACCCCGGCCGGCCGGATAAACTCACACGCGGACTGCCGCGATCATAACAATATAGTTCGGCCTGGAACGGTTTCACTACCGTCTGTGATCGCGGTCCGGATCCTAAGCTATTCTGTCGCTTAGGTGAGAAGGAGGTGCAGGTCGATGAAATCGTTATTGAGGAATGCCTTCTTCCGCGCGGATGTGTCTATTGATGGCATGTTCTCGCCAAAGTTATCTCCTGCAAGTCCTTCGACAATGCTCCGCCGAAATTTTGGGATTTGCCTATGGTCGCTCGGAGCCTCGGCCGACCTAAAGTTCAAGAAATGGATATTAAAGCCGATGGCCCTCACTGGAGCTCGTAGGATTGCGGGCCGTGTCGCATCGGCGCTCGTGCTTATCGTATGCGCTACTAGCAATGCCGCTTGGGGTCAGAGCCTGGACGAGCTTTACGCGAAGGCGCGGAACGAGAAAACACTGGAGCTATACACCGGGGGGCCTGTGGCGCCCTTTGAGGCCGCTGCAAAGGAATTCGAACAACGCTACCCTGGCATCCACATTACTATTACTGGCGGCTTCAGTAACGTGCTTGATAGGAAGATTGACGCCCAGCTCGCTGCAAAGGAGCTGAAAGTCGATCTCGCAATGTTCCAGACGCTGCAGGATTTCGTGCGTTGGAAGAAGGCTGGCGTCTTGCTCAATTTCAAGCCTGCAGGCTTCGATGAGATCGACACCAGCTTTAAAGACGAGGATGGCGCCTATATAGCCGTGCAGATCAATGCCCAGCCGTACGTCTACAACCCCAATCTGGTCCGCGCCGAAGATGCACCCAGAACGGCGTTGGATTTCCTGCAACCACGGTTCAAAGACAAGCTAGTCGCCGCTTATCCATCTGACGATGACGTGACGCTCTATACATTTTACAGTGTGATAAAAAAATATGGCTGGAATTACATGGATCAATACATGGCGAACCAGCCGACTTTTATACAGGGCCATTTGGGTGTGCTACGCAGCATCGCCAAGGGCGATAATCTCGTAACTTTTGATTCGGTTATCAGCATCGCGCTGACGCTGAAAATGCAAGGCGAACCTCAGGCGATCGCGATTTCTGACGTCGATCCTTTGCCGATTTGGCCTTTTGTCGCCGGTATTTTCAAGTCTGCGCCGCATCCGAACGCAGCAAAACTATTTCTTACTTGGTACCTTGGAGTAGATCAGCAGAGTCGTATTGGAACATGGTCGCCACGTGCAGATGTGCCGCCACCCAGCGGGTTAAGGCCGGTTTTGTCATACAAGGTGGACAATAGTTACCGCGAATTCATTACAAACGGGCCATTGCTGACAAAATTGCGAAAACGCTTCGAGCAATACACCGGCCCAGTTAAAAATACCGGGGGTGTGCGCTGACTTGCGGGCGGAGCGATTCTAGGTGGTGAGCGCATGACTAAGTTGAACATCAACGGGCAGGTTCGCGATGCGGACGCGCCGCCGGACATGCCGCTTCTGTGGGTCCTGCGCGACCTCCTCAAACTTACGGGCACCAAGTTCGGCTGTGGCATCGCCCAGTGCGGGGCCTGCACCGTGCATGTAGAGGGCGCGCCGCTGCGCTCGTGCATGCTGCCGATCAGCGCCCTGGAGGGCCGCGCGGTCACCACCATCGAGGCGATCGGCGCCACCGCAGCTGGCCGCAAGGTCCAGCAGGCCTGGCTCGACCTCGAAGTGATCCAGTGCGGCTATTGCCAGTCCGGGCAGATCATGTCGGCCGCTGCGCTCTTAGCGACGACACCCAATCCGGACGACTCACCGGTGGCCGGGCAGTGAACGATCCCACCGCCACCAATGTCGCCCAGGTGATCATCGCCGGCGCCAACCGGCGCACGGCCACGGGCCACAGCTTCATGCCGGCGTTCGGCCGAGCCTACAGCGATGACGAGATCGCCGCCGTCGCCAACTATGTCACCGGCCGTTTCGGGGCGACGCCATCCCGGGTTACGTCCGAGCAGGTCGCCGCGCTCAGGAAGGCGGCGAGCTGAATCCTTCTCCCGCACGGCCGAGTTCGACAAGATCTGACGAGATTATCGGGCCAGCCGCGCCCCGATCAGAGATCAAATCGCGACCCGCCTCGATTCGTTCGTACCTCTACCAGGAGTTGATCCATGACATCGGCAAAGACCAAGGTTCGCGTCACTGTTTCCAAGAACGGTCCCTACCTCGTCACCGGCGACGTCTCTCTCGCCAAGCAAACGATCGTAACGGACACGGAAGGCGGGTCGGAGGTCTGGCGGGAGGGCGAGAGCCTCCCACACCCGGAGACCTACGCGCTTTGCCGATGCGGTGCGTCGCAAACCAAGCCCTTCTGCGACGGCACGCACCTCAAGATCCGATTTGACGGAACCGAGACCGCCCGTCGTGAAACCTATCTCGACCAGGCGCAGGTGTTGGACGGACCCGTGCTTAAGCTCACCGACGCGGAAAGCCTTTGCGCGTTCGGGCGGTTCTGCGATCCGAACGGCCAGGTCTGGGGCCAGGTGACACAGACGGACGATCCCCAGGTCCAGGCGATGTTCATCCGCCAGGTGAACAATTGTCCCGCCGGACGTCTCGCGGCCTGGGACAAAGCGTCGGGACGGCCCATTGAGCACGCCTTGCCGGTCTCCATCGGCTTGGTCGAGGACCCCGAAGAGCAATGCAGCGGGCCGCTCTGGCTGCGGGGAGGAGTTCCCGTCGTCTCCGCGGACGGGTTCGCGTACGAGGTGCGCAACCGGGTGACTCTGTGCCGCTGCGGAGAGTCGAAGAACAAGCCGTTCTGCGACGGCTCGCACGCAGCGATCAAATTCCAGGATTCCTAGGCCTGTCTCTACCGTCGCGAACCCCGCCAACCCGGATATGGAGGCCAGTCACGGCCAAACGTAAAGTCGCGGACATCATCGTCGACACCATCAATCAGGCCGGCCAACAGATCGTTCAGCGCCAATTGCAGATCGCGCCAACGCTCACGATCCGGCCAGGTTTTCCCGTCCGGGTCAACGTCACGCGCGATCTCGTGCTCGAACCCTACGGAGGCTGACATGGCGAAGCTGAAACTTGGTCTGATCGCAGACGACAAGCCGGTGAAAGTGACGCTGGAGCTGCCAGCTACGCTCCATCGTGATCTCAGCGCCTATGCCGAAATCCTCGGCCGTGAAACGGGACAGCCGGCGGCCGATCCGGTCCGCCTGATCGTTCCGATGCTCAAGCGGTTCATAGCCACGGATCGGGGATTTACAAAAGCGAAGAGCTCAGGATCATCGCCGAAATTGTCTGGATGATCGTCGCACCGGCTGATCGAGACATTGAACGTGCGAGGCTCTGGAGTCGACGGGATGCCGGATTGTCGTTGTGCGGCGACCACACCGTGCAAAAAATGGCAGAATCTCACCAACGATCGTCGATAGACGGTTCCAGGAAACTGAGCCGCCGTGCCGGCTTCGCTCATAACCGTCAGGCCCCGCCAGATGGCAACGAGCGACAGAAGAGTACCCCGCCCGACAGACTACGTATGAGTTTCCGGGTGGCGACCGAGATCGGCCAGGCGTTGAACAAGATAATCTAGTCGTAAATCTGCGGGCCAGGGGCTCCTTCGCTCACAATAAACCTCTCGTTTGCAAGATCGTGCCAACCAAGCTGCGGCCTCTCGCAAAGCGGGTGAGCGCTGGGTAGCACCACGAATACCCGCTCGGACCAAAGCTGCTCCATCTCGCATTCGGACCACTGCGTGGTTCCCGTGATGAACGCCACATCAAGTTGAAGGCGCCGGATCGCCGCGACATGATCTGCCGGATCACCGTCGATCAATTCGACCCGCACGCTCGCATGTTCTTTGCCGTATGCGCGCAATAGGTCGCGTAGTGAGCCAGACGCGAGCGAGGAAAAGATGCCGACTTTGATACGCCCATTGCGATGCAAGCAACCAACACAATCGCCTGAGCCGGAATAATCCAGAGGCGGCCAGAGCGGAACATCGCGCAGTGGCCGGTTGGATCATTCGCGCACGAAAAATCGAGCGTTACGTCCGAGGTTCCAGGCCGCGTGGCATTCCCTTCCGCTCGCCGATGAAGATAGCACTCAGCGCTCGCGAAAAAGATTGATCGGTTATTCGAGATGCCATCGTGAAAAATGGCGCACCCGACAGGATTCGAACCTGTGGCCTTCGCCTTCGGAGGGCGACGCTCTATCCAGCCGACCTACGGGTGCTTACTGCTTACGCGGTGCTTACGCGGGTTTTGTGCAGGTGTTAAGCGCCTACGCGCATCCCTCATAAGACGTTGTATTCCAATACTCTTTCTTCCTCACTTTTCGCATCAGCCGGCTTGATACGTGCCTTCGGAGCGCGAGCAATGTCGAGAACAGACGTAGCGCGATACTCCAAGTGAAGAGCTTTAACTCTGAAACGCTCTCTGTTCGCCAGCGAACTAAGTTTTTTGAGATTCTTGACGTTGCGGCGGCGTTGCAATCATTGTGTATTAGTGAATGAATTCCTGAATAAGGAAAGCGCCTTTACAGCTTCCCGCGCATTATGTATTATAGAAGCAATTCACTAGTAGTGAAAAGATCGGCGCTCGGTAGAACGACCTGTTCCCCTCAGCCGCCGGCCAGTCTGGAAACAACAGGATTTTGCCAGAGGTTCGCATCATGTTTCATCAGCAAAAGATCGCTGATTTTCTGCCAGCGCTCGCGCTCGTTTTCAGCGCAGCGTTGGCGCAGCCGGCGCTCGCGCAGTCGGGCGTCGATCTCGTTAGACAGGCCGTCGCCGCGCAGGGCGGCGTAGCAGCGCTCAGCTTTGCCAAGACCACTATTATCAAGGGCGAAGCTAAGCATTGGGACCCCGGGCATTCATTCTCGGTCACGAGCGAACCGAAATTTTTTGGCGACTCGACCTACACGGAGACCACCGACAATGTAACCAATACGGTCCGCGTCGATTGGGATCGCAATATGAAATATCCGTTTATCGGGCGGCTTAGGCTCAGCGAGATCACCTCGCCAGCATTCGGCGTCGAGATCAACGACAATGGTGTCCAGCGTGCGATGTCGGGCATTCGCCTCGCTGCGATCTTGCGCGAGCGTGAGCGCGTCTCGCCGCGGATGCTGCTTCGAGCCTTGGAAGTCCCCGACAGCATCGCCGCGCTGGGCGAGCAGCAGATCGGTGACCGCTCGCTGCCGGCGGTCTCGATACAGACCCAAACCAGCACTTTCACTGTGCTGTTCGATCGCATCACGCACCTACCTGCGGTGGTGCGTACGCGCGACTCCGACAACGTCTACGGCGACGCGAACTACGACCTCGTTCTCTCCGACTGGACAGAAGACGAAGTAGAACTTGGTGGAATGATGCGCGCGCATACGCTTTCGTTTCAGCTCAACGGCGTTGAGGTGCAGCGGCTGACGCTGAAGAAAGTCACCGTCGACGCGCCGATTCCGGCCGACACCTTTGCCGTCAACGACGATGTTAGAGCCAAGGCGAAGAAGGCCGTCGCCGACGTGCCCTACCAATGGGTCCTGCGGCGCCTGTTTATGGGCCGCTTCATCGACAGCGACAAAGTGTTTTATCCGGAGGGTGGCGGCCTCAAGCTGGTCGAGTTGGCGCCGAACGTGCAGCACGTGGTCGGCAGCACCCACAACAGCCTGATCGTGGCGATGAAGGATGGTATCGTGATCTTCGACGCGCCAATAGGCGAGGGGATGTCACGCTGGGTCATTGATGCGGCCAAGGCCAGGTATCCAGGCAAGCCAATCAAGCAGCTTGTTCTAACCCATCATCACATGGATCATATCACCGGGGCCCGCGCCTACGTGGCGGAAGGCGCCGAGATAGTGGTCCCGAGCCAGGATCGGGCGTTCTTCGAAAAGATGTTCCGGGCCCCGCATAAGGTGGCGCCGGACGCGCTGGCGCTAAAGCCCAAGCCGGCGAAGATCGTGAGCGTCAAGCACACGATGTCGCTCAAGGACGGGACGGTCGAGATCAAGCTCTACAACATCCCAAACCCGCACGCTGACGGCATGCTCATCGGGCACGTGGTTGGTCCAAATCTGGTTTGGGTGACGGATCTGATCAACCCGCGCGGCCCGATCGGCCGATCTCCCGCCTCAATCGCGGTGGGTGACGCCTTCCGGAAATTCGGCATCACCGGCTCGACCATTGTGGCCGGTCACGGCGCCACTGCCAAGCAGGCGGATATCACACCCGCGCTGTCGACGAACTAGAACCTGTTCCGGTTGCTGTGATTGAGAGCTCACCCAAACGTCGGGCTCCCGGTCCCGGGGGTCGACACCGGGCGCTCATCTTTCTTCGCAATAAGTCTATGCCCCTCGCTGCGGGCTGTAGCGAAATGAAGTCACTGTCAAAGTGCTGACGCCGTCGCGTCTCACGCCTTGAAGCGAAACCGCCGGAAGAAGTTCGTCGGTCTAACGAGAGTAACCTAGAGATGAAGCACGCCCAGCCGGCTCAATCGCGTCGTGGATATGGGAATTGTTGGTGCCGGACCGGATGGAATGGTCCTAGCGCTCCGTCGGGGCCCGTAATCTGATGCCGGCCAGCTATGATTACATTATTGTTGGAGCCGGATCGGCTGGCTGCGTACTCGCGAACCGGTTATCGGATGATCCTAACACTAGAGTCTTGCTTATAGAGGCGGGGGGCTGGGATCGCGATCCTTGGATCCACATACCGCTCGGATGGGGCAAGATCCTTCAAAACCGACTTCACGACTGGGGCTATTTCGGCGAACCGGAGCCGAACCTGGGCGGTCGTGCGGTCGAGTGCGCAAGAGGCAAGGTGATTGGCGGTTCGTCTTCGATCAACGCCATGGGCTATGTTCGCGGTCACCCCAGCGACTTCGACCGCTGGGCGAAATCGGGACTATCGGATTGGTCCTACGCGAATGCATTGCCTTACTTCCGGAAGCAGGAAAGGTGGGAGCACGGCGCGGATTTGTATCGCGGCGATAGCGGGCCTCTGGTCGTTCAGGAAAGTCGGTATCAAGATTCGCTGGTCGATGCCTATATCGAGGCAGGTTTAGCGTTGGGCCACCCCGCCAATGCCGACTACAACGGCGCTCAACAGGAAGGTTTTGGGCGCCTTCAGTCGACCATTAGCAAGGGGCGGCGGTGCAGCGCTGCTGCTGCGTATCTTCACCCCGTGCTGCAGCGCCCCAATCTGACAGTTCTCATCAACACACCAGCCCATCGCGTTCTCCTTGAGAGCGGGATCGCGGTCGGCGTGGAAGTGCGAAGGGGTAGGAAGACCCGTCGCTACTATGCCGATCGAGAGGTCGTGCTTTCGGGTGGGACGATCAATACGCCGCAGCTTTTAATGCTATCTGGCATAGGCGATCCCGACGAACTCAGCGAGGTTGGCATCAGCCCGCGCGTAGCCCTGCCTGGGGTCGGCAAGAATCTGCAGGATCATCTTGTGACGCTGGCTGCCTATTCTCGGCGAGAACCGGGACCCTTCCATTACAACCTCCGATTCGATCGAATCGCGACATCGATCGTGGAAGCGCAGCTGTTTGGTCGCGGATACGCGACGGATTTGCCATGCGGGATGATGGCGTTCCTGAAAAGTGATCCGACCATCGCTGTTCCCGACACGCAGTTACTCTTTCATGCTGGTTCGCTCGCGGCTGCACCATATTTATCTCCGTTCCGCAAACCTTTCGCTGACGGCTTTTCGTGCCGGGCGGTATTGCTGAGGCCGGAGAGCCGCGGAAGCCTGAAGCTCGCTGGAACGGATCCCGAAGCAGCGATTCGGATCCATTGGAATTTCCTGGCGACCGAATCTGATCGATTGGCTATGCGGGCGTCTTGGCGGGCGATGCGTGAAGTAGCGCGTCAAAAGCCCATGCAGGCTTTCGTTCAAGACGAGATTCTCCCAAGCGCGGCCGTACAGAGCGACGCCGAGGTCGACGCCCATATCCGCGGTACTGCGATGACCGCCCATCATCCCCTCGGCACCTGCCGGATGGGTGTGGAGGGTGATGCATTGGCAGTAGTGGATCCTGAGCTCCGGGTTTTTGGTGTAGAGCGGCTGCGCGTCGTAGATGCTTCGGTCATGCCTGACATGATCGGCGGCAACATCAATGCTGCCGTGATTATGATTGCCGAGCGTGCGGCGGACTTGATCCGTCATCGCGTTACGCTTCAACCAATCTTTGCGTAGGAAACAGCCCCTGAGGGAGCCATGAAACAAGAAATGATCGAGCAACTCATCCGGGACGATGCATCAGTTCGCGATGACGGGTCCAGCGAAGTCGGATTTCGACTGAAGCTCGAAGGAGGTGGAGTCGCGCAGCCGGGGCGTGGCGACATCTTTTATGGTGGTGGTTGGCATGCTCCGTTCGCATCAGGATACGATAGCATAACTAGCCCAGCGACTGGCCAAAAACTGGCCGATGTAGCTTCATGCTCCCGCGACGATGTAGAGGCGGCGATCGTAGCCGCGCGCCATGGGTTTCAAGTATGGCGGGATGTGGCGCCAGCTGAGCGGGCACGCATTCTTCGACAAATTGCAAACGTAATCCGCGTTCACGCCGATGAATTTTCCATGATTGACGCGCTCGATGGTGGCAATCCGGTGCGTGAAATGGCGCGCGACGCAGCCTTCGCCGCTGATACCTTTGACTTCTTCGCAGGGCTCGTCACGGAGATGAAGGGCGACTCTATCCCTATGGGACGTGACGACATCAACTTCACACTGCGTGAACCGCTTGGCGTCGTGGCTCGCATTGTAGCATTTAACCACCCGTTCATGTTTCTAGCTTCCAAGGCCGCGGCACCCTTGGCGGCCGGCAACGCGGTGATCATGAAACCACCGGTTCAGGCACCGCTCAGCGCGTTGCGCTTCGCCCAGTTGGTCGGGCACTTGCTGCCGGATGGGGTGTTGGGCGTCCTTCCTGGTGGCCAGGAAGTGGGGGAGGTGCTTTCGACCGACGCGCGCGTCGATGCCGTAACACTGATCGGTAGTGTTTCCACGGGGCGCAAGGTCATGAAGGCTGCCGCCGCTACATTGAAGCCCGTCCTTCTGGAGCTAGGCGGCAAGAACGCGCTGATCGCTTATTCCGATGTGGATCCAGCAGAAGTGGCCGCGGCCGTCGTGGCCGGCATGAATTTCACCTGGTGTGGCCAATCCTGTGGTTCAACGAGCCGTGCCTTTCTGCACGCCGACATACACGACGCCGTCATTGCGCACGTTAAGGATCTAGTCACTCGTTTCGTTCCGGGAATTCCAACCGATCCTGCGACGACGATGGGTGCCATCATCAGCAAGGCGCAGCATGAAAGCATCCTGCGCTATATCGAAATCGGCCGTAGCGAGGGCGCTAGGCTCATCTGCGGTGGCCGTGTTCCAAGCTCGCCGGAATTGGCAAACGGCAATTTCATCGAGCCGACCGTCTTTGCCGGCGTGACGCCAAAAATGCGTATCGCTTCTGAAGAAATATTCGGTCCGGTACTCTCCATCCTCAAATGGAATGACCCTGAAAACATGCTTCGTGACGTCAACGGCGTGGAATATGGATTGACCTGCTCCATTTGGACTAACGATCTGGAGACCGCTCACCGCACCGCGCAACGAGTTGAGGCCGGCTACGTTTGGATTAACGATACAAGCAAGCATTTCCTGGGCGCTCCGTTCGGCGGCTTTAAGCAGTCTGGAATTGGTCGCGAAGAATGCCTCAGCGAGTTGCTCGCCTTCACGCGCGAGAAGAACATTCACATCACGTTACGGCGGCGAGGAATATGGTCATGATGCTTGTGTCCGCGAAGCAAGATCGAGAAGGCGAGTCCGATCTACATCCAACCGTCGATGTGGGCGATGTCATAGATCGGCGGTTGTCGCGCTATCAGCTTGGAGTCTTCTTCCTATGCGCGATGGTGGTGGTGCTGGACGGTATCGACACGCAAGTACTTGGCATCGGGGCGCCGCTGATCGTTAAAGAACTCGCAATCGCTCCCGCTCTTTTCGGTTGGCTGTTTTCTGCCGCTACAATTGGCGCGGTGATCGGCGCCGTCATATGCGGCGTGCTGGCCGATCGAGTTGGGCGCAAGCGCGTATTGATCCTGGCTACCGGCATATTCGGCCTGGCGACACTGGCGACGGGGTTGGCCGGGAGTTTCACGGACCTTGTCGTCTGGCGATTCGTGACTGGGGTTGGGTTGGGCGGGGCAGTCCCCTGCTTCGTGGCGCTCACCTCCGAATATGCACCCGCGCGGTGGCGGGCAAGAATCGTGACTTTGATGTGGGCTTCCTTTCCGCTCGGTGCCTCGGCCGGCGCTTTCATCAACAGCTACATCGTCACTTATCTAGGATGGCGCCCCCTATTTTTCCTGTGGGGCGCGATGCCGCTTGTCGCCGCGCTGATTCTCATGGTCGCGCTGCCCGAGTCGGTGCGGTTCCTGGTCGCCCGGGGCGGTCGTGCGGATCGAGTGCGACGCATCGTGAACCGAATTGATCCAGGTTCCGCATCTGCAACGACGGTATTTGTTGCACGAGCGGATAGCAACGTGGAGGGCAAGGAGGACGGTACACCAATCGACTTGTTTCGGCAGCGTTTCGCTGTCCCGAGCTGGTCCCTTGCGGTGATTTCATTCATGACATTTGGGACGCTCACACTGCTCGCGACGTGGACACCGACATTGCTTGCAGCCCAAGGAGCGCCGCCGTCGGCGGGCGCGATCACCGTCTCTGTCTACGGGCTCGGCTCTTTCTTGGGGACCAGCGCGGCGGGACTCCTGTTCTCCCGGTTCAGCATTGTCCGCACAACACTACCGGCAGTCCTGGGTGCCTGCCTGGCCATTGCCTCAATAGGTCTGGTCGCCCCGGCTCCCGTCCCGGTTAACATCGTCTACGTTCTCGTTGGGCTTTTCCTGGGCGCCTGTTCGTCGGGGGCCGTAGCCCTCGCCGCCATAGTCTATCCCACCACGCTTCGGTCGACTGGGATCGGTTGGGTTATGGGATCAGGGCGGGCAGGCGCCGTCGCGGGTCCGCTGATCGTCGGCATGATGATCGCTGGAGGCTGGCCACTGTCGCGAATGATGCTCGCCGTCGGCCTTTCGATGACCGTCCTGGTGCCTGCGCTGCTTCTACTTTCCCGCGGGCGGCTGCGAGGCGACTAAGAATATCGCGGGAGACACGCCGCGTCGCGCGGTGATTAGCAGAAGAAAGCGTAACATGACCATTTTGTCCCCCCTAGACCAAGAGTTGGCGCAGGTGCAGCTCGATATCGTGGACGGCTCCCACATACTTGTCCAGCATGGAGTGCTAGACGCGTTTGGCCACGTCAGCGCCCGCCATCCACATTCTGCCGATCGTTTCCTGTTGTCGCGGCGACTGGCACCGGCGCTGATTACCCAATCTGACATCCGCGAATTTGGATTGAATGGCGAACTCGTCCACCAGGACGGTACGCCGACTTTTCTCGAACGCTACATTCACAGTGCTATCTATCGAGCCCGGCCTGACGTCCAAGCGATTGTGCATAGCCATGCCCCGTCGAGCCTGGCTTTCAGTGTTGTTCCGAGTAGGCCATTGCGACCCATCTGCCATGTCTGTGGGTTCCTTGGCGGTGGTGTTCCATTATTCGAGATTCGCGACGTCGCCGGTGATGCGACTGATCTGCTAATCTCCAATGCCGCGCTCGGAGACGCGCTCGCTACCAGACTGGGACAGTCCAATCTCGTGCTCATGCGTGGTCACGGATCCACCGTCGTGGCGGACACGGTGCGGCGGGCTGTTTACCGCGCGGTGCTGACCGAGACTAACGCGCGTGTTCAGGCGAATGCGCACTCACTCGGGGAAGCCAATTTCCTTACGGACGCTGAAGCCGAAGCCGCCGAAAAGACCGCGCCCCTGCAAGTCGAGCGGACGTGGGAGGTATGGCGGGCAGCCGTCACCGACGGCTGCTAACTGGGGGATACTCTGTTACCCGACAGGTCTCGCCTCCGAAAGGCCGAAGACCAGGACGATCGCGGCGGAGGGCTAGAAGTCGACCTAAGTGGCTGTCGGTTCCCCTGAGGCGACATCCCGACCGGCTGCCGGCGCATCATTGGGAGCTGGCCGATTGACGATGAGCGAACAAGGCTCGACGCCCTCGACGCGACTATGCGCAGCAGAAAGCCGACTATCAGAATATCGACGAGATCGAGATTTGAAACGGCGCCACCCAACGCTCTTTCATAACCGCCTGTGATTTCCCCGCATCGGCGTCTTCATCGGCATCGACGCCGATGGCCGCTGAACCGACGCGCATCGATGTGGACAACTCTGCACGATCGGCGCGGGTCCGGCGGGTATTGAGGTCTCCCATCTCCTGCGCTTGGAGGATATAGAGGCGATCCTTATCAAGGGCCAGCTGGGCTATTGATCGCCCACATTCGTGCGGGTTTGCTCGAAAGTCGTGCGATAGACTTGCCGCGGCGAGCGGCGGCGGCACGATGGGCATCAAGATAAGCATCAATATGGAGGGCTCATCAACTTGCATCGAAATGAGTAATTCCATAATAGTAAATGTGTTGCCTGGATAGAACTCGGGAGCCTTGGCCTTGGCGCGTGTTCAAGTCGGAATTCAGTCGGTGGAGGTCGGTTTTCCTCTTCTCGAAGTTTTGAGTGTGGCGCCTGGACCTATGCCGCTATCGCAGCTTGCTCAAGCCGCTCACTTGTCACCGAGTAAAGCCCATCGCTACCTCGTTAGTTATATTCGAATCGGATTGGTCGAACAAAATCCATTGACGCATCTGTATGATCTGGGAGGGAGATCGCTCGCGCTGGGTCTCGCAGCCATGCGCAGGCTCGACGTTTTGACATGCGCTGAACCGATTATGACCGAGGTTCGGAGTGAGTTGGATGAATGCGTGAGTTTGGCAGTTTGGGCGAGCCAAGGACCAACAATCGTGCGCTTCCTGGAAAACTCTCGACCAGTAAATGTCAATGTTCGCGTCGGTTCTCGAATGCCGTTGCTCACGTCTGCGCTTGGTCGAGTTTTCCTTGCTTGGAAGGAAGGGCCGGAAATCAGCAGTCTCGTAAAAACAGAGCTTGGTACTGAGCCAACGCGGCGTGCCGGACTGCGAACCCAAAAAGATGTTGAAGCCCTGCGCCGATCAATTCGCAAACTTGGCTCCGCGAACGTCGTGGCGGCCATGTTTCCCGGCGTTAGTGCGGTCGCGGTTCCAATCTTTGATCATACGGGTCAATTGCGCGCCGCAGTATCTGTGGTGGGACCACGCGAAATGATTGATGTGTCCGAAGGCTCAGCCATACCGGCAGCCATGCGAAAGGCTGCGCGTGCGATCTCGGCGCGATTGGGCGCCGATCCGACGTAATCGGCGGACCGAACTAGGGCGCGGACTCATAACGCGGGGCCAGCCATAGGCGGATAGATGCGAGTCGAACGAAGGCAAGGTAGTTTCCTGCAAGCCTGTCGTAGCGCGTCGCCACCCGACGGCACTGCTTGATCCTGTTGAAGAACCGTTCGACGAGGTTGCGAGCGCGATAGAGGTACGGGCTAAAGCAGATCGGATCGCTGCGATTGCTTTTTGGCGGGATGTTGGCCCACGCGCCCTTCTTCATGGCAAGCTCCCTAATCCAGTCGGCGTCATAGCCACGGTCGGCAAGCAGCATTGATCCGGATTTGAGACGAGACAACAGTTTTCCGGCAAGTCGAACGTCGTGCGCCTCGCCGGGGCTCAACGCAAGCCGTATCGGTAGACCATTGCTATCAACCACCGCGTGGATTTTGCTTGTAAGACCGCCGCGTGACCTTCCCATCGATTGGCGCTGGTTCCTTGTGATACAGGCCCCATGTTGATGGACGCGAACAATGGACGTATCGATCATCTGCACGGCAGCATCATGGGCACCAGCCAGTACGCTCATGAGCTTGGCCCACACGCCCGCCCGTCGCCAGCGAACGAACCGATTGTAGCAGGTCGTGTACGGACCGAAGCTCTCCGGCAGGTCGCGCCACGGTGCCCCGGATCGCAAGACCCAGAAGATGCCATTGAGGACACGACGGTCATTTACTCGTGGCACGCCGCGCGACTTATTCGGCAGCATCGGCTTAATGGAAACCACTCATAGTCCGTGAGTTCGTAGCGCATGATTCGACCCCTTCCGATGGATGGCTTGAATCATGGCTCGGCTGGCAGGCTCAACTGTCGCTATGCACCCGAAAGCGGACCTATTATGCTCACCTTGAGTTTGTCGTTCATGACCCAACTGAGACATGGGGCGTAGCCGTCGTCTATCTTGCAGAAATGCCGAGAAACGTGAATATTCATGCTGGTTCGCGGGTCATCGGTAAGGTCCCGTAATAGAGCGCCGCAATCAATGAGGTGTTTTGTCATGAAGAAGTATTCGCTTCCAGTGGCCGCCTCAGTGCTAGGTCTGGCGCTTGTGCTGTCGCTGTCCGCCGACGTGCAGGCTGCTGAACTCAGGCTTCTGGCGGGTGGAGCAATGTCAGGCGTTTGGGCAGATATCAAACCGCAGTTCGAGCAAGCCTCTGGTCACAGGCTTGAGATTTTCTTTGGCACAACTCCGAACCTCATAAAGGAGGCTACGTCGAGCAAGCCGTTCGATGTTGGCGTTGTACCTGTCGAGGTTATGCAGGACGCGTCAGCCCGAGCTAAATTCGTGGCAGGTCCGACAATCGATATTGCCCACGTTGGCCTCGGCGTTGCTGTGCGCTCGGGTGCCCTCAAGCCCGACATCAGCACGCCCGAAGCGCTGAAGCAGACGCTGCTCAAGGCGCAGTCCATTGCCTCGATCCCGGAGAGCGCCACCGGTTATTCAATCGCAAAGGTATTTGATCGCCTTGGAATCACCGAGCCGATGAAGGCGAAGATGAGGGCGCAGCCCAACCCTGCGCAGGTCGTCGCGGTGGTTGCCAAGGGTGAAGTCGAATTGGGCATATTCCTTATCAACGTTCTCACCACTCCCGGTTTGGAAGTCGTCGGGCCATTTCCGGCCGAACTGCAACAAAACGTGGTGTTTACGGCGGCGGTGGGATCGGAAACCAAAGAAGCCACCGCTGCCAAGGCCCTCATTGAATACCTCAAAGGTCCGGCGGCAGTTGCAATCATCAAATCGAAGGGCATGAATCCCAGCTGATCCGACGGATCAACCGCGCCGTAGACGTTTCCGCGCTCTGGTCGCACGTGATCATCAGCGGTGCCGCCGAGTGTTCGCCACAGCCGGGTTATGGCCCTTCTCGGAAGTCTGACAACGTCCGCTTTCGCGCCGCTGTTGGAGGACAAGCGGACATCACGCGCGCCTACTCTTAGCAGCAGATTTTATGAGTACGCACCCTAATTGACTGAGCGCCTTCAATATCCGACGACATTCTCTCAAAAATGAATGCTTTCTAGAAGAGGGGCGCAAGCCTTGCCAAGCGCAAGGCTGGATCCGGCTGTGCTTTGAAGCGGTGAAGATATGCGCATCGATTTCGGCTATGTTCGCTCTCTCGCGCGGAGCGACGTGAAACGCACGCCCTCATGACGGCTTGTTGAGAAGGTGAGTGATCGGGCGCCCTGTCATCTGACCACTGCAGAACCAGCGGTGGGTGAGATTGATATGTCCGGCCGTGACTTCCAATGAACAGCGCGTCGACAGGTCGGCGTTTTGATCTCAATCTAACATCTTTAGAGCGTTATTAGCGTTTCTAATGTGTTGGTTAGAATTTGTCGATTGAGTCGTTACCCGCGATCCGCCAAAAGCGGAATACGTCGCAGAGTATATAAGTTTGCGACGCCTATCCTGTTCAGATCGGATCAACCGTTGAGCACTCCAACTCCACATCGGGCATCCCTCGTCGTTCGTGACGGAACTTCGATTTCTTACGCTGTGGCCGGTACGAGTGGCCGTCGCCGTGTCGCGCTGGTGCATTCGCTGGCGCTGGACGGTGAATTCTGGCGGCCGGTCGCCGAGATTTTGTCCAAGCAAGCGGCGGTACTGATGATCGATTGTCGCGGTCACGGCGCATCGGACAAACCGCCTGGTCCCTACTCCGTCGAACAATTCGCTGACGATCTCGCCGATGTCCTGCGCGGGATTGACTGGCCGTCGGCTGTCATCGGCGGCGCATCAATGGGTGGATCCGTCGCTATCGCATTCGCCGCTCGCAACGCCGCGAAGACAACCGGATTGGGGTTGTTCGATACGACGGCGTGGTATGGAGTCGACGCGCCGAGGCAGTGGGAGGAGCGCGCGCAGCGCGGCATCGCCGACGGCATGGCGAGCCTGGTCGAGTTTCAGAAGACCCGCTGGTTCGGCGACGGTTTCAGGACGCGTAATCCTGGCGTCGTCGATAGAACGGTCGCGACTTTTATCAAGACTGATCCCAATGCGTATGCTGAGACCTGCCGCATGATGGGCGCATTCGATCTCCGACCGAAACTTGGCACCCTCGGGATGCCAACGCGCATAGCCGTAGGCGAACAGGATTATGCAACGCCGATCGAAATGGCCAAAGCGCTGAACGCAGGAATCACCGGATCGGAACTGAACATTATCTCCGGCGGCCGTCATTTGACGCCGCTCGAGTTTCCGGAGCGCATTGCCGCGGAGATCGATTTCCTGCTGGAAAAGGGCATAGGATGAAGTTTACCGGAAAAATTGAAGTTATGGCGCCACGCGCAGCAGTGTTTGCCAAGCTGCGCGACGCGCATTTCTTTGCGTCCTGCGTTGATGGCGTTCAAGATCTAGTTGAACTCGACGACCGCCACTACACCGCTACGCTCGAGACGCGGGTAGCCTATATCAAGTTCAAATTCGTCGTTTCCGTGGAAATCGTAGAGCTAGACGAACCCGCCCGCGTGGTTGCCAGAGTAGAGGGTACGCCGACGGGCATGGTCGGCCGCCTTACCGCGACCTCTGCTGCCAATCTCGAAGCCGTGGGAAACGGCACGATCGTGCACTACGAACTGGACGTGGCTTTGACAGGCAAGCTTGGCAGTCTCGGCCAGCCTGTCCTCAAATCGAAGGCCAAGGAAATGGAGCGTCAGTTTGCATCTCGCATCCAGGCCAAATTCCAGGTCACGAACGCCAGGAGCGAAACATGATATCGTTCGAATTGGCGGAGCCGAAGACGTTAAGAGAAGCGATCGCTCTTCTTGATGCGGAAGACCCGGAAGTTCGGCCGATTTCGGGCGGTACCGCCTTGATGCTGATGATGAAGTCCGGCGTATTCCGTCCAAGCCGCCTCGTTAGCCTGCAAAAGGTCGAATCGGAATATTCACGCATCGAGCGCGGCGCGAATGGGAGTCTGCGGATCGGCGCACTCGCCAATTTGTCGCAGATCGAGCGCTCCGACGAGGTCCGCCGCGTGGCGCCCGTCATTGAAAAGACAATGCGTCACTTGTCGAATGTGCGCGTGCGAAATGTTGCGCGGCTCGGCGGCAATTTGGCGCACGGTGATCCGCATATGGATCTGCCGCCCGTGCTGTCGTCGTTGGGCGCGAAGGCGATCATCGTCGGCCCGTCCGGTCAGCGCGAGATCATGATCGAAGATCTGTTCAGCGGCTATTATGAGACCGTCCTGGACCGCGACGAGCTCATCACGTTCGTCGATGTGCCGCCCCAGGCCGGATGGTCATCAGCGTATATCAAATGCACGACTCGGTCGGTCGACGATTGGCCTGCGCTCGGTATCGCCTGCTCACTTCGCATCGAGGGCGAGATCATCGGCGACGTCAGGCTCATGATCAGTGCAGCGACGGAAAAATTGACGCGCCTCGCTTCGACCGAGAAGGTCTTGCGCGGTCAACGGGTCAACCAGGCCACATTCGAGCGTGCAGCAGAGTCCGCCTTGACCGAAGCCCAAGTGATCGGGGATTCCCGCGGTTCGGCCGCTTACAAATCGGAATTGGTGCGGGTGTATGTGCGACGTGCTTTGCAGCAGGTCGCAGCGGGAGTAGCCCAGTGATCCATAAGCCGATGCCAGCAGGGCAGGTGGGACGCTCACTCCCGCGGCTCGAAGCCCGTCAAAAAGTCACCGGACGCGCAGACTACGTTCACAACATGCGCGTACCGGGCATGCTGGTTGCAAAGGTTGCGCGGAGCTCCATGGCGCATGGCCGCATCGTCAGTATCGACGTGAGTGCCGCGCGACAAGTCGACGGTGTGTTTGCGGTATATACCGGCGAGGACATTCAAAGGATCATACCGGAGCCGTATTACGGTCCCGCGTTCCACGATCAACCGATTTTGGCGCTTGGGAAGGTACGGTATGTCGGTGAACCAGTTGCTGTCGCGCTTGCGCTGGACCCGCATGTCGCGGAGCGGGCGGCGCAACTTGTCGAAGTTGAATACGAGGAATTCCCTGCGGTCTTCGATGAAGTCGAAGCGATGGATACGAAGGCTATTGTTCACGACGTGTTAAAGCCGGCAGGTACGTTTCCGGACCTCAAGCATCTGCACGGCAAGAAAAACACGAACATCGCACTCGATTTTCACCTCAAGCGTGGTGACGTGGAGAAGGCATTTGCAGACGCGGCGCATGTGTTCGAGCATGAATTCCGTACCCAGCCGGTCATGCATACGCCGCTCGAGCCGATGGTCTCGCTGGCAGAACCGACGCCGCACGGCCTGACCATCCATACTGCTTCGCAGAGTCCTTCGTTTGTTCGTATCGAGATCGCTCGACTGCTCGGATGGCCTGAGAACAAGGTGCAGGTCAAGGTGCCGCATCTCGGCGGCGGCTTCGGCGCCAAGCTCTATATCAAGCTAGAGGCGTTGGTTACTGCGCTTGCACTTCTCGCGAAGCGGCCGGTCAAGCTGTCGCTGACGATGGAAGAGCAATTCTACACCATCACCAAACATGCGACGACCCTCAAGATCAAAAGTGCTGTCGACGGAGCCGGGCAGGTGACAGGTCGTCGGTGCACCGTCTACTGGAACGGAGGTGCCTATGCCGATATTGGGCCACGGGTCACCCAGAAATCGGGCTTCACCGCTCCTGGTCCCTACGACATCGAGAACGTCGCGATCGATTCCTACGCGCTCTATACGAATCGTCCGCCGGCTGGCGCTTTGCGTGGCTTCGGCATCCCGCAGCTCGTCTGGGCTTATGAAAGCCATACCGATCTGATCGCGCGCGCGTTGAACATCGACCCGGTGGAATTCCGCCGCAAGAACATCTTGCGCGAAGGACTCCCCCAGGCGACCGGCACCATAATGAAGGACGCCGCTATCGACCTGGTTTTGGAGAAAGTCGCCGAACGGATGAACTGGTCGGCGCCGTTCGACCGCGGCAACGGAACAGTGCGCCGTGGCCGTGGGGTGGGGATTGGATTCAAGGCCTCGATCTCACCGACGACGTCGGTCGCTTTCGTCAATATCTATGCTGACGGCAGTTGTGCGCTTCATATGAGCACCGTGGATATGGGACAGGGGTCCGACACGGCGATGGCCCAAATCGTTGCCGAGGTGCTGCGGGTACAGGCTGAGACCATTAGGGTGATCCATCCGGACACCGATGTGACGCCCTACGATATGGCGACGCTCGGTTCGCGCTCGACTTACCATATGGGCAACGCGGTCAAGCTGGCGGCCGAGGATGCAAAGCAGAAGCTGGAAGCACTGGCGCGGAGCGTCGGGGTGCCGGAAGGCGCAAATCTAGAGACCCGAGAGATATTCAAGAAGAAGTACGGGATGCAGGCCGGCAACGTGATGGGCGTCGGCAGCTATATTCCGACCTACCAATCGCCCGACCCCGCGACGGGAATGTCCGACAACATCACGCCATTCTGGATGGTGGGTGGCACCGGCGTCGAGATCGAGGTCGATACCGAGACCGGACATGTTAGACTGACGAAGCTCATCAATGCCGCAGACATGGGCCGGCCGCTCAATCCCCGGATCGTGGAAACGCAATTGTCCGGCGCGGCAATCATGCAGCTTGGTTTCACCATGTTTGAGAACATGGAGTTCGACGCGGGCCAGGTCACGAATGCATCTTTCGCCGACTATAAGATACCCGGCATTCACGACATTCCATCCGATATCGAAAACCACATCGTCGCGGCCAACCAGAGCGGTGGGCCGTTCGGCGCCAAGGGCGTCGGAGAAAGTGCGACATTCGGCGTTTCGCCAGCGATCGCCAACGCGATTCACGATGCGGTCGGCATTCGCCTGACCGACCTGCCGCTGAGCGCGGAAAGCGTGTTGAGGGGAATCCGCCTCAAGGCCGGAAACCCGATCGGAGATTGAGATGAATCAGCACGCCAAGTCGATCAGCTTTGTACTGAATGGAAGCAAGGCCGAAATGCTCGTTCAGACCCATGAAAACCTTGTCGAGTTGTTGAACAGGCTGGATCTCCACGGCGCCCGCGAAAGCTGCGGCCAGGGTCTGTGTGGCTGCTGTACCGTGATCGTCGATGATATCGCGGTCTCAGGTTGCCTGTGCCCTGCTGCATTCATTGACGGCAAGTCCGTTGAGACGATTGAGAACCTCGATCGCGACGGTCGTTTGAGCCTGGTGCAACAGGCGTATATCGACGAAGGCGCGTTCCAATGCGGCTTCTGCACGTCGGGCTTTATTTTGATGACGCACAAGCTGCTGGAAGAAAATCCGATGCCGACGGATGAAGAAATCAGGAACTATCTGGCGGGAAATCTGTGCCGATGTGCGGCTTATCCGGAGATCATCAGCGCTGTAAAAAGCGCAGCACGAAAGATGGCGCGATCCTAAGCAAGATTAAGAGGCGAAGTTGAAGAAGTCATTCGCTCCCACGATGATCGTTAGAATATCCAATTCTCGAAGTGCGTTTTTTTGATTGTGCTTCGGGGCTGGCGGATTGAAGAGCAGGCGGCCGACCGTTCCCTAAAAGCCGAACGTCCGAGCCGAAAAAGATCAGATCGCAGGCAAAGGAATACATTTCTGGGGGAGGCGCTTGAATTGCCCGGCCAGCGACGCGAATGCCAATGATGGCTCGGGACTATCTTTCTGTTCGAACGACGAACTGGCGTGCGCTCGGCTTGCGCTCGTCCATTCGTTCGAAGGGCCGTAGCTTCTTCCAGCGATCGATGTCGTTGAGGGACAGCGCTGCGGCGTTCCCCGGGGACGTAGTGCAGCCCAGGAAGCAACGGGAGCGCTATGACACGACAGCAGCATTTCGTAGGCGTCTCGGACCAGTCCAATCATAAAATCGAACGGGAAAACGATTATGAGTAGCTTGCTGACTCCGCGATGCGATTGCTGTGGCCCGCAATCGGTGCCGGCGCCGGCGGACCGGTCGCGTCGTGCATTCCTCACTAAGGCGAGCGCTGCGCTTGGGACTGCTGTCCTGGGCGGCTCGGGCATCCGCTTCATCTCCAAGGCCGACGCCCAAGGCGTTGCCCCGCCCATTGACGTGCACCATCACGTTGCTCCGCCAATCTGGGTCGAGGCGCTGAAGAAGGCGGGCTTGGGCGACCCCCTTGTCAACAACTGGACGATCCAGAAGTCACTTGACGACATGGACAAAGGGGGCGTTGCAACCGCGATAACGTCGCCGACAACTCCGCAGGTTGGCTTCCTCGGTAGAGAAGAAGCCGCGCGCGTCGCGCGCGGGTCAAACGAATACGCAAAGACACTGGCGATTGATCATCCCGGGCGGTTTGGCTTCTTCGCGATGCTGCCGCTGCATCATATAGACGAGAGTCTGAAAGAAATTGAATACGCGTTCGACGTCCTGAAGGCCGATGGCATCGGCGTGATGACGAGCTACGGCGACAAATGGCTTGGTTATTCGCATTTCGCCCCGATCTGGGAGGAACTGAATCGGCGCAAGGCGACCGTATACACCCACCCGACCGGGGCCAATTGCTGCGTCAATCTGGTCCAAGGCCTGCCCGACGCGACTGTCGAATTCGGCACTGATACCACCCGCACGATCGCCAGCCTGATCTTCAGCGGCACCTCGCAGCGCTACCAGGACATTAATTTTATCTTCTCGCATGGTGGCGGCGTCCTGACCGCCATCGCCGAGCGGCTTCAGGTCCAGATGGTGACGACCCAGCCCTACAAGGACAGGTTCACCCGCGAGGCGGTCGACAAGGAATTACAACGTTTCTACTATGACACCGCCCAGATCGCCCGCGCAGTGACGATCGGCGCATTGGTCAAACTCGTTCCGGTGTCGCAAGTGGTGTTCGGTAGCGATTTTCCGTACCGCACGTCCGAGGACCATGTGAAAAGCCTCGCGACCGCGTTCAGCGCGGCGGATCTCAAGCTGATCGAGCGCGAGAACGTGCTGCGAATTCTCCCCAACTGGCGCAAGGCGTGACGATTGTGATGCCACGGGCACATCTATCCGAGGGGGCGACCATGCGAGTCAAAATCAGCGCAACTATCGGCATTGGAGCGTTAATCTTTGCCTTGCCGGCCAGTGCCCAGAGTCGGTCTGCTAACGTCGAGCATCAGAAGGCGCAGGTGGCGCGCGGCGAATATCTGGTCAAGGGCCCAGCTCTATGCGGCAATTGCCACACCGAGCGCGGACCCGATTTGCTGGCCGACATGAGCAAGTTTCTCGCCGGCGGTCAAAAATTCACAAGTCCGGCTTTTGTGACCTATTCGCGCAATCTCACTCCAGACCACGACACCGGCATCGGCAGCTGGACCGATGAGCAGATCATCCGCGCCATGCGCGAAGGCGTCACCAAGGAGGGTAAGACGCTCGGGCCGCCTATGCCGTTCGACATGCTCAACAAGTTGTCAGACGACGATGCCAAAGCGATCGTCGCATATCTGCGCACGATGAAGCCGATACATAATGAAGTGCCTGAACCTAAATACAAGATTCCGCTCAAGCCGAGACCTGCCGCGAAGGGCGAGCCTGCCCCGCCCAAGAGCGACAAGGTCGCCTATGGTCGCTACGTCGTCACCGCGGCGTACTGCCTGGAATGCCATACACCGCAGGTTGGGCCGGAGCGGGACTACGAGCACCAAACTGGCGCCGGCGGCGTTGTGTTTGAATTCGCGGGCGCGCTCGTCAAATCGCGCAATATCACATCCGATATGGAAACCGGAATTGGCAACATGACCGACGAGCAGCTGAAGCGCGCGATCACGAAGGGAATCGATAGAGATGGCAATCAGCTCATCCCGCTCATGCCCTATCACTTCTTGAAGAATTTGACCTCCGAGGATCTAGACGCCGTCGTCGCGTATGTCCGCACGCTGCCGCCCGTCAAACGAGCCAATGAGCCAAACCCCACGCTAGAGTCGTTGTTGAAGAAATGATTTTGTCTGATCGTCATAGACCTGACAGCGCCGGAGAAGCCCGATGTTGACGCGTAGGCAATTGGTAGCTGGTGTGGCTTGCATTGGAACCGCAGCCGCGTTCGCGGCGTCCAGCGCTCGGCCCCGCTACACCCGCAGGCTCGGCGCCCCAGTCGAGATGATCAACGGCGAGACGGTTGCCGTTCACTTCACCGCCGCCGAGCGGGCCATTGCGCTGCCCTGCTTTGACGGGCGTTCACTGCCGATGTGGACTTTCGCCGAGGGCGAATGGCCGCCGGTGATTCGCCTCAACCTGGGCGACCGGCTGGAAGCGACGCTGGAAAACCGGCTTCCGCGAGCAGAAGAATCTACCTCGATCCATTGGCACGGCATCCGTCTTCCAAATGATCAGGATGGCGTACCTTACCTTGTTCAGGCCCCAGTGCAGCCCGGTGAGAGCTTCCTTTACAGTTTCATACCGCCCGATGCTGGCACGTTTTGGTTTCACACGCATTGCAACACGGTTGAACAGCTTGGTCGCGGCCTCGAGGGCATCCTCATCGTGGACGGCGACACCACTGAACCATACGACAGTGATAACGTCCTGCTACTGCGCGATTGGCAGGTCGACCTTGAAACCGGGCAGTTCAGCGACTTTTACACGCTGCGCGGGGCAGCGCGCGCGGGCACCTATGGGGCGCTTCGCACCGCCAATGGCGCCAGAAATCCTGAAATACCCCTGCCTGCGTCAGGCGATTGCCGTCTGCGCGTCATCAACACCGATCCAACGCGGGTGATGCAGATCGGAGTCGAGGACGCTGAAGCAGCGATTGTTGCGATCGACGGGCTTGCGGTGCAGCCGTTCCCGCTCGAGCTCTGGTCGATGGGGCCCGCCATGCGTATCGACCTTGTGCTGCGCGCGCCTTCAGAAGGGAAGTTCGCCCGGCTGGTTGACAAATCCCCGCCGAAGCGCGTGGAACTCGCGCAGTTCGTCGGCAAGGGCGCTCCCCGACGCAAGACGGCTTTCAATCCCGCGCCATTGCGCGCTTCGCGGATTCCCGAGCCGAACCTCCAAAATGCGGAGCGGCTGAACTTTCTATTTCGGGCCAGCGATGCAGGAGAAGTCATTTCGGCGGCGGAGGATACACTGGGCACTACCCTTGGTTCGCTCTGCATCAGTTCCAAGATCTTCTGGACGATTAACGGTCTGCCCTGGCCTGATGGCGATCATGCGCGTTTGCCGCCGCCGCTGGCCGTGCTGAGGCGCGAACAATCTTATATTTTCACGCTGACGAACGACTCGCCGTTCGTTCATCCCATCCACATTCATGGCCATACGTTCAAACTGCTGCGCTCCAACAAGCAAAGCAGACCGCAACATCAGGCAGATACGCTGTTGCTGCTACCAAAAGAACAGGCTGAGGTCGCCTTTGTAGCCGATAATCCCGGCGATTGGATGTTTCATTGCCACGTCATCGAACACCAAGAGAGCGGAATGATGGGATATTTTCGCGTCATCTGAATCATTACGTCCCGCAACGGCCGCGCGGGTAGACCCCGGGCAAGCAACAGGCTCGGAGAAAGACGGATCTGAAGGCGGCGGACGACGGTCCGGCGCTAACGGAGCTACGTCGCGTTTTAGATCTAGTACTGTTGGAGCAAAAAGTCTTGCAGTCTCGTCCCCGGAATCACGAGTTTTGCCATACAAAAGCTAGAGCCGTATAGTCGCAACGAGCATCAGCTCGTAGCCTCGTAGGTTTGATGCGGCATCGAATAACGTCAGCCCAAACTTACGAAGGAGCGCTGCCGCGCGCGTCTTCATGCATCCCCTTTGCCAGTCGCGCAGACGGTAGGCACAAGGTTGACCATGGACACTCCTGCCACAGTGAGCAGCAGTCCAACTAGATACAACGAGCTGGGCAGCTCCCGGAAAAACATCCACCCGAGAATAGCCGTCGTGGGAGGCACGAGGAAGAATACTGCCTGCGTCTTTGACACGGCGTCGCGCCGAATGAGCGTAAAGAAGATCATCAATGCACCCAAAGACAACACAACACCGGACCACAGCAGCGCAATGCCCAACGGCAAGGACCAACTGACGGAGAAGCCCTCCAGACAAATCGCTGGAAGGGCGACAAACAACGCAGCGGCCACGTGCTGTATTATCGAACCGGTGCGCAGATCCATCTGTTGGCAGAAGCGCTTTTGGTAAAGCGCATTTCCAGAGAGCCCACACAAGGCTAACACGGCCGCGAGAAATCCAACCCTCGAACCTACGCCGTTCTCCAGCTTGTGCCAGACCACGAGAACCACGCCAAGCAAGCCGACAACCAGACCGATCTGATGGTATCGGTTGCTTCGCTCCCCCAGCATGAGGCTTGCCAATACAGTTATCAACACCGGATGCACCCCCGAAATCAGGGCCACGACGCCCGCCTCGACCCCGAACTTAAAGGCCAGCAGCGCTCCTCCAAAACACACAACATGAAGAAGTATGCCGGCGACGGCGATGTGCAGCGTCTCCAACGCTGTCTTCGGCCACGGGGCTTTCGTCCATTTTATGATGATGCCGAGAAAGACGATCGGAATCAGCAACCTCAACACGAGAAACGTCATCGGGCCCGTGTAGAACGTGCCGGTTTTGCTGGCGATGTAGCCCGAGCTGTACAACACGACAAACAGGAAGGGCAGGACGAGCCGAACGAGAACGTCTGGAACGTCGTTCAATGCGCGCCCTGTCTGTGGATCTGCCTTACCGCCCACTTGCCGCTGCACAGGGGAATTCCGATGATCCAATATTCTCAACGTTGAGCGATCCTAGCGGCTTGCCATCGGCGTGCTTGCAATGGCAAACCAACCGGCGATCCCCCGTGGACAGCCGGCCCTGCAACGCTTGATACATACTGCGCGTCAAAGCCATGCCTAATCATGTCGACGAAATTCTTCGGAAAGGCCAGAACAAGATCCGGCTCATATGTCTTGATTGATGCAATGATCCTGTCCGGCTCATGCACCGATTGTTCGCGAACCGGGATCGGCCATCCGGGTGGTATCAGCACCGTCATCTGTCGATAGGCGTTGAGCGTTTGCACGTCGAATGTAACGCGCCGCTGGCAGTGTTGGCTTGTCGCCATCGATTTGGTTGACCCGCTAAGCTGCGTCCTTCAACTTCGATACTCTCAACGTACTGCCTGGAATCTAGTGTGCTGGCTTGATGGCGACCACACCAACCGCAGCGCAGGCGTTACCATCAGAGTGAGGGGCCGACGTCGGTCCCTCACCCCGCCAGGCTCCGCGGATGGGGGCATCCATCCGCGGTGGTAATTTGAGTGCAAGTCGCCGGACTACACGACCTCCATGTCTGTCCGAGCGCTGCCCATCCCTAGCTTCATCAGAAGGTGAGTCTGACGCCCGCAGTATGCACAAACGTGGATGTGTTGAGATATGAGAACGCCATTCCACCGCTGACTTTCGAGTAGGTAGATCCTCCATAAATCATAACGTTCTTCGTCCACCGATAGTCAGTTCGGAATGAAACGACGTTCTCGGAGCCAGCGCAGTTGGTGAAGGAACTGCTTGAGCACTTTGTGCTCGAGTATGCCGGGGCTACAATGCCTGGAATGCTGTTGACCCCTAACCCGAAGCTGTTCTGGTTGAGCCAATAATACGCGAGGGCAAACGACAGTTGGGAATCATACTGGTATTTGCCAGCAATGAAGGCGATGTCTACCTGTCGATCACCACCTGTATAGGCGTAGTTGACGACCCCAGCACCGGGTGAACCGTTCGTTGAGAACACGGGACCGATCTGATAGCCGCCAATTGTAGTGTGCCCCGGCGCATACCCGCCGTCTGCTGGGTTCGAGAAAGTGAGACGCTGATATCCGCCACTCACGATAAACTTCGAATCTGACGTTGTGAGAGGCCCATTTCCACCAACATCAAACACGTATTTGCCAAACGCTCCGTACATGTCCGTATCGAAAACGCGAGCACCTAGAAGGACTGAACCAACGTTGGCCGGCCCTCCTAGAGCAGCAAGGCCTACAGCATCGTTGATATGCCCGGCGATGAGGTCGACCGAAAAATTGGGCTTTACGAAACCGATAGTTCCTTGCACGAAATCCTTCGCGTTCGTGTCCGGACGCCCGTACATAATCTCAGTACGGAACGGACCGTAGCTATTAAGATACTTTATCGATTGGTCGATGCGGGCCGTTTCGGAGCTTCCCTGTCCGGCCAGAATGCCGACATAACCCAGTAAAGAGAAGCCATAGGATGCGAGGGGGTCATACGCCCCGATCATGTCTAGTGAGACGCTGCTATTTCGCCCGACATGAATTGTGCCCCAAGGCTTGCTTTCAAAACCTACCCACGCCTCACCGTTGAGTATCTGCCCGGCTCGAGCACTGTCGGCATTTACGGTTTGCGAGGCCAACGGAATGCCGTTGTTTTTTTGAAGGCTCCGCGGACCATCTGTAATGTCACCGGTCGTCGGATTGAACCCCATCTCCGCTCTTGCGATAAACTTCAGTTCTGATGTTAGCGGCTGTTCGACCTTGACGCCGATGTACGATTGCAACGACTGGTTAGGAGACAAGAGCCACCGAGAATTTCCGCTATAAGGTGAAATCAGAGATGCTGTGCTCCCGATGCCGCCGGCATAGGGCGTCCCATGCTGCTCGTATTGGCCCCCGATGTCGATTGCACCAATGACCGTGATTCCGCGCCAAGTCAGGTCCGGCACTATCGGTGGTGCCTTCAGCGGAAATTCCACGTCTGCCGCGTGCGCCGCAGCACCATAACTCATGCCCGTAATAACGGACGCTACCCCTAGAGCGATCCTGCTCACGCTGAGCCAGCTCTTCCCCATCACTAATCTCCTCCTAGTTAACGAATAACGATCGCTCACTCCCTGTTAAAGGGGCGGCTTTGATCCAGTTAGCTCAACGGTTCAGCAAAATAGCTTTTCAGCATGTTTCATGGCGTCCCTCCTATTTGGTTTCATGTTTCAATATATAAAACAGTGTTTTTCTATTATACAATCACCCCAAGTACCTGACGTCAAGACGAACAAGGCCAAAATCAGCCCAAAAACGAGCCGTTTGAACGGGAGATTGGTCGGTTTCTGCACTAGCGTTCGCGACCTCGGCATCGCGAAATCGAAGTCGTGTTTTACTAAGTAAAACAGACGAGCCGATCGTTGCCTGGCCACCGGTTGGAGCGGAGAACGATCGGGGACGATCTGGACGGGCGTTTCGAGGCCACGGCGGAGGATGTGAATTGCTTCACGGATAGCAGCAGCTTCGACGCCGTAAATCGCGAGCGCCGTACCGAACAGAAGCTGCCGTTCCACGCGCTGCGTCGGCAGAGACTTACCAACAATCCATCGCAGGCGAACGGCACTGCGGCGCTTGTGGCTACCTTGAGCGGGCTCGCCTTGCCGGAACGCGGTGCGAGCTGACGAGAATGGTTGACAAGGCGTGGAGGCGGCGATCAAGCAGGCGCTTGCGTCGGCCTACTTTCGTCCCGACGCCTTCGGTGTTCGCTTGGGTTCGCCGCGTAGAGGCAGGAGGGGGAAGTTCGCCGCATCGCGCGTGCGGCGGGTATCGCCAAACAGGCCACCCAAGCCTCTATCGATCGTGTAGGCCGGTGTTACCGATGCGAACCATATCTGATTCAATCGTTCAATCGCCTTGTAGCGAGGCGCGCCCCGAATTTACGATGATAACGGTTCGGTCGGAACAGTCTCGGCGCCCAGGTAGAATCGGGTCGGAAGCCGCCGTGGTCAATACTAAAGCGCTATACTACGAGTTTGGAATCGGGCGCTGCTTAGGTCGAGAATCCGTTCATTGTCCCAAAGAGCGCCCAAATATTCGGCTGACCTCCGGTTCGCCTCGAAAATTTGTGGGTTCTGCAGGTCATCGATGCTGCGAGTTTCGTCGAATGACCGTGCTTCGGTTCGCTACCGAGAGCTCGTCCGCGATAACTTGCGCAAGGCGAATAGTCTCATCGAGGTCAAGTTTTTTGGTGTCAAGATAATGAAGGGGGAAACACAGGGCGAGGCCGGCGACGACGGTTCCGTCGAACCCGGTAATCGGTGTCGCGACTGCGGCGATCTCTTCGTAAATCTCGCCACGGTTCACTGCGTAGCCGTTCTTTCGGATCTGACGGATCTGACGCATCAGGTCCTTCGGGCTTGTGAGGGTTAGCGGCGTAATCTTTTCAATAGGCTTCTTTGCGAGAAGGTTTTCGATGAAATCGTCGCTCTCGAAGGAGATGAGCAGGCGGCCCATCGCTGAGCCGAAGAGGCTCACGCTTTGTCCGACCTCGGTGGTGATTTTTAGCGGTCCGCGTGATTCGTAGACCGCGATATAGGTCACGTCATCGGAGCCCATGACGCCGACGTAGAAGTTGTATGGAAACTGGGATTCATACTTGGCAAAGATGCGTAAGCTAATCTCGATCAGTGAGTTGTGTGTCGCATAGTTAGCGGCAAGCTGGACGACCTTTGGGCCAAGGTGATATTTCTGCGTCTCGGGATTTTGTTCCAAGTATCCGCGATCCGCGAGCGTCGAGACCATCCGATAGGTGGTCGCCGCATCGATATCCAGGGCGCGACCTAGTTCGCGAATGCCCCAACCTTGCTTTGACGACGTGTACGACTCAAGAATTCTGAGGCCGCGAATAAGAGACTGGTTGCCGTTTTCGGTGCGCGCTTTCATGGGAGTGTTTGAACTTTTCTAACGGTAGGAGAGCAGATCGGATGGTCGGCGATCCATTGTTCAATGCCTCGGCTTTGGCATCTCAGAGCTTCAACAGAACCAAGCCCAGAGCCACGGATCGTCCCGCTTTCATGGAAATCGCATGTGAGTCGCGTCGTTTCGTTGGGCGGTCGCCAGGCAGAACTCAGGCATCGGCCGCAACCTGCCTCAGCGCGCGCTCCAAATTTGTGATTAACAAAATTCCAGGGGGAAGGAAATCTAAACTTCACCTACACTACGATCCCGAAAAAGGGGCGGTTCGATTGATTGTCAAACACAAGTTAAACGATGGTGGTCGTTTAATTTGATGATCATTTAGAGGATTCTCCCTACGTGCCTCCGAGGCTTGGCGATGAAAAGGCTACCTTCCATTCTTCGAAACCTGCGCCGCTCGTTCGTGGCACAAGCATCCTATTTCGGCAGTGCGCCAGTGACAAAGTTGGAAGAGGCCGACTTTCGGGTGTTGGCCGAAGCGAGCAGCGATGTAATTGTTCGCATGGGCCGCGATCGATTGGCTAACTACGTTTCTCCCTCTTCGTTGAGAGTACTCGGCTGGGCACCGGAAGAACTGATCGGTCGTTCTCCGACTGTTCTCGTCTTAGAGGAGGATCTGCCGATCGTCATGGCCGCTGTCGTCCAAGCATTCTCCTCAGAGGAGAATAGTGGCCGACTGGAATTTCGTGCTCGAAAGAAAGATGGTAGCATTCTCTGGGTGGAAGGCAACGGTGGGATTGTCCGCGACCCGGCGACGGATCAAGCTAATGAAATCGTGATTACGATGCGGGACGTCACCGAGCGAAAACTCCTGGAGAAAAAGCTCTCGGCGATGGCTCTCACGGACGGCTTGACGGGTCTGGCAAATCGGCGCGCCTTCGATGAAGCGCTGGATCGAGAGTGGCACCATACACTCCGGAACGGCATAGAGATGTCACTTGTGATGCTCGATCTGGACCATTTTAAGCAGTACAATGATTGCTACGGCCATCAAGCCGGCGATGGTTGTCTTTGCGCCGTAGCTGAGGTCTTAATCAAGACCGCGCGACGCCCCAGCGATTTGGCAGCTCGATACGGCGGCGAAGAGTTCGCCATGATACTTGCTGATACTGACGCGGCGGCCGCACTGATGATAGCCGAGCGCGTGCGGGCTGCTGTCGAGGCACTCCGGTTGCCGCGCGCAGGCAATTCGGGTGATCGTGGTTGGGTTACCGTGAGCGCGGGCGTCTCAACGGCATTTGCTCGTTTGGGCGGCAGTATCAAACTGCCGCAAAGTCTGCTTCAGTCAGCTGATGCGGCCCTCTATCGTGCAAAACAAGGCGGCCGCAATCGTGTCGAAGCGGCTTTGGTGATCGCACCGAACGAAAGTCCCTTGGTGCCGATTGGACCCGCAAACATGGACGATCCTTCGGACAAAGTGTCCGTATCGAACAATGCAGCTGCAACTTCATAGATCCCGCGAAGAATTCCCGGGGGACGAGCCGCTGTGCGGCTTATCCGGAGATATCAGCAATGCTGAAAAAGTGCCGCACGAAAGATGGCGCGAGCCTAAACAAAACCTGAGGTGAAGCGGTAAAGGTTATTCGTTCCGTACGAGTCTCATCATAAAATCTATTCGTCGATGCACGATTTTTGGTTTGCGCCTCCGGCTACACTCATTGAAAAGCCTGCCCTACCTACCGCCACCTAAAAGCCGGACGTCCGAGTCGGCAAGATTGAGATGGCGGGCAACGAAAGACATTTTTGGGGAAGGCGCCTGAATTGTCCTGCCAGTGAAGCGGTTGCCCACGAATGCCAGTGATGGTTCAACGGGAGCGCTACGGCACGACATCAACTGATGATCATTCTTCACGGACGGCAGAAGACCAACACCGATATCGGCGGCTCGGTGAGACCATGTCGCTATTGAGTGACAGCAGATACATGAAACCGATCGAGCGTTCCTTCCAGGAATTCATTGATGCAATACAGACGGCGGATGACGAAATCGCTTTTGAGCGAGTTGCGACACGCGTAGCACAGAAACTCGGCTTTCAACGGTTCGCGTACTTGCGCTTGACTGACGACACGCCGACTCTGATTTCCTCATATCCGAAATCCTGGACCGGTCGATACTTTGATCTCGGCTATCAACGGCTCGACCCAGTCGTTCGCAGGGCAAGCCGCGAGCATGACCTGTTCAGTTGGGGTGGAGGGTCGTCAGTACACGCGGGGACTCGGGAGCAACGTAAATTCTTTGAGGAAGCAACCACGTTTGGCATAAAATCCGGTATCACGGTCCCGATCAGAGGTGGTTTCGGCCGGATGGCTGCATTCACGCTTGCCACAGATGAGCTGATTGAACCGACCGAACGTCTAATGACGGAGTCCAGGGATGTCCTTCGGCTTGTTGGGTTATACTTCCACACACACGTGACCACCAGGCTCGGAACGAGTGTTGGCCCGTCGGGCGCAAAAATCGTCTTAACTCAACGTGAACGGCAATGCTTGGCTTGGACTGCCCGTGGAAAGACTATAGCCGATGTTTCGATTCTCGTGGGAATAGCGCCGCGAACTGTCGTTTTCCATCTTGAGAGAGCGCGCCAGAAACTTAACGCATCATCGATCGCACAATGTGTGGCAGAGGCGATGCGCCGTGGGTTGCTACCCTGACCTTTCGGTTCACGGAATGTAGCCTCAAGATGTCGGCATGATAGCCGACGTCTGGAGCTGATACTTGCAATCCGCGATAGTTTCTCCAAACTAGATGATCTTGCTCGTCTTTCTCGCGTCCTAGTCACCCCCCCTGTAAAATCTAGCAGGCGCGTGTGGCGGGATTTCTTGGTTTTGTTGCCTTCCTGTTTTTCGAAGGAGGGTAATATGCATGTCACCGCGCTGAATAGTCGGCAATTTGCGCAGCACATTGATTTGCTTTCTGCGATGTACCGGCTGCGCCGTCGCGTCTTCAAGGAGCGGCTCGATTGGTCCGTATCAGTTTCCGGCGAACTGGAGCTCGATATCTATGACGCGCTGAATCCCACTTATCTTCTGGTCGTGTCTGGTGCGAGTGAGGTTGTTGGATGTGTTCGGCTGCTCCCGACTACCGGGCCGACGATGCTTGCCGACACCTTTCCGGTTCTGCTCGGTGGCCAGGCCGCACCGCGCAGCGAAAGAATCCTCGAAAGCTCACGGTTTTGTGTGGATACCAAGCTTGCAGCCGAACTCGCAGGTAACGGTCTCAACCGCGCAACGTTCATTTTGTTTGCCGCCATGATCGAGGCGTTGCGTGCTGTGGACGCCGACGGCATCGTCACTGTCACGGATACGCGGATGGAGCGCATTCTCCGACGCGCTGGCTGGCCGCTTGAACGCATCGCTGCTCCCCATCAGATCGGTAAAACCATGGCTCTTGCCGGGTTTCTGCATGCCTGCGATGAATCGCTTGAGAAGATGTATCAAAATGCCGACGTCACGGGTCCGGTGCTCGTTGCGCCGAACTCGTTCAGGACGGCGGCGTGAAGATCGCGATGTGCCGGCGTTGTTGAGAGCGACTCGTCATTTCAGTGTGCGCCAATGCTAGCAGACCCGCGGCATAGTCGAGTTGTTCTGATCAATCTGACGCGCGGCGAAGAGGCCACTATGCCGGCCCAGTTCGCTGCGCGTCGCCGCGCGAGCCTGGCTTTGCTTCCGGTATGTCGTGATGCCTTCGGCGTCACTCAGCTTGCCGTCGGCGAATATGAACCAAATCAAATTTCGGATGGGGGCGCTCATTCGATCGTAGCGGTAAGTATCGACGGCCTTTCCTTGTGGCGCGACCACGAGTGTACGGCGTCGCTCGCGGCATCAAATGTTGGCGTTATTTTTCTAGGCGGCGCCTGGCTCGAGGAAGAGGTTTTCATCGCGGCCCTGGAAGGGGTCAGGCTTGGTTATGATGTGCGGGTGTTCGCCGACCTCACTGTGGCGCGGGTTGAAACCGACCGGTCGCTTGTTCTGGACCGCCTGGCACTTCACGGCGTGCTGGCCACGACGGTCCGACAGACTTTGTTGGAATGGGCGGTGTGCCTGGATGATCCGATCCTGAAACAGAGGGTTCTGGAGCTCCTGTCGTAGTTTGGGGCGCCACCCGCAGGGCGCTTCGCGTGCGGGCCGGGCTCTCGTGAACCGAGCCGCAAAGCTGCGTCTCGGCCTTCGGCTTCGATCCCTCGCGCGATAACGTGTCGCTCGCCGGAGGCACTCGCCCTCGGTCCCGCCGTCATTTCATGCCGGCGTCGCTATCACTGCCCTTCGTTCGGGTGCCTTCTTAACCGGTCTCGCGACTGCCGACTGGCCTCCGCTTCGCTGCGGCGCAGACGCCCTCTTTCTGTTTGGGAGCTAAGGGCTCCGCCCTCGCGCGGGCAAGGGTGAAGTCCCGGAAGATCCGGGACCGGCCGGGGCGGTCTCCCCGACCTTCCGCGCGGAGGTAAAGACCGGACAGCTTCCACCATCGGAATCCGCTTGTGCAGGCCGGGTGATCCCCCTCCGTCCCGGCCGCCCTTGCCCTTGCTACCCGGGTCTCGCCGACGGGCAGGGGTGCAGGCGCGAGGTGCGCTCTGCACCCACGCCCTAAAAGGAGATTGATCATGTCTGTCAAGAATGTCGAAATCGCCACGGCCAGCGGAACTGAGCGTTTCATTCCGCTCAACAAGCTCAAGAAGTCGCCGAAGAACGCCCGCAAGACCCCGCACAGCGAGGCGTCGATCGAGGCCTATGCAGCCAGCATCGCCGCCAAAGGCATCCTGCAAAACCTTGTCGTCGAGCCGGAACTGTCGGATGGCGCGGCCACCGGGTTCTATTTCGTCAGCATCGGCGAAGGCCGCAGGCTGGCGCAGCTTCTGCGCGTCAAGCGCAAGGAGATCAAGAAGACCGAACCGATCCGCTGCGTCATCGACACGGTGAACGACGCCTTCGAAATCAGCCTCGATGAAAACGTCACGCGCGAGAACATGCATCCCGCCGACCAGTTCGAGGCGTTCACGAAGCTCGCCGACGAACGCGGGTTCGGCGCGGAAGAAATCGCCGCCCGGTTTGGCGTGACGCCGCATGTGGTGCGGCAGCGCCTGCGCTTGGGCGCGGTCTCACCCAAGCTGATGCAAATCTACCGCGACGGCGGTCTGGCGCTGGACCAGTTGATGGCCTTCGCCATTGCGGAGGATCATGCCCGGCAGGAAGCGGTGTACGAGCGATTGTCGTATAACCGCGATGCCAGCACCATCCGCCGGCTGTTAACGGAGACGCATGTGGCCGCAACGGATCGCCGGGCGATCTTTGTCGGTACGGAGGCCTACACGGACGCGGGCGGCGCGATCCTGCGCGACCTCTTTACGGAGGATCGCGGCGGCTATTTCGAGGACGTGGCGCTGCTCGATCTGTTGGTGACCGGAAAGCTCGGGCGCGCGGCAGATGCCCTGCGGGAGGCCGAAGGTTGGAAATGGACCCAAGCCCATCTCGACTTTCCGCACGCCCATGGTCTGCGCCGGACGTACCCCCATCCGGTGGAGCTTTCGGCGGAAGATCAGGCCGCCCTTGATGCCGCGCAGGCCGAATTCAACAGCCTGACCGAACAGCACGAGACGGCCGAGGAACTTCCTGACGACGCGGACGCGCGGTTTGGCGAACTTGAGGCCGAGATCGAGCGGTTGGAAGCCAAGCGGCAGGCCTATGACCCTGACTACATCGCCCGCGGCGGGGCTTTCGTCATCCTCAACCATGACGGCACCGTGCGGATTGAACGCGGATTCATCCGAACCGAGGATGAAAAACCCCAACCCGAAACCGAGCAGGCGGGCGTTGCTTCGGAGAGCGCCGACCACGAGCGTGGTGACGGCCGGTCGGCGGAGGATGGGGACGGGGAGGCGGATCAGAGTTCCGCGGACGAGGAAGAAAACGACAGTCCGTTGTCGGACATCCTTGTTCGTGACCTCACCGCCCATCGCACTTTGGGGCTGCGGCTCAATCTGAGCGAACAGCCGGAAGTCGCCGTCGTTACCATCACCCATGCACTCGCCGCGCAAATCTACTATCTCGGGGCGGAAGCGCACGTGGTCGGCATTCATCCGGTCAACATGGCGCTGGCGTCGCATGCGGATGGGATCGAGGATACCCCGGCTGGCAAGGCGTGGGCGGATCGTCATGCCAATTGGGCAAGGCAAATGCCCCGTGACGTGACCAGCCTGTGGACGTTCGTGTCCGAACTTGATCACGACAGCCGGTTGGCGTTGCTGGCGCATTGCGTCGCGCTGACGGTCAACGCGGTCAAGTTGCCTTGGGAGCGGAAACCACGAACCCTGGCGACAGCCAACCAATTGGCGGAAGCCGTCTCGCTCGACATGACCGGCTACTGGCGGCCGACCGTGCGGAGCTATTTCGGGCGCATTACCAAGGCGCGTATCCTGGAGGCAGTGCGGGAAAGCGTAAGTCACGAAGCGGCCGACCGTATGGCGGACATGAAGAAGCCGGACATGGCGGAAGCCGCCGAGCAACTGCTGGCTGCGACGGATTGGCTGCCCGTGCTGATGCGGACATCGCGAGCCGTCCAAGAGCCTGCCGAACCACAGCAGTCAGATGCCGTCACAGAGACGAGCCCTGACACGTACTCTGTCGCCGCCGAGTAAGCGGGCATGGCCGGGACCGCTCACGCGGTTCCGGCTTGTCGTGCGACTGTCGAAATTTTTGGCCGCGCGCCTTCAGGCGCGCGGCCAACCTCATGATATTCACACTCTCGATCGGGTGCATTTTTCAAAGAAAGCGAGACGCTTTTTCGCTTGAAACCGATGGGACAGGGCGCGTTGTGGTCAGCGCCCGTGAACCCGCCCCGAAGGACGGCGCGTCGCATCGATCCGGTTGGATCAGTCGCGGTTGCGGCGGGACCAGATCAGCGTGAAGCTGTCGTCGCCCCCATCCTTGACCGGCGAAGCGTAGATCGTGGCGGACCTGTCGGCCATCTCTGACATCGAGATTGCAAGCTCGACTCCGCCGCTCCTGGGTGAAGGCGGTGCGGTCGGCCGCGCCGCGATGCGAAATCATACGCGGTCGTTCGTTGGGCTTACGCCTTCGCCTTTCGTTGATCCACACGCGCAAGTCTCTGTGCGACCGGTGATGCCATATCCTTGTGCGGCGACGATGATGGCACCCATGGTGGTCGCCGTTCTGTTTTGATGGGCTCGCACCAACGCAACCACGAATGGACGGATCAGGCCCGAGGGACGGCTTCGCCTCGATCGCCTTCCCGCAACGGCTACGCCGGCTTTTTTCCCCTGCCGCGAAGGGGCGGCATTCCTCGCGAGGCAAAAAAGCCGTCTACCGCCGTCCTCCGCTGCGCTGCGGGCCTGACGGCTGCGGGCCGATCGCTCCCCGGACCAAGGACCGCCATCGAGGCTGCGATGGTCGCGGCCCGAAAACAGAACGGAGACCACCATGGCTACCATCGGAACCTTCACCGCAGCGGAAAACGGCTACACCGGCTCGGTCAAGACGCTCACGCTCAACGTCAAGGCGAAGTTCGTCGCCACCGTGAAGGACAACGACAAGGCGCCCGACTATCGCATCATCGCCGGCGCCACCGAGTTCGGCGCCGCCTGGAAGAAGACCGCGCGGGAGACCGATCGCGAATATCTCTCGGTCAAGCTCGACGATCCGAGCTTCCCGGCCCCGATCTACGCCTCGCTGGTGAAGGGGGAGGGCGACGACAGCTTCACGCTGATCTGGTCCCGCCGCAACGGCGACTGATCCAACCGGATCGACGCGCCCCGCCTCTTTGGAGGCGGGGTTTTTTCTGCGCTCATGCCCACGACGGAACAGGAAGGAGAGGAGAAGACCTGCGGTCTGCTTGTTTGCAAGACGATCGCTAAGGGCTCCGCCCCCGCGCGCGCAAGGGTGAAGCGCCGAAGCCGTCGCCGGCCGGAGTGGTCTCCCCGGTCTTCCGCGCCGCCGCAGAATTTTCATGAAGCCATGAGCGCCAGGCGCGTGCAGACGCGCGCGCGTCGCGCGTCCCTGCGGGCGGGTGATCCCCCTCCACTCCGGCCGCCCTTGCCCTTGCTACCCCGGTCTCGCCGACGGGCAGGGTTGCAGCGCAGCGCTGCGCTTTAACCCAGCTACAGAAGGAGAATGAGCGATGACGATGATAACCCTGACCCAGATCGAGCAGCCTGTTTCAGCTGGCTTTCGCGTGGACATATCGCGCGGCGAACGTGTCGGCCGCGTGTCGTCGGAATGGTTTTCCAGACCCGATGACGAGCGCTATCTCGGCCTGACCGATCTCTATGACGCGGTGCGCCGCCGCGCCGAACGCGCGAAGACCCGTACCGTGGAGAGCCGCGCCGTAAAGGTGGAGGTGAGCCGCGACAACGCCGAGCGGCTGGCCCTGATCGTCCCGGGTCGTGACGAACCGGTCGCGCCGACGCATTGGAGCTTTGGGCAGTTATGCAGTCTCGTCGGCGCGCCATCATCCTACATGCGGCAGCTTCCCGCGCCGTTGGCCGGGATCAATCTGCAACACGGCTTGCTGTCGCACCGCGCCGAGTTGGTGAAAACACTGGAGGCCGATGACGGTCGCGTCGAGCTTCGTGCCGTCACGGGTGCGGATTATGGCCGCATCTGGGATCACGAACTTGTCGCAGCCGTCATGAAGATCGCAGGCAATGGGACCGGAGATACGCGGTGGAAGGTGCCGGGCGTGCTCGATTGGAACACGATGACGCATAACCCATTTGTGGACATTACCAAGGACACCACGACGCTCTATGCCAGCGACCGCGACGTGTTCTTGTTTCTGGTTGATGATGTCAATCCCATCGAGGCGGGTCGCCTGTCAGACGGTTCGCCGGATTTGTATTTCCGGGGGTTCTATTGCTGGAACAGCGAGGTTGGATCGAAGACGCTCGGCATTGCCTCGTTTTATCTCCGGGCCGTCTGCATGAACCGCAACCTCTGGGGCGTCGAGAATTTTGAGGAAATTACGATCCGGCACTCCAAATTTGCCGCCCAACGCTTTGCGCATGAGGCAGCTCCCGCGTTGACGCGCTTTGCCGATTCGTCGCCCGCGCCGTTCATCGCCGGTATCAAGGTTGCGCGCGAGCGGATTGTCGCCCGCAGCGACGAGGACCGCAACGGTTTTTTGCGCAAGCGCGGGTTTTCCAAGTCCGAGACGGTGAAAATCATCGAGACCGTACTGCATGAAGAAGGTCGCCCACCGGAAAGCGTGTTTGACTTCGTGCAGGGGATCACCGCGCTGGCGCGTGGCAAGGCCCATCAGGACGCGCGTCTGGAGCTTGAGGGCAGGGCCAAGCGATTGCTGGAACGCGCCACCTAAATCGCTGGGCCGCGCAACCGGAAGCCAGGTTGCGCGGCTTCGCGTTCTTGAGGGCCTCAAATTTGTGATTTTCCGCCGATCCGGGTTTCGGATCGGCGGCGGACGCGTTTCCGCGCCCGCGGCTCGCCGGGCCTGCGGCCCGGCTCGCGGAAAGCACTAGCCAACTTCTGACAAGCTCACACGGTTAAGCGCCAGATGCGTTCCGGCCTCTCTTTTATCCCCGATCGGAGCTGGCAGCTTGACAGATCTGCCACTTCAACACCGAGAGCCGGACCCATCCCGACTTCAGGGTCGTTACCCAAGCGTCGAGGCTGGTGCTGACTGGATCCGGCGCGGCGAAGCCGGCAGCAAGGACCTTGTGAGCCTGTCACTCGCGGCGCCCGAGTTCGGCCCGCGCGCGATCAGCGCGGGGGCCGTTCTCTCGCCGCATTTTGTTTCGACGATGATGGCTCGCTTGATCGCTTGCTTGGATGCTGGGGCTTCGCCTGAACCGAAATCACGCCGATACAGCGAGCGGCCTTCCACGCGACGCAGCCATTTTTAGCGGTCCAGCGTCCTACGATCGAAGCGACTGGGCGTGGGAATTCCTGCGCCGAAATCCGGACTACGGTGCGGACTGGCGAAGCTCCGTGCCGCGACACTTGCCGCATATTACCTTGAAGGATGGCACCCGGCTGTTGCGGTTGCGGCGGCGCTTTCCGCGCGCCGAAAGATGGGGACTCTATGCCTTCGCCGATCCGTCGGTAGTTGCCCGGCAAGCCCCGGTGTTCTGGCATATGGCCGCGTTGAAACAGGTGGTCCGGGTCAGGGCCGCGCCAGCGACACATCGTGAAAACCTCACACCGCTCACGCTATCGAGTTTCAATGCCGATCGTGTGGTAGCGATCGGCGTCGATAACGTTCCGCTGGTGCTGATGAAGGGACCAGGTGTCCACATTCCCCTCGAAATCCGCGACGTCGCGGCCCTGACAAATCCTTTTGCGCCCGTCTTCGAGATCGACGGTTTTGCCGACCTGAGCGCGCAAACCGAACTGCTCAAGCGCCTTCATCGTTTTACGGAACAGGCCCCGTCCGTTGGCAACCGGCCGGCATTTGCCGTCGACGAACGCCTCCATCACGCGCTGGTCGCGCTCGACGAAAGCCTGCACGGCAAGACCTATCGGCAGATCGCCATCGCCATCTTCGGGGAGAAAAAGGTAGGCGAGGAATGGCAGGGGCCGAGCCAGTTCCTCAAGGACCGCACAAGGCGGCTGGTCGCCAAGGGTACCGAGTTGATGAAGGGCGGTTACCGCGATCTGCTGTTCTAGCTGTCCTGGTCATTTGCCGAGTTGACCATTTTTGCCGGCGTGGGGTGGCGAATTCACCCTCGGTCATCTTCGCCACTCCCGCCCGCGCTGCAATCTGACGACGCTTCTTCTCGCCCCCGCATCTTGACGAGCCGCGGGACAGGGAGCGTTGGACATGACGGACGATGCAAAGAAAGAGCCTGATCGGCCTTTTCTGAATACGGCGGAGGCGGCGGCCTGGCTGCGGCTCACCAAGAATACGCTTGAGAAAATGCGGGTGAAGGGCACGGGCCCGCTCTACCGCAAGCACGGACGCTACGTCCGTTATCACATCGAAGACCTCGTCGATTATTCGCAAGCCAGCAAGCGGAGGTCGACGTCCGATGCGAATTGATCACAAACGCCTGCGCCGGCAAGTGCCTGTGCTGGCCGCGATGTCGGCGGCTGTCGTTTCGATGCTCGTTACGTTCGGAAGTCACACACCGCTCGTCATCTACAATGCCACGGGCAGCGCACCTCTTGGTTTCTATTATCTGGAGAACCGTTTTCCCGGCGTCGGAGAGACAGCGGTCGTCCAGCCGCCGCCGTTGATCGAGCTGATGATTGTGGCGCGCGGAATTCTGCCGCCGTCGGTACCGCTCCTCAAGGAAATCGCGGCCGTAGGCGGCGATGAAGTCTGCCGTTCGAAGGAACCGGTGCACGCGATTGCCATCAACGGCAAGGTCGTTGCTGAGACCTTCGATAACGATCGCGACGGGCGTCCGTTGCCGGCGTGGGAGGGGTGCATGAAGCTGATCGACGGCGAATTTTTCTTGCTGCAACCGCATCCGAATTCGTTCGACTCGAGGTATTTCGGGCCGGTCATGCGGTGCGATATTCTAGGCGTGGCGCACCCGCTATGGACCTGGAATCCTCCGGGCTAGCCGCGTGCCCGCTGGGAGCAGTCCCCGGGGCCTTGAGAGACCAGTGATCTGCCAATGAAGCGGCAAAAATCTCGAATGTGTTTCGTGAATTCGGCTCGATATGAGCCCAGTCGTGGAAGCCATCGAAGGAATCGAGGCGGCGCGGCTCGAGATCAGTATGAGTACGGGGGCTGCACATGGTCTTGAAGAGCCGAGCGGTCTCGCTGGCAATGTACCGATTGGGCGAGCGAGCTCCTACTCTGTACCCGGCTCCGCTATGGCAGCTTCCGCCTTAGCGATCATCGCTTCAGTACGCTCTACGGCGGCACTGAGTTCATCGCTCTTCCAGGCATCGACCGACTGGCCGTCGTCGAACGACCGATCGTTGGCTTTTCGCGCGCGCGAGACCAACTCACGAAGCGCGGCAACGGCTTCCGAGAGCGGCTCAGCATCCGCTCTGTTTCGGGAAGACTGCATTATCCCCACCATCGTAATGATGGACCGTCAAGCATTATCGTTACAACGGACGACTATTGCAATTGCCAGCGGTCTCATGTTCGGAGATCAGTATGCGTCCGGTTCTTGCACGCCAGTCAGGTCTTGACATGAATCTCTGGTTTCCAAACCCACGGCAGCAGTTCGTCGAGACGGTTGATCGGATGTCCGTCGACCATGCGCGTGAGCACGTCGGTGAGATAAGCGTAGGGTTCGACGCCGTTGAGTTTGCAGGTTTCGATCAGCGAGCAGACGACTGCCCAACGATTCCCTCCGCCGTCGCTGCCGGCGAAGAGATGGTTCTTCCGGCCGAGCGCCACCGGGCGGATTGCACGCTCGACCGGATTGGTGTCCATTTCAACGCGGCCATCGTGCAGGAAGCGCGTCAGACCTTCCCAACGGGAGAGCGCGTACCGGATCGCTTCCGCAAGCGTGCTGCTGCCGGGCACGCGTACAAGCTGCGCCTCAAACCAGGTTTGCAGGGCCTGCACGGCCGGCTTCGAGAAGGAGCGCCGCTCAGCGAGCCGATGGACAGACGACTGCCCACGGACGCGGGCTTCAATGGCATAGAGCTCACCGATCCGGCGCAAGGCTTCCGTCGCTATGGGCGAACCGGTGGCCTCGGCAACTTCGTAGAACTTGCGTCTTGTATGGGCCCAACATGCCGCGAGCATGACGTCGCCGTTGACGGTCAGGTGCTCGAAGCCCGCATAGCCATCGACATGCAGGACACCTTTGAAGCCCGCCAGGTGCAATACCGGACGTTCGGCCTTTCGGTCGGGTGCGAACAAATAGACCGCTGCCGGCGGTTCAGGTCCGCTCCAGGGCCGCTGCTCGCGGACGTAGACCCACAGGCGTCCGGTCTTGGTGCGTCCTCTTCCCGGATCGAGCACCGGGATCGGCGTGTCGTCGGCAAACAGATGGTCGGAGGCAAACACGTTCTTGCACAATCGCTCGTGCAGCGCCTCGAGCCACCAGCATGCGCCGCCAACCCATCCGGCCAGCGTCGAACGGCCGAGGTCGACGCCGTGCCGGGCGAAGATTTGCGACTGCCGATAAAGCGGCGTGTGATCGCAATACTTGCTGACCAGCACGTGGGCGAGCAGGGTTGGAGTCGCCAATCCGCCGGCGATCGGCCGCTCCGGCGCAGGCGCCTGGGCAACCTTACCGCAGGCTCGGCAGGCGTACTTCGGGCGCGTGATGCGCACCACGCGAAGCTGCGCCGGAACCCAGTCCAGCATCTCGCTGACGCTCTCGCCGATCGAATGCAGCGCGCCACCGCAACAGCTGCAGGCCTCACCATCGACGTCAAGCAGGATGTCCTCGCGCGGCAGGTGATCGGGCAGCGGTGCGCGCCGCGACGGTGCCTCTGGCGGCTCCGATACAATAACCGGCCGGCTTTCCTCAATGCGGCCGATATCGCTGTCGATATCTTCCAGCGTGAGCGCCAGTTGGTCGGGATCAAGGCGCTCGGAGCGACGCCCGAACTGCGCGCGTTGAAGCTGTTTGATGATTGCCTGAAGACGCTCGATCTCGCTGTCTCGATGCTCAATTGTCGCGGCGATGTCGCGCACCAAGCGATGCAGAAGTGTCGTATCCGACGGCAGATTGTTGAGATCGAGCTGCATGTCCGATTCTACTCGAACATGCTGATTCGAAGAAGCAACTTCGCTATATTCTATGCGGGTTTCTGCGATTCAGCCCGCGATGGCGGGGCGCCATCGACGCTCGGGTGTGCGCCAATCGATGCCTTCGATCAGCATCGCAAGTTGCGCTGGAGACAGCGTCACGGTGCCACCTGGATCGCTCATTCTGGGCCAGATGAAGCCACCTTGATCGATGCGCTTGGTAAACAGGCAGAGTCCGTTGCCGTCCCAGAACAGGATTTTCAGTCTGCTCGCATTCCTGCCGCGGAAGGCAAACAGGTGGCCGGAGAACGGATCCTTCTTGAGGTGTTCCTGAACGAGCGTAGCGAGCCCATCCAGGCCTTTGCGCATGTCGGTATATCCCAAGGCCAGATGCACCTTCACCCCGGCCGGAACAATCATCATCGTGCTATCTCCTGCTCGATGACGTGTCGACGGACTGCATCCGGATCGCTGCCCATCGGTGCAAAGACACGTCGCCCATCGTCCAATTCGACAACCGTCATGCCGTCGGGCGGCTGCAACAGATCGTTCAGGACGAGCGTTCCCGATTGCGCTGCGGTAACTTTCACAGCCACCAACTTGGCCGGTGCTCGCTTGCCGAACCCGAACTGTACCCGCCACCGGAACAGCATGCTGCTGACGATGCCGTGGCGCCGGCAAACCTCGGCGGCGGTGGCGCCGGGTTGTTCGGACTCGCGGACGATCGCCAGCTTTTCCTCCTCACTGAAGCGGCGTCGGTTGGCACGTCCATCGCTCGGCGGATCAGCTGTCGGCGTATCTGTCAAGCGCGTTCCGGCGACGGACTCCTTAGCAGCGCTGCTAGCACTAGTGCTTACCAGGGGGCGGGCACTCGGATGAAGATGGGTCCGCCAGTCGATTTCCACTTCATTGGCGTCGATCAGATCACGCCACCGCCTCAAGCTGTGCTGCGATATGCCATGTGCCCGGGAATACGCTTGCATGTTCATTCCGCACCATCTCATCGCTTCGACGTGCATCGCCCAGAACGCTTGCACGGCTCTGCAGCGCTGGTCGTTCGACACCGGACTCCGCTTCTTGCGGAGCCGCTCCCGACGTTCCTCTCGACGCAATTCCGCACGTATTTTCAGGGTTTCAACGTCAATCAGATGCCGCAGCCAGCGATCGAATGTGCTGCAGCTGAGACGATGCTGACGACAATATTTGCGTTTGCTCAGACCGCTTCGTCGCCACGCTTCAACGTGTACCGACCAAAAAGAACGGAGCGCCTCGTTCTTGAAATATTCCGTACCCACCGGAGATCCTCCAATGCAGCAAGGAACCCGATATGGAACGACAACGCACTCTCGGAAAGTCGTGCAGGACTCGGACGCTTACGGAGATCAAGCGGGAGGGCAAGATAAAAGCACTGGCGCCCAAACGCGCCTAAGTCGTTGTCTGCACATCCAAGGTTTGTCGCCACCGTCGAAGGCGGTGTCGCCAACTCACAGTCAAGTACCTTTCGCAATTGATGAACGACGTCTGCGTCTTGACGCACCGAAGATGTATTCACACATGCGCCTGCTGCCAAACGGAGCGCGCGTGTGTCCGACATCGACGACGAGTTCAAAGTCAGGCTTGGCCGCATCGGCAACCGTCGCGGCCGCAAGGCAATCGGCTACGTCAAGCGCGTCCGCAAGATCGCGCAAAAAGCCGGCATCGGAACAACGCACCGAGCTTCCGGTTTTACCGGCTCACGCATCGGCCGTGGCTATGCGCAGGGAATGGTGTCCGCCAGCCGTCGCTCTCTGGGCCAGCGCCGGGTCGTCATCAAGGCGCGGATCGTCCGCATCAAGGCAGGCGATGCCGGCGCGGTGCGGGCTCATCTGCGCTATGTCCAGCGCGACGGCGTCACGCGCGAGGGGAATCCCGGCGAGCTTTACGATGAAGGCCACGATCGTGTTGATGCCAAGACTTTTGCTGATCGAGCCGAAGGCGACCGCCACCAGTTTCGTTTCATCGTGGCGCCGGAGGACTCTGCCGAAATCGCCGACCTCAAACCGTTCGTCCGCGACCTGATGCGGCAGATGGAATCCGATCTCGGAACCAGGCTCGATTGGGTCGCCGCCGATCACTTCAATACCGGCCACCCCCACAGCCACATCGTGGTGCGGGGCAAGGACGACCATGGGAACGACCTCGTGATCGCCCGCGATTACATCGGCCATGGGATGCGGGCCCGGGCGAGCGAACTGATCACCCGTGAACTGGGGCCCGAAAGCGAATTGGACCATCTGCGCAAGCTCGAGCAGGAGGTTGGCGCGGAGCGTTTCACCCGTCTCGACCGCGCGATCCTCCGTGACGCGCGCGACAGCGTCCTTGCGCTTTCCGAAAAGCCGGAGCGCGACCCGCGGCATCATGCCATGCGGATGGGCAGGCTTCGGGCGCTCGAGCGCCTGGAACTGGCACAAGAAACGGCGCCGGGTATGTGGCGGATCGCCGGAGATATCGAACCGACCTTGCGGCGCATGGGGGAGCGCGGCGATATCATCAAGACCATGCACCGCGACTTGAAGGGCGCGGGGTTAAATCGCGCTGCGGCCGATCAGGCGATCTTCGACTCCAAAGAAGGCGGCCGTGTCGTCGGACGCCTGGTCGCGGAAGGGTTCTCGGACGAACTGCGTGAGCGGCGCTATGCGATTGTCGACGGGATCGACGGCCGGACGCATTACGTCGAGCTCGGGTTACGGCGCGCCGATGACGAGCCGCTGGTTCGGAACACGATCATCGAGCTGCGTGCACGGGAGACAGGTCCGCGCCAGGTCGACCGTACCATTGCGGACATCGCGACGCGCAACCAAGGGCTCTATAGCGTGGATATTCATCGCGACACCGACCCGCGCGCTTCAGCCGAGTTTATCCAAAGCCACGCTCGCCGGCTTGAGGCGATGCGAAGGCAGGGCTTGGCCGAGCGGTTGCCGGACGGGCGATGGAATGTCGGGCAAGGTCATCTCGACCGGGCAGAGCGCTTCGAGGCGGTGAACCGTTCAGAACGTCCTGTGCGCATGACGGTATTGTCGTGGCAGAACCTTGAAGCGTTGCCCAACGCCAACGGCGCGACCTGGCTTGACCGTCAGCTGGTTGCGAAGGACCCTGAGACGATCGCCCCGATGGGGCTTGGATCAGAGGTCGGCGCGGCGATTCGGGCACGGCGCCAATGGTTGCTCGAGCAGGGGCTCGCGCGCGATCAGGACGGCCGCATGGTCTATGCGCGCAATATGCTGCAGACCCTGGAGCGGCGTGAGCTTGCCGAGACCGGCGCCCGCATCGCCGGCGAAACCGGCCTTGGATATTCCGAGATCAAGCCCGGCGACCGGCCGACCGGAACCTATCGGCGGGCGCTGACGCTGAACAGTGGTCGGTTTGCCCTGATCGAACGGGCGCAGGAATTCAGCCTAGTGCCATGGCGGCCGGTGCTTGAACGCGCAAAAGGGCAGGCGGTCACCGGTGTCGTCGGCGGTGCGGGGATTTCCTGGTCGGTCGGGACCAAACGCGGGTTGGGACGGTGAAGCCTCCTCCGGCAGGCCGGTACCTTCAAGCGCTAGCGCTTCTTGCCCGACCGGCCGGCCGGTGCCGCTGGCGCCGCCGTGGATATCTCCTCTGAGAGCTTCTTGATATCCATGGTCTTGATCAATACCGCGGCGGGCTCTTCGACCGGCCAGGAAAGATATTTGGCGCGGGCCATCAGTTCGATCCTCGATCTGCTCTTGAGAAAGCCTTCGAGGCGGCCGTCCTGTCCGAGACCGTCGGTCCCGAAATGATCGTCGAGCGCTTCGCGGCTGATGGCGCAGGCAACGGGACTGCCGAGTGCGGTGCCCTCGAAGCTCACGATATCCCGGCTGAAATCATAGCGGGCGGGGGGATTGTTAAACACCAAGTCGATCCCCGGAACGATCGACCGTCGGCTGTCGACGCTCTTCAATGTCAGATCCCGGGCGGAGGCGCTCAATAGCCCGATGCCTTCGGCCAACAACTGCCGCCACGTCGGACCGCGCTCATAGGCTTCCTGCCATGCGCTCTTGAGTTCATGGGGACGCTTGTCCGCAAGCGCCTCGAACAACGCCTCGGCTTGCAGCAGATCCTTGTCACGTTTTGCCTGACCTTCAGGCCGCCGGCGTGAAACGATCAACTTGTGAATCGCGTACCGCGCCGGTGCCGGAACCTGAACGTAAATGCCGGCACCATGCAGGATCACCGCCGGTTCGGGATCGTGGATGAGAAAATCGAGAAAGCGCAAGGGCTGCGCATCGGTTCGAAGCGCGGGCAGGGGCTGGGGTTTGCCGGTTTCTCCGCCTTCGTTCGGCGTCAAGAAATCCACCCGCAGTCCACCCTTGGCGGCATAGCTGGTCACCCGTCTGCCATCGACGGTGTGTGGGACCGCGCGAAAGGTCTTGTCGACTTCCTTCAATACGTCGAGTACCGGCGGAGTACTGTCGCCGACGGCAACCGACACGTTCTTGAACTGGGCGATGTCGATGTCACCGGTCTGCAAGGCGCCGCCAGAAAGTCTGACGCCGAGCATCGCGGAATAGGTCTGGTAGGCGACCGTGCCGACCAGAATGCCACGAAGCCTGAACACGCCGGCCTTCGCCAGCGCGGCGATAACCTCGCCGATTTCGGGGAGGGGACGGGCAAGGTAGAAGGATCGCACCAATGTCTGGACCAGGGCACGACGTTCGCGTTCATCGTCCCGGACCTCCTTGTGGCGGGCGATACGTTCAAGAAGTTCGGGCGTTTCCGCACCGACGTAACGTTGCGTACGCGCCTCGCCGGAGCCGGTCTGGAAATACCAGTAGCGGCGTCCCTTGACCGTTTTGGGCGTGAAGGCGCCTTCGTCGTCGAAGGCGTCGTGGAACGCGGCGCCGGCGCACCGTTCCAGAAGCTCGGCATAAGTGGTCTGCGCGACCAGCGGAGGTGCCGCCATCGTAGAATCCTGGATGTTATACTCAACTCGCGGGCTGAGTATAACTCGGGTTCCACCCAGAGTCCAGCCCAGTTATACTCAATCCGCGGACTGAGTATAACTAGCCATTAATCGCGAAATCGTCCCAAATCGGGTACGGGAGCATGGAATCGGAAGATCCCTGGGCTCCCGGATTGTCGAGTCGGGCGTTTCCGATTCCGAATATCGGCGTGGCCTTCCGTTGGCCGGATGGTCGCTGGAAGCGTGAGCCAGCATCATCAAACCGCTCACATTCTATTGAGGTGTTTCCCGCACTACTCCGAAGTTGGCTTACGCGTGATCTCACTTCAGCGCATTTGATCAACGCGGTTCTCGTTGCGGAGCGCGATTTTTATTTCGATTGAATGTGCATCGTTCTCGCCCTCTTCATCGCGCCGTTCACGTCGCGCTGTGAATGGGGCAAGGAATGTTTCCGGCAAAAATCTATCTGGGACAGATCGCCGTTGTCTTCGGCATTGTCGTCACCTCGACGTGGGGCGCGACGCAGTGGACGGCCAGCGCGCTCGTCTATCAAGACGGCCTTGGCTCGCCCTGGTTCACGCTGTCGGGCTATCCGGTCTATCTGCCCTGGCGGCTGTTTGAGTGGTGGTATGCGTATGAAGCGTATGCGCCCGAGATATTCGAGCGCGCCGGTGCGGTCTCCGCAGGTGGAGGGATTGCAGGCGCGTTGTTTGCCGTCGTCAATTCCGTCTGGCGCGCGCGGCAAAATCAGTTGGTCACGACCTACGGCTCGGCGCGTTGGGCGACACCAAAGGAAATCGTTGGCGCCGGTCTGTTCCGGGCCAAGGGCGTTTTCCTCGGCCGCATCGACGACGACTATCTTCGCCACGACGGTCCAGAACATGTGATGTGCTTTGCTCCGACGCGCTCGGGCAAGGGTGTCGGTCTGGTACTGCCGACCTTGCTCTCCTGGACCTCGTCTGCCGTGGTTCACGACATCAAGGGCGAGAACTGGCACCTCACGGCCGGCTGGCGGTCGCGCTTCTCGCATTGTTTGCTGTTCGACCCGACCGACACGCGGAGTGCCCGGTACAATCCGCTGCTTGAGGTACGCAAGGGCGCCGCTGAAGTCCGGGACGTTCAGAACATCGCCGACATTCTGGTCGATCCGGAGGGCGCGCTCGAGCGCCGCACCCATTGGGAAAAGACCAGCCATGCGCTCCTCGTCGGGGTGATCCTTCACGTGCTCTACGCCGAGGAGAACAAGACCCTCACTCGCGTCACCGAAATCCTCGCCGATCCCGCGCAATCGTTCGAAAAGACACTGCGGATCATGATGGCGACCAACCATCTCGGCACGGTGGACGCACCGAAGGTTCATCCTGTTGTGGCGGCAACGGCGCGCGAACTGCTCAACAAGTCCGAGAATGAACGCTCCGGTGTGCTGTCGACCGCGGTGAGTTTCCTCGGGCTTTATCGGGATCCGACCGTCGGCCGCAATACCGAGGCCTGCGACTGGCGGATCGCTGACCTCGTTGCCGCCGACAGGCCAGTCACGCTCTATCTCGTGGTGCCGCCCTCCGACATCAGCCGTACCAAGCCCTTGATGAGGCTGATCCTCAATCAGATCGGCCGCCGCCTTACCGAAACGTTGAACACGAATGATGGAGCGCCGACGCAGCGGCAACTCCTGTTGATGCTGGACGAGTTCCCGGCGCTGGGGCGGCTTGACTTCTTCGAGAGCGCGCTGGCGTTCATGGCCGGTTACGGCATCCGCGCCTACCTGATCGCGCAGTCGCTCAACCAGATCGCCAAGGCTTATGGCGAGAACAACGCCATCCTCGACAATTGCCATGTGCGGATCGCGTTTGCAGCCAATGATGAGCGGACTGCCAAACGTATCTCGGACGCGCTCGGCACTGCCACGGAGCTCAGGGCCCAACGCAACTATGCCGGCCATCGGCTCGCGCCCTGGCTAGGGCACGTCATGGTCAGCCGGCAGGAGACCGCTCGGCCCCTGCTAACACCGGGCGAAGTGATGCAGCTTCCCCAGGATGAAGCGATCGTGCTCGTGTCGGGCCTTGCACCCGTACGCGCCAAGAAGCTGCGGCACTATGAGGACGCAAACTTCAGCAAGCGGCTGCTTCCGCCGCCACGGCTTGACAGCGGCGCATACGCCGATTGTCCCCGCTCGCGAGCCCATGATTGGCAAGACCAGCTTCGGCAGGTCGATCTCCGGCTGGCAACGCTTCCGTTCCGCGATCTGATGCAGAGCGCCGAGGAAGAGGGCGGGCTCAAGCAGCAACTGCCCCTGTTCGACGAACCCGCGCACGGCGTCGGCGAGACTTCTTCCGGTGAGGAACGCCTCTTTGAAGACGATTCCGACGCGGCCTCCGATCGCAACCAGATGCAGCGCGCTGCCAATGGGCCGGCAACGGTGCGCCGCGCCCATGCGGTCACGCGCGACGACGACGATCTGCTCCCAGCCTTTTGATGGACAAAACCATGAAACCGAAACTGTCTGTGTATCTCTCCGACCAGGTCGCCAAGCGTCTTACACTGGCGGCCAACCGACCAGGAACCAACAAGTCTGCGATCGTCGACGCTGCCCTCGACCGCTTTCTTAACCCGGAGCGCGATCAAAGCGGCGATGCAGCCCTGGTGCGGCGTCTCGACCGCATGAGCCGGCAGCTTGGTCAGATCGACCGTGATCTCTCGATTACGGCGGAAACCATTGCCCTCTTTGTCCGCTACTACCTCACGATTACGCCGCCATTGCCATCTGGCGATCAGAACGCCGCGCGCGCCTTGGGGCGTGAACGCTTCGATATGTTTGTCGCACAGGTCGGCAAACGCGTCGCCTCGGGCGGGCGGCTCGTGGCCGACGTGATGGAGCGGGTCAGTGCGTCCAATCCGGATCTGTTTTTTCGGAATCTGGAAGAGGGCGCGCCGTTGGGCCAGCCAGCGGCAGACAATGAAACTAATCCCCGTGCAATGGACGCAACGGGCGAGCCGCCGGAGCATTCTCCGGAAGGACGAGAGGAGGTCGGCAATGTCTGATCTCCTCTCGCCCGAGACCCGTGAGCGCCGCCGCAATATGTTGCGCACCGCCATGGGCCCAGCCATCGCGTTGGCGCTCGATGAACCGGACGTGGTCGAAGTTCTGGTCAATCCGGACGGACGGCTTTGGCTCGACCGCCATGGTTCCGGGCGCGCCGACACCGGCGTGGTTCTGACACCCCACGAGGCCGAGCGGATCATCCGTCTGGTAGCGAGCCACGTCCGCGCTGAGGCTAGTGGCTCTTCTCCTGTTGTCTCTGCTGAGTTGCCAGAAACTGGCGAGCGGTTCGAGGGGCTCTTGCCGCCGGTTACGCTGGCGGCCTGCTTTGCCATCCGCAAACCGGCAATGACGACCTTCCGTTTGGCAGATTACGTCAAAGCCCAGATTGCATCGCCGGTGATGGCAAAGATCCTCACCGCAGCGGTTGCAGAAGGTCGCAACATCCTGGTCGCCGGCGGAACTGGCTCCGGCAAGACTACGCTCGCCAATGCGCTGCTTGCCGAGGTCGCGGGCCTCGACCAGCGTGTAGTGATCATCGAGGACACCCGCGAGTTACGATGCGACGCCAAGGATGCCGTCGCGCTGAGGACCAAACCCGGCGTCGCAACGCTAGCCGATCTCGTGCGCTCGACCCTACGGTTGCGCCCCGACCGGATCGTGGTCGGTGAGGTCCGGGGCGGGGAAGCCCTCGACATGCTGAAGGCCTGGAACACCGGCCATCCCGGTGGAATTGCAACCGTGCACGCGAACTCGGCGCGCGCGGCGCTCTATCGCATCGAGCAGCTGATCCAGGAGGCGGTAACGACTGTTCCCCGCCGCCTGATCGCAGAAGCCATCGATCTCGTCGTGTTCATCAAGGGGCGGGGGCCAGGGCGCCGGATCGAGACAGCTGTCGAGGTCAAAGGCCTCGATCTTTCGGGCGAGTACATCCTCGAAATTCCGCCCGGCCTGCCGAACCCAATCAATCATCCTTGATCGAAAACTGGAGAATCCAATGATGTTCGGACTACGCAAATCAACGCGCGTGCGCCTGGGACGGGTTCGCGACGTTGCTGGCCCAGTGATGGCCGAATTTGGCGCGAGCGCGATCGTCACGTTGCTGACGGTTTCCACCGCGCATGCGGCTGGCTCCGGCATGCCGTGGGAGGCGCCGCTCGAGCGCATTCTGGAATCCGTACAGGGACCGGTCGCAAAGATCGTAGCTGTCATGATCATCACGGTGACGGGAATCTCGCTCGCCTTTGGCGACACTTCGGGCGGCTTCCGAAAGATGGTCCAGGTCGTGTTCGGCCTATCCATCGCCTTTGCCGCAAGCTCGTTTTTTCTATCGTTCTTTTCCTTCGGCGGCGGAGCGCTGATCTGATGCGGCGCGACGGCTTTGAACTCGTCCTTCACCGTTCGCTGACCGAGCCGATTCTGATCGGTGGCGCGCCGCGGGCCGCCGCCATCCTGATTGGCACGCTCTCGGCCGTCCTGGCGCTCGGCTTGCGGCTTTGGCTCGCCGGCCTCGTCCTCTGGATCGTCGGCCATGGCATCGCCGTCTGGCTCGCCAAGCGCGACCCGGCCTTTGTCGAAGTCGCGGTCCGCCACACCAAGCACAAGGGATGGCTCGCATGCTGAATTTGCGCGAATTCCGCTCCCACGCAAATCACCTGGCCGATTGGCTGCCTTGGGCGTGTCTGGTTGCGCCGGGAGTTGTCCTGAACAAGGACGGCAGTTTCCAGCGAACGGTTCGTTACCGTGGTCCTGATCTCGACAGCGCAACCGAAGCGGAACTGATGAGTGCCGCATCGCGCGTCAACAATGTCCTGAAACGATTCGGGTCAGGCTGGGCGCTGTTCTTCGATGCCACGCGCATGACCGCTTCGGATTACCCGCGATCGAAATTTCCCGATGCGGTGTCCTGGCTGGTCGACGAGGAGCGACGCGCTTCCTTTGAGGGAACGGTTGACGCGGCATGGGATGACCTTTCGCGTCAGGGCGGCCAACATTTTGAGAGCATCTCACATCTCACCTTCATGTATCTGCCGCCGGTCGAACGGGTCTCGAGGCTGGAGGGCCTGTTTCTGGAAAATCCGGACGATGCGACATTCAGCTCGAATCCGTTATCGGGTTTGTTTCGGCGAAAGAACGCGGCCCATGCACGGGGGACGGCTAACGCCAATTCAGCGGAGAACGGCGGCTCGGTTGATGATCCGGCAGAACGCGACACCAGGGCGGGCCGCACCGGCGGGTACCAGGAGCACCTTCAGCGCTTCATTCAGGAGACAGATCGGGCTGTCGATCTGCTGTCATCAGTGTTGTCGGAAATCGCCGCGCTCGATGACCAGGACACGCTTACCCATCTGCATGCTTGTGTGTCGACCAAGCGGCATCCCGTCCGGGTTCCCGAGATTCCGGCCTATTTGGACGCGTTCCTGAGCGACGAGCCGTTGACCGGAGGACTCTCGCCGGCAATCGGCCGCAGTCATCTTCGGACCGTAACCGTTCTCGGCTTTCCGGCTGTCACCTTTCCCGGTGTGCTCGACGATCTGAACCGCCTTGGCGTCGCCTATCGATGGGCGACCCGCTTTCTGCCGCTGGACCGGACGCAAGCCCACGCCGCGCTTTCCCGCTATCGACGGCAATGGTTTGCCAAGCGGAAATCTCTGGGCGCCATCCTAAAGGAGGTGATGTTTAACGAGCAGGCGGCCTTGCTCGATACCGACGCCGACAACAAGGCCGTCGACGCCGACGCGGCACTCCAGGAACTTGGCGATGATCTTGTCGCTTTTGGGTACATCACGACCACTGTTACGGTTCACGATGAGGATTCCCACGCGGCTGACGAGAAGATTCGCGCGGTGGAGCGGGCCATCAACAGCCGCGGCTTCACGACGATCCGGGAGAGCGTCAACGCGGTGGAAGCCTGGCTCGGTAGCCTGCCCGGGCAGGCCTACGCGAACCTACGTCAGCCGATCGTCCATACCCTCAACCTCGCCCATATGTGTCCCTTGTCTTCCGTTTGGGCGGGTGAGGCGCGCTGCGAACATCTGGATGGACCGCCACTTCTGCTGGCCAAGACCAAGGGCGCGACGCCGTTTCGCCTGACGCTGCATGTCGGCGATGTCGGCCATAGCCTGATCGTCGGCCCGACTGGCGCCGGCAAATCTGTCCTGCTTTCGGTCCTGGCTCTTCAATTCCGACGGTATCAGAAGTCTCAGCTCGTCATCTTCGACAAGGGCCGTTCGGCCCGCGCGGCGACGCTTGCGCTCGGCGGCGCCTGGTATGAGTTGGGGGTGAAGGGTGGACTTTCGTTTCAGCCACTCCGGGATGTCGACGACGAGGGAGCGCGGCTCTGGGCGCTCGACTGGCTGTGTGGCGTTCTCGCCCATGAGCGCGTCGCGATCACGCCCGAGGTCAAGGAGAGCATCTGGTCGGCCTTGAAAAGCCTTGGCTCGGCACCGGTCAGGGAACGCACCATGACTGGTTTAGTGGCCTTGCTGGCGCGCGATGCACTGCGTCAGGCGCTAACCCCTTATACGCTGGAAGGCCCTTACGGGCGCTTTCTCGATGCCGATGCCGACAGGTTGTCCGGCGCCGGTGTGCTGACTTTCGAGATGGAAGAATTGATGGCGCTGCCGGGACTGGTGGCACCGGTGCTGACCTACCTGTTTCATGCCCTCGAAGCGCGCTTTGATGGCCGTCCGACGCTTCTGGTCCTGGATGAGGCCTGGTTGTTCCTGGACGATCCGCTGTTCGCCGATCGCATCCGTGAATGGCTGAAGACGCTCCGCAAGAAAAACGTCGCTGTGATCTTTGCGACCCAGTCGCTCAGCGACATTGCCGACAGCAAGATTGCACCGGCGATCATCGAATCCTGTCCAACTCGGATATTCCTGCCGAACCCGCGAGCGCTCGAACCTGCACAGTCTGAGACCTATCGCCGTTTCGGTCTCAACGACACGCAAGTGCGGCTGATCGCAGAGGCCTTTCCGAAGCGGGATTATTA